>CAZGTQ010000110.1:0-17543 GCA_964528575.1 uncultured Planctomycetaceae bacterium | reverse complement strand
GCGGACGGTCCCCCGACGGGACTCGACCACCATCGGCTCCTGTGCGTAGAACGGGCAGCCGACGCGCACTTCGACGACGCCATCGACGATCGGCCGCGGCACGCTCGACGCGAGGCGTCCCTTCACGGCAACCGGCGGGTGGAGCTCGAGGTGCACGTCGTGCGTCTCGCTCTCCTCGACCTCGAGCTCGAAGGAGTCGCTGAAGTGACGCGTTCCGTTCGGAGCCGTCCACGCGATCCGCAGAGCGCGCTTGCCCGGCTTCACGCCGCGGTGCACACGCCGCCCGTCGGACGTCGTCGACCAGCCGCGCCCGTCCTCGATCGCGGCGTCGTCGAGTCGCGCTTCGATGCCGTCGACGCGCTGCTCCGGATCGCCGATCCAGCCGCTGACGATCACCGCCGCAGGCCGCAGGAGCGTGACGCGGCACACCGGGTCCCGCGCGTAGACGTCCACGTCGTCGCGCCGCGCGAAGCCCGCGCAGCGCACGCGCAGGCGCGCGCTGACTTTCGACTCGTCCACGGCCGCGTCCGCGAGCGTCGCCAACCCATGGGCATCCGTGCGAGCCGTCGAGACGACCACGTCGCGGAAACGCTCGTGAGCGACGTACGGTGCGAGGACCGGGAGCGGTGCCATTCCCATGACATCCGCGCCGGCAACGGGGTTTCCCGCGGTGTCGGAGACCAACACCACCAGAGCGCGCCTGGGACCGACGAACTCCGGCGCTGGCGCGACAGGCTGGTACGCCGCGGCCGAAGCGGTCTCCTGCGCGACCCGGCGTGCGGCGACCGGAGCCGCGTCGCGCAACGTCGCGTCGGTTCGCTCCTGCTTCTCGACGGCCGGTCGCGGCGCGCGCGTCACGTCGCGTTCCCCACTGCGTCCGAGTAGCCGCAGCGCGACCGCCGTCCCGACCAACGCGACGACGAGCAACGAGAGCAGCGCGACCGACCTGCGCTTCACTATCAACGCTCCACCAGGGTGAACGCGAGCGACTTCGTCTCGCCGGACCGCAACTGGATGCTCTCAGGGAACGCCGAAAGGCGCAAGGCCCGATGATCGACGTCGACGTACGCCGTTTGCGAGGGCACGTCCTCGAAGACGACGGTGCCCTCGAGCCCGGTCGTCGCGACGTAGTGCCGGTCGAGGAAACGGGTCTGCGCGTCGGCACCGCGCAACCAGCTCGAGATCTCGAGCGTGACTCGTGCGTCGGTCGCGGGCAGCCCGCCCGGTCCGTGCAAGCGCACGACCACCCGAGCCGCCGGCTGCATCGCGACGACGGCCTCATGCGTGGCGTCGAGCATCGGTTCCCAGACGTCGCTCGCACCGTCGAAGCTCGACAGCGCTCCCGGCCCCGTGTACGAGACCCAGCCGGAGCAGGCCGCCGTGATCATCGCGGGGCCACGCGGCAGGTCGCTCGCCTCGAACGTGCCGTCCTCGCGCACGACGACGTACCGGTCGCGCACGAGCGACCCCAGCTCCCTGTCCGGCCAGTCGCCGAACGACGGCTCGTCGGGCATCCTCGCGAGGCGGCACACGCGACCCGCTCGGATCTGCACCACGCCATCGACGATCGGACGCGGCACCTCCTCGTCGAGCCGCCCGCTCACGAACGCCGGCGGGTGCAGCTCGAGGCGTAGCTCGCGCGTCTCGCTCTCCGCGAGCTCGAGCTCGACGACGTCGCTGTGATGGACGGCTCCCTCCGGATCCGTCCACGCGATGCGCACCGCGCGGCTTCCCGGCCGGACGCGATCGTGCGCACGGCTGCCGTTCGAGGTCGTGAACCAGCCCCCGTCGCTCTCGAGCGCGTGGTCGTCGAACTGCACGTCGAGGTCGACGATGCGCTGCGGCTCGCGCGCGACGAAGCCGGTGACGATCACGGTCGCCGGCATGGAGAGCATCACCATCGCCCGTCTCTCCGAGACGCGGGCGAGGATCTCGCGCGGCAGGAAGCCGTCGGCGCGCACGGCGAGGAGCGCGCTCGACCTGGAGAGCTCGAGGCTCGCCCGGCCTTCCGCGTCCGTGCGCGCCACGTCACGCGGGACCGTCGAGCCGTCCTCCCAAACGAGCTTCGTCACGTCCGCTCCCGCGATCGGCCGCCGTGCGCTGTCGACGACGAGCACGCTCAGCCGCCCCGGCGGAGCCACCCATTCGTGCGCCGGCGCAGAGGGCGCGGGCACCACGGTCGCGGGCGCGTCGGGCGCGGGCGCGGCGACGGGAGCGGTCTTCTGCGCCACGCGGCGCGCCGCTTCCGCCGGCGCGCCGAGCAGTGTCGCGTCGAGCAGTGTCGCGTCGACCCGCTGGCGCTGCTCGGGCGCGACTGCCCGCACGCGCGTCACTTCGCTCTCCCCACCGCGGTCGAGCAGCCGCAGCGCGACCGCCGTCCCGAGCAACGCGACGACGAGCAGCGAGAGCAGCGCGACCGACCTGCGCTGCATGTCAACGCTCCTCCAGGGTGAACGCGAGCGACGTCGTCTCGCCGGATGCGAGCTCGACGTCCTCCGCGACGCCGCGCAGCGTCGGATGCTCGACGACGAGCGATGCCGCGCGCACCGGAACGTCGTCGAATGCGACCGTGCCGTCGAAACCGGTCGTCGCGACGTACTCGCGATCGACGAAGCGCGGCCGCATCGAGACGAAGAGCTCGACGCGCGCGTCGGCGAGCGGCTGCCCGCTCGGATTGCGCAAGCGCACGACGGCGCGCGCGGCGCGCTCCATTCCCACGACCAGCTCGTGCGTGCCCCCGAGCAGCGGCTCGGCGACGTCGCGCTCGCCGTCGAGCTGCGCCACGGCGCCGGGCGCATCGAGCGACGTCCATCCAGCGCACACCGCCGCGACGTGCACGGGTCCGCGCGGCAGATCGCCGACGTCGAACGTTCCGTCCTCGCGCACGGCGACGTGCCAGGCGTGCACGAGCTCCGGCTCCTCGTCGAAGAAGGGGCTCGAGCCCGCTCGGCCCGAGCGGAGCTCGACGACGCCGTCGGCCACGGGCCGCGGCACGCGCGCGTCGAGCCGTCCCGTCACGAACGCCGGCGGGTGCAGCGCGAGGACGAGCTCGCGCGTCTCCGCCTCGGCGAGCTCGAATGCGGCGACCTCGCTGTGGTGCCGCGCACCGCCGGGCGCGGTCCACGCGATGCGCACCAAACGCTCGCCCGGACGCACGCGGTCGTTCGCGCGCTTGCCGTCGGCCGTCGTGAACCAGCCGGCGTCGCTCTCGATCGCGCGGGCGTCGAGCTGCACGTCGACGTCGACGATCCCCTGCTCTGCCTCGGTCCGCCCGCTCACGATGAGGCTCGCCCAGCGCAGGAGCACGACCCGCGCGACACCGTTCTCGACCTGCGCGAGCACCTCCTGCGGCGCGAATCCCTCCGCGCGCACGAAGAGCTGCACGTGGCCGAACGCCCAGCCGCCCGCGACGAGCCGCGCATCGAGCTCGACGCGCCCCTCCTCGTCGGTGCGCGCGACCGAGCTCGCGGCGACCGCGAGGCTCGCCCCGAGCGCCTCGAGCCAGTCGGTCGCGGCCACGTCTGCGTCCTCGATCGGCGTGCCCCCGCTGTCGACGACTTGGACGACGACGGGCGCATCCGGGGCCGGCTCCGCGGACGCCGGCGCCGGCTGCGCCTGACCGCCGGCCTGCGAGGCGCGCGCGATCTCCGCCAGACGCTCGTCCGCGGGCTCCGCTGTCTCCTGCGGCAGCTCCCGCAGCGGCGCCTCGACGCGCTCCTCTGCCTCGGCGGACGGCCGGGCCACGCGTGCGGCCTCACCCTCCGTCGGGCCGCCGAGGCCGCCGAGCGCGACCACCGCGGCCACGACCGCGACGAGCAGCAGCAGCGCTCCGCCGATCATCCATCCACGATTCATCCACAGCCCTTCCGCAGCGCCGGCCCGGACCCGCACCGGACTTCATTTTCCCGGGAGAACAGCAACCGAACGGCCTTCAGGGGGGTCAGCCCCCGGGTGGGAGGGTCCGGGAGCGCGACGGCGCGCGCGCCTCTCCCCACGAGATATCCACAGTGTCTGCACGCGCCTCGTGGGCCTCGATCCAGGCCGCGATCGAGCGCGCCGCGGCCGCCGGAGCGGATGCATCGAAACGCTCTTCGTACCTGTAAACGGCCTCCGAATGGCTGTAGAGCGGGTCGTAGTAGCGCTCGAGGAGGAGCTCGACGAGCGCGGGCTCGCGGCCCGCGTCGAGTAGCTCGACGAGCTTGCCGGCGAACCGACGGGGGCCGATCCGCTCCTCGAGAAACGGAAGCTGGCCGCGGAGCTGCGCGCGGCTCTCGGGGCGCTCCAAGTAGTCCTCGACGAGCACCTGGACGCGACGTTCGAGCGAGGCGACCAGCTCGAAGCTCACGCCGCCCGCCAGCGCCGCCCACACCTGCGCGGGCACGATCACGTCGCCGACCTTGCGGCTCTCGCCCTCGACGACCAGCGGACCAGGGAATCCGGCGCGCAGCCGCGCCGCGATGCGCGAGTCGAACGTCTTCTGCGAGCACGGCTCGAGGCCGACCATGCCGAGGATCGAGCTGCGGTGGCCCGCGCAGGCCTCGAGGTCGAGCGTCCAACCCGGCCGGATCCGCTCGAGCTCGCGCAGCACGAGCGTCTTGCCGACGCCGGTCAGCCCGCGCAGCACGAACGTCCGCGGCGCGCGCCAGCTCGCGAGCTCGTCCAGCACGTGCCGCCTGTATGCCTTGTATCCGCCTTCGAGCAGCACCGTACGGTCGAGCCCGAGCGCGACGAGCAGCGCCGCGACGCTGCGCGAGCGCAGGCCGCCGCGCCAGCAGTGCAGCACGACCGGCCGCTGCGGGAGCGGCGCCCGGCGCACCGCTGCGTGCGTCGCCTCGAAGCGCGCGAGGCCGCCCTCGGTGCGCTCGCGCACGTCCGCCGCGAGGTCACGCGCGGCCGGCGTCCAGCCCGCGACGGCGCCGATCCGCTCGACCAGGTCGCGCACCTTGGCCGCGACGATCGCGCGCCCCTGGTCGAACGCCGCGTCCGCCGACGTGCGCCGGTAGAGCGTGCCCACGATCGCGCGCTCGGCGTCGTCGAACAGCGGGACGCTGTGCGCGCCCGGCACGTGGTCGTCCGCGAACTCCTCGGGGCTGCGCAGATCGACGATCGTCGCGTCCCGCGCGCGCAGGACGTCGGCGACGGTCGCGCTCGGGAGCGCGCTCTGGGGGAACGGCTCCATGGACGAGCATTCTAGGCCGGCGCGCGCTCGGTCCGCCGGCTCAGCGCCGTTCTCGCTCGGGGCCGCGGCCGCCGCCGCGGTGCCACCGGCCGCCGTGGCGGCCTGCGCCGAACGGCTCCCACGGGGCGATGCCGTGCCGCTCCACGAATTCGTGGACCCGCCCGCGCACCCACTCCCGCACGCGCTGGACGAACGCCTCGCCGCGCTCGCGCTCGAGCGCGCGCAGCTCCTCGGCGTCCATCAGCTCGTTCGCCTCGAGCAGCTCGAGCACCCGCTGGCGCACCCGCTCGAGCATCTCGTCGCTCCGCTTGCTCGACGACAGGTGCCGCAGCTCGTGCCGATCCTCGAGCGTCGGCACGAGCCGCTGCTCGCACTCCGCGAGCAGGCCCGCGAGCTGCCGCTCCTCGTCGGAGAGCGCCGCGAGCAGCGCTTCGTGGTCCTGGCCGCGGCGCCAGCGCGGCGGGCCGAACGCATGCGGTCCCGACGGGCGCGCGTGCCGGTAGAGCTGCTCGAGGAAGCGGCCGTCGGGGAGCTCGCGCCAGCTCGCCCACTGCTCGCTCGTCACGCCGCGCGGGGGCTTGCCCGCGCGCGCGGTCGTGCGCTCGACGTGCCCGCGCAGCTCGGCGAGCGCACCCTCGCAGCGCTCCTCGAGCGGCAGCTCGCGCAGCGCGACGAGCTCGCCGCGGCGCTCGGGCTCGAGCGCCGCGAGCTTGTCGATCATCGCGTGGCTCGCGCGCTCGCGCCGGTCGTCGCAGAACCGCTCCATCAGCCACGGGCGGCTGTGCCACGGCGCGCCTTCGAGCTCGCGCAGCTCGCGCCGCGAGAGCACGTCGCGCAGCGCGAGCGCACGCTCGCGCGCCTCGCGACGGAGCTCCTCGTCGACGACCTCGTCCTGCACGTCCGAAGGCAGCTCGCCGAAGCCGCCCTCGTCGCGCAGATTCTCGCGCAGCTGCTCGCGCTCGAGCTGGAGAGCACGCGCGCGCTCGAGGAACGCGCGTCGCTCCTCGGGCGCGAGCGTCCGGAGCGCCTCGAACCGCTCCTGCGCGCGCGCGCGCTGCTCGGGCGTGAGCGCCGCCCACCGAGCGCGGCCGTCGTGCACGGCATCGCGCTCGCGCTCGGGCAGCGTCTGCGCCGCCGGCGCGGGCACGGCGAGCACGAGGAGCGAGAGCACGAGGAGCAGCGCGCGGATCATCGCGTTCAACCCTTCGACGGGCCCTCCTCCTCGCGTTTCGTCCCGCCCTCGTCGCTGCCGAGCGCGTCCGCGGCGTCCTCGACCATGAGCAGCGCATCGCCCATCTCGAGCGAGCCGAGCACGAGATCGACGTCGTCGCCGGTGAGCAGAGCCCACAGCGCGTCGTCCGCGAGCACGTCGAGCTGCGCGAGGAGCTCCGCGTTCGGCGCCGCGTTCGGCGGAGCCGGCGGCGGAGCGGGAGCCGACGTCGCGCGCTCGCGCGGCGGATCCGTGCGCGGCTCCGGCGCCGCAGCGGGCGCCGGCGCCGGGCCGCGCGCGAGCTCCGAGCGCTCCGCGTCGCCGGCGCCGTGCTCGCCGCGGTCGCGCACCGCCCACGCGAGCACGCCGAGCGAGAGAGCGACGAACAAGCCCGCCGCCCAGCTCAGCGCCGCACGGCGCCGCACGAGGCGCGGGCGCGCGCGGCGCGCGGGGCGCGGCCGGCGCGCCGCCTCGAGACCGGCGAGCACGCGCGCGGGAAGATCGCTGGGCGGCTCCGGCTCGGGCACGCTCACGAGCAGCCGCTCGAGCCGGTGGGCCTCGCGCGCTGCGCCGACGCCGGCGAGGACGCGCTCGGCGAGGCGCGCGGGCGGGCCGTCGCCCGCGTCGAGCGCGAGCAGGACGTCGAGCCGCGCGTCCTCGCGGCGCAGGCGCTCGAGCACGCGCCGCGCGAGCGCGGGCGGCAGGCTCGGCGCGGGCAGCGACGCGAGCAGCGCGTCGAGCGCTTCCTCGGCCTCGAGCAGCTCGCGGCACGCGGCGCAGGCGAGCAGGTGCTCGCTCCACGACAGCTCCGTGAGGCCGCGCGCGGGGCGACGACCGCGGCGCGGGTGCAGGAGGCGCTCGAGCTCGGCGCGGAAGCCGGCGCAAGAGAGGACGCTCACGTCGGCTCCTCCTGCAGGAATGGACGCAGCCGCTCGCGTAACGTCTCGCGCGCGCGGTGGATCAGCGACTTGACCGCCTTCTCGCTCGAGCCGAGGACGACGCCGATCTCCGCGTACGGCAGCTCGTGGTACTTCGCGAGGATGAGCGCCATGCGCTGCGTCTCGGGCAGCGCAGCGATCGCGCGGCGCACCGCGCGCACGACGTCGCCCGTCGCGAGCGTCTCGGACGGCTCGAGCGCACGCTCGTCGGCGAGCTCGCGCGCCATGGCGCCGGCCGCGCCTTCGACGTCCGGCGCCGCGTCGATCGACAGCGCCGCGCGATGGGCGGCGCGCTCGCGCTCGTTGACGCAGAGGTTGAACGCGATGCGGTACAGCCAGGTCGAGAAGCGCGCGCTCGGCTCGTAGCGCCGGCGCGCACGCACGACGCGCAGGAACACCTCCTGGACCATGTCCTCGCGGCCCGGGACCGCGCCGAGGAAGCGCGTCAGGAGCGCGTAGACGCGCCCGGAGTACGAACGGACGAGCGCGTCGAACGCCGCTTCGTCGCCGGCCTGGTAGGCCAGCATCCACAGCGCTCCGGGGTCCTCTTCGGCGGACGAGGTCTGCATCGAGGGGCTCGCGTCCGCTCGAACCCGGCTCGGGCCGGGCGGTTTCGCGAAATCGCTTCCCTGCCAGGCTACTTCGGCTCGAGCGTGCTGGATCGGCCGGTCGATTCCGCCGGTCGACTCGGCCGTCTACTCGGTGACGGTGGGCTCGAGCCGCCGGACGCGGCCGAGCGGCCACACGACCGCCACCGGCCGGCCGAGGAGCCGCGTCAGCGGGAACGGGCCGAGCGTGCGGCTGTCGGTGCTGTCGGACGAGCGGTCGCCGAGCACGAAGATCTTGCCGGGGCCGACCTCGAACGGCTGGTGGACGGCGAAGCGGCCGAACGCGACGTAGTCGAGGTCGCGCAGGATGCGGATCGAGCGGAAGCGCGCCAGCAGCCGCTCGCCGCCGAGCGAGACGCGCACGCCCGCGTGCAGGCCGCCGCCGCCCGTCGCGCTCGCCCGCTTCACGTTGCCGCCGTACGAGGCCGCGACGACGCGCTCGCCGTCGACGTCGAGCGTGACGTGGTCGTCGACGTTCGCGAAGCGCAGGCGCGTCCAGCGGTCGAGCTCGAACGGGACCTCCGCGGTGCCGAGCACGTCGCGCGTCGGGCCCGGCGCGCGCGTGAGCGTCTCGTGGTTCCAGCGCGTCACCTCGACGCGCGCGCGCCCGCCCTCGAGCGGCACGAGCGTCGCCTCGAACGTGTCGCCCTGCTCGACGAGGCTCGCGCGCACGCGCGCCTCGCCGTCCGCGAGCTCGTCGACGCGCACCTCGAGCTCGACGATGCCGTCGTTCACCTCGCGCGCGCCCGGCACGCGCTCGCCGTCGGGCGCGATCCATCCGTCGCGCAGGCCCTTGTGCAGCAGCATCATCCCCGCGTCCGAGCGCGGTGCGACCGCGCGCGCATCGAGCACCCACGCGCCGTCGGACGGCGTCCAGGGCCCGTCGGGCGCGCGCGCGAGATAGAAGCTCTCCGCGACGTCGTGCAGGCGCTGGTCGAACACGGGGATCGGCGCGGGACGCGGCGCGTCGGGCGGAAGGGACGCGCCGTCGATCCACAGGTCGCCGTCGACGACCTGCACCGTCTCGCCGGGCAGTGCGCCGACGCGTTTGACGAGCTGGCCCGAGCCGTCCGCGCTCTCGAGCACGACGAGGTCGAAGCGCTCGAGCGGCTCGTCGTCGCCGTAGAGCACGACCACCGCCTCGCCGCGCGCCGCGCCGCTCGCGGGACCGTGCAGCGTCGGCTCCATCGAGCCGCTCTCGACCCAGTACACGTCGGCGACGAACGCCTGCACCAGCACGAGCGCGAGAGCGAGCACGAGCACGACCCACGCCGCGCGCGTCGCTCGGCGTCGCCACGGGCTCGTCGAGGACGCGACCGCCGGGCTCGTCGGGCTCGTCCGCTCGCTCACGCCCGACCCCCGCCGTCCTCGGTCAAGCCGCGACGCCGCGCAGGAAGGCCGCGACGCCGACGAAGATCGCCGCGCCCGAGACGTCGCTGAGCGTGATCAGGAACGGACCGGCGACGACCGCCGGATCGATGCCCCGCGCGCGGCACACCGTCGGGACGGTGCAGCCGAGAAACGCGGCCCACGTCACCGCGACGGCGATCGCGGTGCCGACGGCGAAGCCGAAGGCCCAGTCGGGCGTGGCCTCGCCCTCCATGTACGACGACAGGACCATCGTGATGCCGCCGCACAGGACACCGATCGTCGCGCCGGTCAGCACCTCGGCGCGGAGCACGGCGAGCTCGCGATCGCGCTGCACCTCGCCGGTCGCGAACGCGCGCACGAGGATGGTCGACGACTGGATGCCGACGTTGCCGGCGATGCCGATGATGATCGGCAGGTAGCGCAGGAGCCCCGCCGTCGCGTGCGTGCCCTCGCCGCCGTCGAGCGCTTGCGCGAGGATGAACGCGGTCAACAGGCCGCCGCCGACGGTCAGGAGCTGCAGCGGGATGCGCTGGCGCACGCGCACGAGGACCGGCAAGCGCGTCTGCTCGACCGGGCTCGTGCCGACGAGCTTGAGGATGTCCTCCTCGGCCTCCTCCTCGAGCACCTCCTGCAGGTCGTCGGCGTCGATCACGCCGACGAGCACGCCCTTCGCGTCGACGACCGGCACCGCCGGCAGGCCGTACTTGACGGCGATGTGGGCGACTTCCTCCTGATCGTCGTCGGGCGACACCGTCACCAGGTCGGTGTCCATCACCTCGTCGACGCGGTCGTGAATGCTGCTCGTCAGCAGCACGTGACCCGACAGGAAGCCGACCGGCCGGCCGCCCTCGTCGATGGCGAACACGCCGGTCGCGTCCTCGACGACCTGCTCGTCGTTGATCTTGAACGCCTTGATCGCGTCGCCGACCCGCGTGCCGGTCGGCACGCACGGGTACGCGGTCGTCATCAGGCCGCCGGCGGTGTCCTCCGCGTGCCGCGCGAGCTGGCGCAGGCCGCGCGCGCGCTCGAAGTCGACGCGACGCAGCACGTCCTCGGTGACGTGGTCGTCGGTGAGCGCGAGCAGGTCGACCACCTCGTCGGCCGGCATCTCCTGGACGAGCTGCGTGAGGTCGCGCACCGAGAGCCGCTCGACGAGCTCCTCGCGGATCGTGTCGTCGACGTACTGCACGAGCTCGGCGCGCGACTCGTCGTCGAGAGTCGCGAAGATGCGCCAGCGCTCGTCCTCGTCGAGCTCGAGCATCCACTCCGCGAGGTCGGCCGGGTGGACGTCCGCGGCCAGCTCGGCGAGACGGCCGTCCCCACCCGTGTCGAGGGCGTTCTGGAGCTGCTCGAGGCGCTCGCGGTTCTCGGCTTCGGGCTGCGGCATCCTGCTCTCGTGAAACCCGAGCGGGTCGGGCTGCGAAGAATAGCGGGGCCCGGTGGCGGTCCTGCGGCGATTTCCTCGCGGAAAGGCGCCGGGGTGTCTCGGCCACGGGCCCCGACTACAATGCCCTCGCGATGACGGCCGTCGACCGAAGCAAGCTGATCCACGACTGGAACGAGCCGCGCTCGAACGGCGCGCGCATCCAGTTCGACGACGAGACCCTGCGCGACGGGCTCCAGAGCCCGTCCGCCCGCGACCCCGAGCTCGACGACAAGGTCCGCCTCGTGCACCTCATGGACGAGCTCGGCATCGACACGGCGGACGTGGGCCTGCCCGGCGCGGGCGCGCGCGCGCGCGAGCACATCCGGACGCTGTGCCGCGAGATGAAAGAGCTGCGCATCACGCCCAACGTCGCGTGCCGCACGCTCGTCGCCGACATCGCGCCGGTCGTCGACCTCGTCCAGGAGGTCGGTGCGCCGGTCGAGGTCTGCGCGTTCATCGGCTCGAGCCCGATCCGCCGTTACGCGGAGGACTGGCAGTTCGACGAGATGCTGCGCCTCTCGCGCGAGGCGATCGAGTTCTGCACGCGCGAGGGCCTGCCGTCGATGTTCGTGACCGAGGACACGACCCGCGCGGCGCCGGACGACGTGCGCGCGCTCTACACGGTTGCGATCGAGGCCGGCGCGAAGCGCATCTGCGTGTGCGACACGTGCGGGCACGCGACGCCCGACGGCACGCGCAAGCTCGTCGCCTTCGTCCGGTCGATCGTCGACGAGCTGGGCGCGGACGTCGGCGTCGATTGGCACGGCCACCGCGACCGCGGGCTGGGGCTCGTCAACGCGTTGGCCGCGATCGAGGCGGGCGCCACGCGCATCCACGGGACGGCGCTGGGCGTCGGCGAGCGGGCGGGCAACACCGAGATGGACCTGCTCCTCGTCAACCTCAAGCTCGACGGCGTGATCGACAGCGACCTCTCGATGCTCGCCGACTACTGCGCGCTCGCGGCCGAGGCGATCGGCATCGCGATCCCGCACAACTACCCCGTCTTCGGCCCGGACGCGTTCGAGACCGGCACCGGCGTGCACGCCTCGGCCGTGATCAAGGCGTTCAAGAAGCAGGACACCTGGCTCGCGAACCGCGTCTACTCGGGCGTTCCGGCGGACGAGTTCGGCCTCGAGCAGAAGATCAGGGTCGGCCCGATGAGCGGCCGCTCGAACGTGAGCTGGGTCCTCGAGCGCCACGGCGTCGAGCCGACCGACGAGCGCATCCGGCGCGTCCTCGAGCTCGCCAAGGAGACGCCGCGCCTGCTCACCGACGACGAGGTCCTCGCGGCCGCGAACGGCTGAGACCACGGCGAGCCGGCAGCGCGACTTCGAGCTCGGCCCGCCCGCTCACGCGTCGTCGAGCAGGTGCCGCAGGAACCGCTCCGGCTCGCTCAGGAAGTGCCGCCAGTCGTGCACGAGCGCGAGATCGTCGTACGAGCCCACGCGACGCAGGCCGTGCTCTCCGACCTCGAGCCACGTCGCTCCCGGCAGCGCCACGAGCAGCGGCGAGTGCGTCGCGACGATCACCTGGCTGCCTTCGCTGCGCATCGTGTCGAGCAACGAGACGAGCGCGAGGCACGAGCGGAACGAGAGCGCCGACTCGGGCTCGTCGAGGAAGTAGACGCCGACGTCCTCGAAGCGGTGCGCGAGGACCGCGAGGAACGACTCGCCGTGAGAGCGCCGCTGCACGCCGCCGCCGCCCCAGGCGCGCGCTTGCACCGGATCCTCGTCGACCTCCCCGAGGAACGCGTGCATCCGCTCCGCGCGCAGGAAGAAGCCCGCGGGCGACGCCTGGGGGTGCACGCGCGCACGCAGGTGCCAGCGCAGCGGCGAATCCTCGACGCTCGGCTCCGGCCCGACGACGTTGACGAACTTGGTCGCGAAGCCTGCACGGGGATAGGCGGCGGCGAGCGCCTCGACGAGCGTGCTCTTGCCGCTCCCGTTCTCGCCGACGAGGAACGTGACGCCCGGCGGGATCTCGAGCCCACCGTCGGCGACGAGCTGCGCCACCGCCGGGATCGTGAACGGCCAGCGCTCCGTGTCCGGCGGCCGGTGACGGTTCGGCGCCCAGTCGATGCGCTCGAGATGGCGGGGCATCGCGGCCCAGCGTAGCCCGCGCGACCGCGGGACCGCGACGAGCTCAGACCGCGCGCAATTGGACGCGCTCGGCGTCCACGAGCTCGTGTGGGGTGCTCTCGACCTCGCGCCCCGGGAGGCGCGGCGCCGGCGGGACAGGCGCGGGCTGCACGTTGTTGTGCAGGCACGAGTAGCACTTGTGGTAGTGCCCGCGTTGGCGGTCTTGGCACGTCGATCGGCCGATGACGTGCGCGAAGAGCACGGGCGCCGCATCGGCGCGCGTGGGACAGAGCCGCATGCCTTCGGGTGTGTTCCGCATCGGATTGGATCGTGGCGGAAGTCGGACGTGGCCCGGGCCGGTCCCGAGCGGCCGCTCGATTGTCGGTGGGGCGTGCGACGAATCAAGCAACGCTCAAAGGCGCGCGAAGAGCAGCAGCAAAGGGCTACGCCGGCTCGGAACGCTTCGTGAAGGCCTCGCGCAGGTGCCGCAGGGCCACTTCTGCGGCCTCCGCGCCCCGATGGCTGTCGCGGGAGAGCTCCACGGCCGCCATGCCGTCGTAACCCGCTTCCAGGAGCGCATTTAGCGCCTCTCGCAGGTCGAGATCACCGTTCCCGAACATCAGGTGCTCGTGCACGCCCTGCGCGACGTCGTCGAGGTGCACCTGGACGAGGCGGTCGGCGCAGCGCGCGATCACGTCGCCGACCGGAAGATCGCCGGTGCAGAGCAGGTGGCCGACGTCGAGGCACAGGCCGAGCTCGTCCCCGTCCGCGCCCAGCCGCTCGCACAGCTCGAAGTAACCCGCCGGTCGCTCGACGAACATCCCGGGCTCGGGCTCGAAGCCGATCACGACGCCGCTCTCGCGCGCGTGGGCGAGCACGCGCCGCACGCCGTCGCACAGCCGATCCCACGGCTCCTCGCCGGCGACGCCCGTGGGCGCAACGCCGGCCCACAGCGACACGACGCCCGCGTCGAGCTCGACGGCGAGGTCGATGCAGCGACGCAGGAAGTCGACGCGGCGGCCGCGCTCGTCCGCGCCGTCCTCGAGCAGCGTCGGGAAGTGCTTGCGGCGCGCGTCGAGCAGGTAGCGCGCGCCCGTCTCGATCGCGACCGACAGCCCCAGATCGCGCGCCCAGTCGCGCGCGTCGGCGACCGCGGTGCGGTCGAGGTGGTACGGATCGAGCTGGCCGACGTCGGGCGTGATCGCGATGCCCTCGTAGCCGAGCTCAGCGAGCAGGCGCAGCGCGTCGACGACGCGGTGGTGCGCGAGCCCGTTCGTGTTGTAGCCGAGCCGGAACATCGACGTCAGAAGCGGGGCGCCTGCCAGCCGCCGCCGAGACGCTTGACGAGCATGCGGTCGGCGAGGCGCGGCGCGAACGGCGAGATCATGCCGAGCAGGCGCCACTTCCAGCGCAGCGAGACCTCGGGGCGCGGCGTGCGGTCGAGCGCGAGCACCGCGCGTGCGACGTCCGCAGCGCTCGCCGAGCGCGAGAGATCGGGCGCGGGCAGCCCGGCGGGGTTCGGCTGGGCGTCGAAGAACCCGGTCGTCGTCAGGGCGGGGCAGAGCGTGCAGACCGCGATCCCGTGCTCGGCCCACTCGACGCGCAGCGCCTCGCCGATCGAGCAGACCGCGGCCTTGGTCGCCGAGTAGGCCGACTGACCCGGGATCCCGCGGCGGCCGACGACCGACGAGACGTTGACGACCACGGGCTTGGTGCCGCGCCGCAGGAGCGGCAGCGCCTCGCGGCACATGACGAGCAGCCCGGTGACGTTCGTGTCGATCACCTGGCGCAGCAGCGCGTCGTCGAGCTCGCAGACGCGCGCGCGGTAGCCCATCCCGGCGTTGTTGACGAGCAGGTCGACCGTGCCCAGCTCGCGTCCGACCCGCTCGCAGGCCGCGCGGATGCTCGCCGGATCGCACAGGTCGGCCGCGAGCGCGACGTGGCCCGCGTGCTCACCCGCCGGCAGCGAGGAGCGCACGGCCTCGAGCGCGTCCGCGCGCCGCGCGAGCAGCGCGACGCGGTAGCCCTCGTGCGCGAGCAGCCGCGCGACCGCCTCTCCGATGCCGGAGGACGCACCGGTGACGAGCGCGCAGCGGGGTTGCGCCATGCTCGGCCGCTCAGCCGCTGAACAGCTTGCGGTGCTCCATCATCTTCTTGCGCCACTTCCCGGTCTCGAACAGGAAGCGTTGGACCTCGGGATCCGCCTCGCCCGGATCCTCGAGGAAGCGATCGACCCACCCGGCCATCAGCTCGACCGCGTCCTCGTAGCGCGCGCGGGCCGCCCGTCCGTGCTCCTGCATCGCCGCGGTGTCGCCGTCCCGCTGCGCCTGGTGCCACTGCTCTTCGAGCGCCTGGGCCTCGGCGACGATCCGGTGCGCCTCGTCCCAGTCGGCATGGTCGGCGAGCGCCGCGGGCACGGTCGCCGCCTTCGCGTACTGCGGAGCACCCGAGCCGACGCTGCGCGGCTTGTCGTCGAACACCTCGGGCGGCAGGCCCTCGAACGGCGACGGCTTGTCCTCGACGGCCGCCTTCGACTCCTCCTTCGGCGCGTTGATGTTCGCGAGCACGAAGAAGATGCCGCCGGCGAGCAGCACGATGCCCAGGGAGACGATCGCCTGCATCGGCACGAGCGGACGCGGCGGCGGACCGGCGGGACGTTGTCGGGGATAGGCCATGGAGCTCGAACGATCGGATTCGGAGCGGGCGGCGGAACGCAACAGCATGACCGAGGGCCGGCCGGCGGGCAAATCGGACGCCACGAACGATGCCACCGCCGGGCCCCCGGCTCGGTCTTGCCCCTGTCGGGCGGGTGGGGGAGGCGGTGGACCAGGAGGCGCCGGCGCCGCTACGCGCCGCGTTGCCGCCGCGTCGCCGCCGGTCACCCGCCCGCGCGGCGCAGGCGGCACGCGTAGCCGCCGTCGACCGGACCGGGCGGCGCCGACGGCAGCGCGGCTTGCTCCTGCTCGATCGACCACTCCGCGCGCTCCTCGACGAACGCGCGCACGCGGCGCTCGTTCTCCTCGGGCTCGAGGCTGCACGTCGACCACACGAGGCGGCCGCCGGGGCGGACGAGCGCCGCAGCGGACGCGAGCAGGCGCTCCTGCAGCTCGGCGAGCGAGCCCTGCGTCTGCGGGCCGTAGCGCCAACGCGCGGACGGGCGCGCCGCGAGCACGCCGGTGTTCGAACAGGGGGCGTCGACGAGCACGCCGTCGAACGGCGCCGCCGTCGCGGGGCGCGCGCCGTCGGACGCGATCGTCCAGACGCGGCCGGCGGGACGCAGGCGCTCCAGGGTGCCACGCAGGCGCGTCAGCTTGTGAGCCTCGACGTCGCAGGCGAGCACGCGCGCGCCCGGCTCGGCGAGCACCGCGGCCTTGCCGCCCGGGGCGGCGCACAGGTCGAGCAGGAGCTCGCCCTCGCGCGGCTCGACGAGGCGCGCCGCGCGCATCGCCGTCTGGCCCTGCACCGTGACGCGGCCCTCGCGGAACGCGGCGCTCGCGACCAGCGCGGCGCCCGCGTCGGACGGGCACAACAGGATCGACGGGTCCACGCCGGCGCTCGAGGGGACGCCGGCGTCGTCGAGCTCCGCCGCGAGCTCCTCGCGCGCGCCGCGCACGACGCGCACCGACAGCGCCGGCTCCGCCAACGCGAGGCGCGCGAGGCGCTCGGCCTCCTCGCGCCCGTAGCGATTCGTCCACCGCCGCATCAGCGCCGCCGGCAGCGAGAGCACGTCCTCCGCCCACAGCAGCGGGTGCTCGTCGGCCGCGTGGAACACGTCGCGGTCGAAGTGCAGATCGCGGTCGAACAGGTCGCGGCGCGAATCGCCCGAAAGCCCTTCGCGGCGCGCGCGCGCGACCTCGCGCAGCACCGCGTTGGCGTACTTCACCTTCGACGGGCCCAGCGTGTCGTGCACGGCGCGCAGCGTCTCCGACACCGCCGCGTGGTCGGGGACCTTGTCGAGGAAGAGCAATTGGACGAGCCCGACGTGCAGGTGCGCCACGAGGTCCGGCTTCGGCTTGCCGCGCGCGAACGTGCGCACGAGCGCGCGCAACGTCCCGCGCCGGCGCACCTCGTCGCCGACGATGCGGCGCAGGAGCGCGCGGTCGCGGTCGTCGAGCCCGAGCTCGCGCGCCTGGCGATCGACCGTGCGGAGCGGCTTCTCGCTGCCCGAGCGCAAACAGGCCCACGCCGCGTGGCGAATCACGCGCCCACCCCCAGCCGCTCGCCGGCGGTGAGCCGCGCGCCGCGCAGGAACGCGCCCGCGTCCATCGTCGTCTTGCCCGCGAGCTGCACCTCGAGGAGCGCGAGCGCGCCCGCGCCGGCCGCGACGACGAGCCGCCCGCTCGCGTCGAGGATCGTCCCCGGCTGCGTGCCGGCCGCGTCGCCGAGCGGCGCCGTGCTGACCGCGTCGCCGAGCGGCTGCGCACGGTGCACCGACAGCTCGCGGCCGTCGGGGAGCGTCGTGCGCGCCGACGGCCACGGGTTCAGCGCGCGCACGAGCCGCTCGAGCTCGTCCGCCGGCCGCGCCCAGTCGATGCGGCCGTCGTTCTTCTTCAGCTTGCGGCAGGCCGTCACGCGCGCCTCGTCCTGCGGCTCGTACCGCGCCTCGCCCGAGGCGACGAGCGCCAGCGCCTCGACCGCCGCGCGACCGCCGAGCACGGCGAGCCGCGCGAACACCTCGCCGCCGGTCTCGCGCTCGCCGATCGGCGTCTCGAGCGCGTGCAGCACGTCGCCGG
>CAZGTQ010000109.1:0-3274 GCA_964528575.1 uncultured Planctomycetaceae bacterium | reverse complement strand
TCGCCGCCACGGCGCTCGCGCTCGCGTGCGGCGCGACGCCGCACCCGAATTCGCTGAGCTCGTCGCGCATCGTCGTCGCGGGCGAGCGGATCGTCCACGAGCTCGTCGTCCAGCGCACGTCGCTGCTCGAGGTGCTGCCGCTCGACGTCGACGCGGACGGTTGGATCTCGCCCGCCGAGCTCGCGGGAGCGCGCGCGGACGTCGCGGCGTACCTGCTCGCGCACTACCGCTTCCGAGCGGACGAGCGCGAGCTCGAGGGCACCGTGCGCTCGCTCGCGACCGCGATCCCGCCGTCGCAGTTCGACGAGCAGTGGATCGACGTCGTGCTCGACTACGCCGCAGCCGAGCCGATCGCAGAGCTCGCGATCGAGGTCTCGCTGTTCGCCGTGACGAGCCCGCTGCACAAGGACTTCGCCGAGATCACGTTGAACGGCGCCGCGCCGTTCACGTTCACGTTCTCCGCGGGCGACGCGGCACTGCGCCTGGGGCCGGACGAGATCCCGCCGCCGCGCGACCTCGCCGACTGGCTCGGCCACGGCTTCGAGCACATCGTGACCGGCTGGGACCACGTCGCGTTCCTCGTCGCGTTGCTCGTCGCGGCGACGACGCTGCGCTCGCTCGTCGGCGTCGTGACCGCCTTCACCGTCGCGCACTCGGTCACGCTCGCGCTCGCGGCGCTCGAGGTCGTCGACGTGCCGGCGCGGCTCGTCGAGCTCGTCATCGCGCTCTCGATCGCGTACGTCGCGGCCGGCAACCTCCTCCACCGCGTCCCGCGCAACCTGTGGATCGAAGCGTTCCTCTTCGGTCTCGTCCACGGTCTCGGCTTCGCCGGCTTCCTCTCCGATTCCCTCGCCGCCGAGCCCGCGAAGTTGCGCGCGCTCGTCGGCTTCAACCTCGGCGTCGAGCTCGGCCAGCTCGGCGTCGTGCTCGTCGCGGCGCTCGTCCTGCGCCTCGCGCCCGGCGACCGCGCGGTGCCCGGGGACGGCACGCGGCGCTGGCTCGCCCCGCGCCTCGTGCGGCTCGTCGCGTCGGCTGTCGTCTGCGCGCTGGGCCTGTGGTGGTTCGTCGAGCGCGCGTGGCTCTGACGCGTCAGCCGCGCTCGGCCCGCGCGCGCCCCGCCGTGCGCTCGCGCAGCTCGTCGAGGAGCGCGTCGACGCGCGCGATCGGCACGTCGAGCACGAGCCGCGCATCGGCGCCCCACTCGCTCTCGACCGGCCGCAGCCCGAAGCTCGCGAGCAGCGGCTCGACCGCGCCCGTGCACACGTACGGGTAGCGCACGACGACGCGCTCGGTCAGCACGACCTCGCGCACCTCGGCGCGCTCGAGCGCCGCGGCGACCGCGCCGCCGTACGCGCGCACGAGGCCGCCGACGCCGAGCTTCGTGCCGCCGAACCAGCGCGTCACGACCGCGACGACGTCGGTGAGCTCCGCGCCCTCGAGCTGCGCGAGCATCGGCTTGCCCGCCGAGCCGCTCGGCTCGCCGTCGTCGCTCGAACGGAAATCGCGCGCGTCCGGCCCGAGCCGGTACGCGAAGCACGTGTGGCGCGCGTCGTGGAGCTCCTTGCGCACGCGCTGGACGAGCGCCTCGGCCTCCTCGCGCGTCGCGACCGGCGCGAGCGTCGCGAGGAAGCGCGAGCCCTTGACCTTGGGCTCCTCGTGCCGCACCGGCGCGGCGAGCGTGCGGTAGCTCTCGCGGCTCACTCGTCGCCGCCGCCGTAGCCGAGCGCGCGGAGCTCCTCGAGCGTCGCGCTGTCCGGCCGGCGCGTGAAGACGGTCGGCTGGCCCGCGAGCAGGCGCAGGCGCAGCGCTTCCTGCTCGGCGAGCTGCCGCTCGACGAGCGCGCGCTCGGGCGGCGCGCTCTCGAGCTCGAGCGGCGCGCGCTCGAAGGGATCGCTCGCGAGGTCGTAGAGCGCGAGCTCCTCGCCCGCCTCGCTCAGCGTCCAGAGGAACGCGCGGCCGTCGCGGCGCACGGAGCGGCGCGCCGGCAGGCCGCGGCCGATCGGGTAGAGGTGCTCGGTCGTCTCGGCGAACGCGGGCTCGGAGACGATGCGTCCGGCGCGCAGGCCCGCGAGCAGGCTGCGGCCGCCGCGACCGGGCGGCGGCTCGAGACCGGCGGCCTCGAGCAGCGTGTCGAACAGATCGACGAGCCGCACCGTCTCGGGCACGACGCGGCCGCGCGCGAGCGCATCCGTGCCGCCGGGCAGGCGCAGGACGAGCGGCACACGCAGCGTCTCGCGATGGAGCTGGACGTGGCCGAAACGGCCGTGCTCGCCGAACTCCTCGCCGTGGTCGCTCGTCACTGCGACGATCGTCTCGTCGAGCGTCCCGCGCTCGCGCAGGTGCGCCCACAGCCGCCCGAGCTCGTGGTCGGTGTACGCGACGCCGCCGTGGTAGAGCGCGACGAGGTGCTCGACGTCGCGCTCGGTGAAGCGCTCCTGGCCCTCGAGCAGGATCCGGCCGTCGGGCTGCTTCTCGGCCCCCGCATCGCGCTGGGCGCGCACGCGCTCGACCGCCGCGCGCAACGGGCCCTCGTAGTCGGGGTCGAAGCGGTCGGACCACTCCGGCGGCGCGACGTACGGCAGGTGCACCTGATAGGTGTGCACGAACAGGAAGAGCGGCCGCCCCTCGTCGCGCGTGCGCAGGAAACGGAGCGCGGCGTCGACCTTCGCCTCGACGCCCTCGTAGCGCGCCTCGAGCACCTCGAAGCCCTGGTGCAGGTTCCAGGCACGCCCGAGCGGGCCTCCGTCGGTGAACGCCGCCGTCTGGTACCCCGCGGCGGCGAAGCGCTCCGCGAGCGTCTCGAACGCCGGCGGCAGGCCCGGCGTGCCGTGCTCGAGGCTCGTCATGTTCGCGACGCGGTGCGCCCACGGCTGCAGCCCGGTGAACAGCGTCGCGTGGCTCGTCGCGGTGTTGGGCGCCTGCGCGAGCACCTCATCGAAGCGCACACCCTCGGCCGCGAGCGCGTCGAGGTGCGGCGACGTCGGCCGCTCGTTGCCGTAGCACGAGAGCGCGTCCGCGCGCAACGTGTCGATCACGACGAGGACGACGTCGGCGCCGGGACGGACGCCAGGCTCGCCGCCGCAAGCGACGAGCAGCGTGAGCAGAGCGACGCGAATCGCGCGACGGGCGGAGAGGGTCACAGCCGCGGAGTATAGGTCGCGCGACCCGGTGATACGGTGTCGCACACCTGGTTGTCGTTCAGCGGCGATACGGAGTCGCACACCTTGTTGTCGTTCAGCGACAGGGAGGTGCCAGGTGCGGCACCTGGCACCTC
>CAZGTQ010000108.1:0-1962 GCA_964528575.1 uncultured Planctomycetaceae bacterium | reverse complement strand
CGCGATGGAGCGCGTCTTCGGCGGCATCGAGCGCGCGCACGTCGATCGGACGCATCCCCAGGAGCGCGTCTCGCTCGCGCGGCTCGACGAGGTCGTCGCGAAGGGGCTGACGCGGCTGGCGGACTTCCAGCACGCGGACGGCGGCTGGGGCTGGTGGAAGGGCGGCAGTAGCGACCGCTACATGAGCGCCTACGCAGTGTGGGGTCTGACCCTGGCGCGGGAGTCGGGCGCGGACGTCGACGCGGAGATGCTGCGGCGCGGCGCGGCGTATCTCGACGTGAACCTCGTCGAGGAAGAGGAGCGGCCGGACATGCTCGCGTGGCTCGCGCACGCGCTCGCCGTGTACGCCGATCACACCGACGGCGGCCACGAGCCGCAGCACCTCGAGCGCGCGCTCGACGACCTGTGGCGCCAGCACACGCGGCTGAACGCGTTCACGCGCGCGCTCGCGGCGCTCGCGATGCACCACCACGACCGCGGCGACCAGGCGCGCATCCTGGCGGCGAACCTCGCGAACGGGGCGATCGTCGACGATGCGCCGGAGAGCTCGCTCGTCCAGCGGGGCGGCGGAGGCGGCGGCACGCCGTACGTGCAGCGCACCGCGCACTGGGGCGAGGACGGCGTCGTCTGGCGCTGGTCGGACGGCGGCGTCGAGGCGACGGCGTTCGCGCTGCGCGCGCTGCTCGCGATCGCGCCCGAGCACGAGCTCGTCGAGCCGGCGACGAACTGGCTGATCCGCAACCGCCGCGGCGCGCAATGGAAGAGCACGCGCGACACGGCGATCGTCGTCCTCGCGCTGAACGACTACCTCGAGACGAGCGGCGAGCTCGGGCGCTCGGTCGCGTACGAGCTCGTCGTCAACGGCGAGCAGGTCGCGTCGCGCACGGTCACGCCCGAGGAGATCCTCGCCGCGCCGAGCACGTACGCGATCGACGACGCGCTCGTGCGCAGCGGCGACAACGAGATCGTGCTGCGCCGCACCGGCGGCGAGGGCCCGCTCTACTTCGCCGCGCGCGCGACGTTCTTCAGCACCGAGGAGCCGGTCGAGCCGCGCGGCCACGGCGTGTTCGGCCGGCGCCAGTACTACCGCCTCGTCGCGCGGCCCACGCTGCTCGACGGCGTCGTGTACGAGCGCGTCCCGCTCGCCGACGGCGAGCGCGTCGTCAGCGGCGAGCGCGTCGAGGTCGTCCTGACGATCGAGGCGAAGAACCACCTCGAGTACCTCGTGTTCGAGGACCTCAAGCCCGCCGGCCTCGAGGCGACGCAAGTCAAGAGCGGCGAGCCCGCCTGGGCGCAGGAGCTGAAGAGCGGCGAGGTCGACCACCGCTACGGCGATGACGGCGCCGCGTGGGAGAGCGAAGTGCGCGTGCGTCCCGGCGGAGCTCCCCGCCAGGGCACAGACCTCGCCGCCGCACCGGGCCGCGGCACGACCGGCCGCACGATCTGGCTCCACCAGGAGCTGCGCGACCGCAAGGTCGCGTTCTTCGTCGACCAGATGCCGCAGGGCGTGTGGGAGATCCGCTACGACCTGCGCGCCGAGGTGCCGGGCGAGTTCCACGCGCTCCCGCTGCTCGGCCACGCGATGTACGTGCCGGAGATCCGCTGCAACGGCGCCGAGGTGCGGATCGGCGTCGACGATCGCGACGACGTGTAGGCCCGCACGACGTCCTGGTCCGGAACGAGCGCGAGGGAGCGCGTCGCCGCGCTCCCTCGCCGTCGTCCGCGTTCCCCGCGCGGACGGCCCTGCTCGGCGCCGCGTCAGTCGGGGATCGGCGCGATGCGCAGCGCGACGTACGGCGAGTTGCCCGCCGCGCCGAGCACGGTCCACTCGCCGCCGCGGATCGCGGTGCTCGTCGCGAAGATGCGCTCGGCCGTCGGGCCGCTCGTGTTGGTGCCCACCGTCTCGCCCGTGGCCGACTGGATCGTCTGCGTCGTCGTGACGAAGCGCGTGAACGTGCAGCG
>CAZGTQ010000107.1:0-38992 GCA_964528575.1 uncultured Planctomycetaceae bacterium | reverse complement strand
GTGCCGACCTGGCGAGCAGCTACGGCGATCTCGGTGAAGCCTCATGAATAGTCCGGGCTAGCTCCACCGGGCGGAGCGGCGCCGGGCGCGCGTCCAGGGCGCGCCGCGCCGCCTGGCGTAGCTCCGCGGGCGTGAACGGCTTGTGCAAGAGCGTGTCGGCGGTCTCCCAGGCGGTGCGCGAGACGACCGACGCGTGCGCGTAGCCCGACATCCGCAGGACGCTCCCCTCGGGGCGCCGCTCGAGGAAGCTGCGCACGAGATCCTCGCCGTCGAGGCCGGGCATCACGAGGTCGGTGAGCAAGAGGTCGAGCTCGCCGCCGTGCTCGTGCAGCACGCGCAGCGCGGAGGGGCCGTCGCCGGCGCGGTGGACGGTGTAGCCGTCGCGCGAGAGCACGTCGGCGACGAGCGCGAGCAGGGCGGGGTCGTCGTCGACGACGAGGACGGTCTCCGTTCCGCGCGCCGCGCGCGGCGGCGGTTCCGCGGCGGGCTCGCTGCGCTCCGGCTCGGGCGCGGCGACCGCGGGCAGCAGCACGCTGAACGTCGCGCCGCAGTTCGGCTCGCTCTCCACGGTGATGCGGCCGCCGCTCTGCTCGACGATGCCGTAGACGGTCGACAGCCCCAGGCCGGTGCCCTCGTCGAAGCCCTTGGTCGTGAAGAACGGCTCGAAGATGCGCGCGCGCGTCTCGGCGTCCATGCCGCAGCCGGTGTCGCGCACGACGAGGGCGGCGTGGTAGCGGCGGCGCTCCGTGCGAATCTCGAGACGGCCGCCCGACGGCATCGCGTCGCGCGCGTTGACCGCGAGGTTGACGACGATCTGCTCGAGCTGGCTCGGATCGGCGCGCACGTAGCCGGTGTCGGGGGCGAGGTCGAGCACGAGCTCGATGTGCGGGCCGATCAGGCGCCGCAGCATGTCGGCGAGGCTCGCGGCGACGTCCGCGAGCGCGACCGTCCGCAGGTTCATCACCTGGCGGCGGCCGAATGCGAGGAGCTGGCGCGTCAAGCGCTCGGCGCGCTCGTGCGCGTGCTGGATGGCGTCGACGTGGGCGCGCAGGCCCCACGGGAGCGCGTGGTGCTCCTCGAGCAAGCTCGCGTGGCCGCCGATCACCGTCAGCAGGTTGTTGAAGTCGTGCGCGACGCCGCCTGCGAGCAGCCCGATCGCTTCCATCTTCTGCGCGTGCAGGAGCTGGCTCTCGAGCTCGCGCCGGCGCGTCTCGGCCCGCTCGCGCGCCGTCACGTCGCGCAACGTCACCGTGAGCTTCGCGACCGAGCCGCGCTCGTCGGAGTGGGGCGAGAGCGTCGCGGACAGGATGCGCGCCGTCGCGGCGCCGCGGAACGCGAGCTCGCATGCGGTGCCGGCGAGCGCGCTCTCGATCTGCTCGCGCACGTGCGGGCGATCCGCCGCCTCGACGCCGTCGAGGAACGGCGCCCCCAGCACGTGCGCCTCGCTGCGGGCGCCGAGCAGCCGCAGGCCCGTCGGATTCGCGGTGAGGATGCGGCCTTCGCGGTCGAGCTCGTGCAAGCCGATCGGGAGCTCGTCGACGAGAGCGCGGTGGTGGCGGTCGTGCGCACGCAAGAGGCCGCGTTGGCGCCGCCGCTGCCGGGCGAGCAGCCACGCGGCGAGCACGATCATCGTCGCGGCCCACGCCGCGACGGCCGCGAGGAACGTCCGGCTGCGCCAGAACGGCGGCGGGACGTGGAACTCGGCGCGCGCGGTGCGTTCGCCGACGCCGCCGAGCAGGCTCTTCGCCTGGACCTCGAGCGCGTGGTCGCCCGGCGCGAGCCCGAGCGCGGTCGCCTCGCGCGCCAGGCTCCACGGCGTCCATGGACCGCCGTCGAGTCGCGAGCGCGTCGCGACGCGCTCGGACGGCTGGGCGCCGTGCCAGGCGCTGGCGCGCCAGCGCAGGAGCGCGCCGCTCTCCGACACCGCCGGTGGCGCGAGCGTCACGCGCGGCGCGACCGCGTCGACGTCCTCGAGCGCGAGCGCGTACACGCCGCCGCCCATCGTGCCGACGAGCACTTGCCGGGCGCGCGGCAGGATCGGCCACAGGTGGGGGTGCGCGAGGCCGCTCGCGCGGTCGAAGGTCGCGAGCTCGCCGTCCTTCAGCCCCGCGAGGCCGTTCGAGGTCGCGATCCAGAGCGTGCCGTCCGGGCCGTGCGCGACCTCGCGCACGTCGCCGTGCACGAGGCCGTCCTGCTCGTCGAGGTAGCGCGGGCGCGGATCGTCGCCGAGCGAATCGAGCCAGCCGGCGCCCTCGCGCTCGTACGCGTGCCCGAACCACACGCGTCCGTCGTCGCCGGCCGAGATCGAGTACACGCGCGGAGCGCGCAGCCCTTCGTCCAGGCCCCAGTGCAGCCACTCGCCGTCGCGCCAACGGCTCAGCCCGCGCCACGTGCCGAACCAGAGCGAGCCGTCGTGCGCCTCGTCGAAGGCGTACACGCGCCCCGACGGCAGCCCCTGGCCCGTGCCCCAGCGCGTGAAGCTCCCGTCGTGCTCGCGCACCCACGCGCCCGGCTCGTCGTCTCCCTGCGTCCGCGCGATGCCGAGGAACCACGGCCGTCCGCTGCGGTCGAGCGCGATGCGGTGCACGCGATCGGCCGCCAGCCCCTCGGCCGCGCCGACGTGGCGCCACGCGCCGTCCGCGAACCGCAGCGCGCCTCCGAAGCCGCGCTCGTCCGCTCCGCTCGACGCCCACAGCGCTCCGTCCGGCGTCTGCGCGAGCCCCGTGATCGCGACGTCGGTGCCCGGCGGCAGCTCGACGCGCTCGAAGCCCGCGGCGGGGCCGTGGACGAAGAGCCCCTCGGAGGTGCCGATCCAGAGGCGCCCGTCGCGGGACTCGAGCAGCGCGTTGACGCGCGTCGAGTCGGGCGCGTCGCGGATGCGCAGGCGGCCCCAGCGCCGGCTCGAGAGGCGGCAGAGCGCGAGCCCGTCGTCGACTCCCGCCCAGAGGTCGCCGCGGCGGTCGAAGCGCAGGAAGAACGGTTGCACGATCTCGCTCGGCACCCGCTCCAGGGTCGACCAGACGCCGCCGCGGCGCTGCTCCACGCGGCCGGAGAGGTAGGTGACGAGCGCGTTCCCGTGCGCATCGACGTCCGCAGCCGCGACCGCGCCCGGCTCGGGCGCCTCGACGGTCCACAAACCGTCGAGCGCGGGGGCCGACCAGACGCGGGCGCGCTCGGGCGCGCGCTCGATGGCGAGCCAGCCGCCGCTGCGGTCCTCGTACAAGCTGGCGGGACCGGGGACGCGGATCCAGCGCCCGTCGCGCAGGGCGCAGCTCGCGCTCGCCGTCGTCACCCAGAGCGTGCCGAAGCGCGTGCGGCCGAGGTCGGTCGCCGGCTCGGGCGGCTGCGGCTCGAAGGGCTCGACGACGCCGTCCGCGAGGCGCAGGAGGATGCCGCGCTCGAGCGCGAGCAGCGCACGCTCGTCGAGCGCCACGACGCTCTCCGCCGCCGGGCCGCCGCCGATCGGGGCCTCGACGCGCATCCCGTCGCGGTCGATGCGCAGGACGAGGTCGCCGGCGACCGCGACCACGCCGCCCGCGCCGTCGGGCTCGAGGCGCGCGCCGGCGCGGCTCGGCAGCACCGAGGAGTGCGGCACGGCGCGCCAAACGTATCCGTCGAACCACGCCAGGCCGTTCGTCGTGCGCGCGAAGAGCGTGCCGTCGCTCGCCTCGGCCATCGCGACCACGCCGTCGGCCGGCAGGCCCGACTCGGTCGTGAAGCGCGTCCAGCGCCAACGCGCGGAGACGGGATCGTCGGCGCGCGCGGCGGGCGCGCTGGCCACGAGGACGAGCGCGCAGACCAGGGTCCGGGCGAGCGGAAGAGCCATCGGGGGAAACCGGCGCCGGCCGCGCGGTCGGGCCGTCGGCGCATCATACGAACTGCTCGACGCTGGCGGATCGTCGGCGCGAGGTTAGCTTCGCCCCGATGATCGACCACTACACGCTGCTCGTGCGCGACTACGAGGCCGCGCAGGCGTTCTATCTCGCGGCGCTGCGCCCGCTCGGTCACGCGCTCGTGATGGAGCTCTCGCGCGACGAGGTGCCGCAGCTACCGTGCGAGAAGGTCTGCGGGATCGGGCCCGGCGGCAAGCCGGAGCTGTGGCTGCGTCCGACGAGCGATCCGCTCGCGCCGACGCACGTCGCGTTTCGCGCCGACACGCGCGCAGCGGTCGACGCCTTCCACGCGGCCGCTCTCGCCGCGGGAGGACGCGACAACGGCGCTCCGGGCCTGCGGCCGCATTATCACCCTTCGTACTACGGCGCTTTCGTGATCGACGCGGACGGCTACAACGTCGAAGCGGTGTGCCACGCCCCCTGAACGCCGGGCCCCGGAACGCCGGCCCCCGGAACGCCGTGATGTGTGCACAATGCGCACATGAACGCTCGTGACGTGTCGACGGTGGCCTTGCCCGCGCTCGTGATCGGGTTGGCCGGGGGGTTGCTCGGGGGCAAGCTGATCGGGCGCGCGCCCGCGCGTGCCGAGACCGCGGTGCCGGTCGTAGCGCCGAAGGCCGAGCCGAGCGCGGAGTCGCTCGCCGCGCTCGCGGCGCCGCCGGAGCGCTCCGAGCGCGTCGTCGCGAACGCGCTGCCCGCGCCGGACGCCGCGCGCGTCTCCGAGGAGGAGCTCGCCGGCGCGCTCGAGCGCGTCTCGCCGCCCGCGATCGCCGCCTCGGTCGGCTCCGGCGCGATCGCGGGCCGCGTGATCGACGAGGACGAACGACCGCTCCCGGGCGCGGTCGTCGTCGCGACGAGACGGCCGTCGGCTCGCGTGAGCAATGCGGCGCACGTCGGAGCCGCTCCGCCGCCCGAGCCCACGCTCGAGGAGCACCTGCGCGAGCAGGCGCGCGAGTGGGCCGAGCGGCGCGCGGGCCGCCGTCGCGCGATGACCGGAGCGGAGGGCGCGTACGCGCTCGACGCGCTGGACGCCGACGCGGACTACGACCTGCGCGCGTATGCCGAGGGGTACGTCGTCGAGGCGCTCGGCAGCTCGTACGGCGTCGCGCCGGGCAACCGCGTCGAATTCACGGCGCGGGCCGTCGTCGAGATTCCGGTCCAGCTCGTGTACGCGCACGGCGGCGCGCCGCAGGAGGGCGTCGTGTGCGTGAAGCGCGGCGACGCCACGACGAGCTACGAGTGGTCGACGCAGCAGCCGAACGTGCGCATCGCGGACGGGCGCGTCGTCGTGCGCGGATACGCCGGCGCGGTACGCGCGAGCTCGCACTTGGGCGGGGATCTCGACTCGGAGCACGCGAGCGAGGAGGTTTCGATCGACGTGATGCAAAACGGCGCGGAGCCGATCCGACTCGTGCTCGAGCCGCGCACGGGCGTACGCGGTCGCGTCGTCGACGACTGGGGGTCGGGCCTGCAGCGCCTGCGCGCGTTCGCGCTGCCGCTCCCCTCGAGCGGCGACGTCGACCTGGAGGCCCTCGCCGGCTCGAATCGCTCGACGTTCGTCTCGGGCGGCCGCTACGCGTTGCTCGATCTCGCCCCCGGCCGCTGGACGGTCGGACTGGGGTCGTGGAACGGGCCCGTGATCGTGCACGCGGTCGTCGGCGTCGACGCGGGCGTGACCGAGGTCGACCTCGTCATCCCGCGGCCGGATCCCGCGAAGAACCTCGTCGTGCGCGCTTTCGGTCCCGCGGGGCGTCCGCTCCGCGACCTCGACTTCGACCTGCGGCACGAGTACGCGAACGGGTCCTCGTCCGGCAACGCGGAGGCGCGTCGAGCTCCGGACGGGTCGTACTGGCTGCAGCCGACCTCGTCCGGCGCCAGCCGGGGGGGCGGCGACTTCTTCGCTTCGTGGCAGGACGGCACGAAGTGGACGTTGACCGCTCGTCACGCACAGCTCGGCTCGCGCACCGCGGAGCTGGAGGAGGGACAGCGCGAGCTCGAGTTGCGCTTCGCGGAGCCCGTGTCGATCCGCGTCGTCGTCGAGGGCTACGCCGGCAGCGGCCGCGAGGGCAAGCTCTCGGTCGACGCGCGGCCGGTGCGCGACGGCGAGGTCGGCGAGAGCAGTCGCTGGCGGGCCCACCGCGGCGGCACCAATCTGTCGGCGGACGGCGAGGCGCGCTTCGACCACCTCGAGCCGGGCACGTGGCGCGTGAGCTTGACGACCGGCACCAAGCCGTGGGGCGGCGATGCGCTCGACTCGCGCGACGTGACGGTCGCGGCAGGTGAGCAAGTCGTGACGCTCTCCCTCCCGGTGCTGCACGACGTGCACGTCTATGCGCCGGGCCTCGAGCCGGGGACGTACCTGTCGCTGCGCGAGGCGGAGGAGGAGGAAACCGGCCGGACGATGCGGTTCGGGCGCGGTGGCGGGCGCGACACGCACGTCGGCGACGACCATCGCGCCGTGTTCGAGTCGGTGAAGGCGGGCGAGCACCTCCTCGGCGGCGACGGCATTCACGAGGAGATCCGCGTCGTCGTCCCCTGCGGCGAGATCTTCGTCGAGGCGCGCACGCCCGACTGCATGCGCGTCACGATCGGCGACGTCGAAGGGCTGCTCTACCAGGCTGGCCTGCGCAGCGGCGACCTGATCGTCGGAGCGAACGCGAAGTCGTTCACGGATGCGCACGAGGCGTGGGGGGCCCTGCAGGGGGGTGGCGACGTGCCGCTCATGGTCTTGCGTGACGGCAAGACGATCGACGTGACGCTGGACGCTCCGGCCCCCGACGTGAACTGGTTCGAGAAGCTCGGCGGCATGCTGATGCCGGCGAATCGGCCGTAGCCCGTCCTCCGGGCTATCGGCTGCTTCAGTACAAGAGGTAGCGCTCCCGCCGCTCGCGGAACGCGGCGAGCTCGGCGGCCCACGTTGCCTCGATCTCCGCGACGCCGGCGCCGGCGCGCAGCTTCTCCAGCACGGTCTCGCTGCCCCAGTGGATCGCGAACGGTCGGCCGGCCTGGTACTCGACCTCGCCCGGCCAGAGCCGCTCGAGCGCGACCATGCCCGCGAGCGCGGTGCGCACCGGCCGCAGCGCGCGCGGGTCGTCGAGGTGGATGCGCACGCCGCGCAACGCGAGGCCTTCGTGGCGGCCGTAGAACGGGCTGTACGCGATCGGCGTGAAGCGCACTCCGGCGAGCGGGGCGGCCTGGAGCGTCGCGGCGAGGCGGCGCGGCTCGACGAACTGCGCCGCCCACGTCTCGAAGGGGAGCGTGTAGCCGACGCCCTCGTTCACGTTGGTCGTGACGCCGCCGATCATCCCCGTGACGACGTAGAGGTGCGCGTGGAGCGCGTGCGGGATGTGCGGCGACGTCTGGACCCACGTGAGCCCGGTGTCCTCCCAGATCATGTCGCGCCGCCAGCCGCGCATGCGCACCACGTGCAGCTCGCAATCGATGCCGAGCTCGCCGGCGTAGAGGCGCGCGATCTCGCCGATCGTCAGCCCGTGCACGAGCGGCAACGGCCCCCAGCCGATGAAGCTCTTCCAGCGCTCCTCGCGCAACGGTCCTTCGACGAGCTCGCCGCCGAGCGGATTGGGCCGGTCGAGCACGACGAGCGGTTTCTTCGCCGCCGCCGCGGCGAGCATCGTCTCGCCGAGCGTCGAGATGTACGTGTACGTACGCGAGCCGATGTCCTGGATGTCGAACAGGAGCACGTCGACGCGCTCGAGCGCTTCGGCCGAGGGCGCTTTGCGCGCGCCGTAGAGGCTCTCGACCGGGAGCCCGGTGACGGGGTCGCGCTCGTCGCCCACGTCGTCGCCCGCGTACGCGTCGCCGCGGATCCCGTGCTCGGGCCCGAAGAGCTGGACCAGGTCGACGCGCTCGTCCGCCGCGAGCCGGTCGACGGTCGGCACGAGCGCCCGGTCCACGCCGGAGGGATTCGTGACGAGGCCGACGCGCTTGCCGCGCACGAGCGCGAGCTCCGGCGCCTCCGGCGAGCCGAGGAGCACGTCGACGCCGAGCTCGACGCGCGGCGCCTGGAGCGCGGCGGGCCCCGCGCCGAGCAGGACGGCGCCCGTGAGGCGAAGGAGGAATCGCATGGGGCGCAGGGTAGGGGCAGCGGGGGGGCGGAGCCACGGGGAGTCAGGTCGCGCGCACGCACGCGCGCGCGCGCGCGTGCGCGACCCGCCCTGCCGGAGCCTGGCCCGCCCGCCCCGGGGGGAGGACCGAGGCGCGGGGCCGAAAGTTGCGTTCGTCGTGCCCCCCGATTCGCGCGCACGATCCGAGGCGCGCCGAGCGCCTCGGGCCGGCTCAGAAGCGGAACGGGAAGCGCGTGAAGAGCAGCCCCGGCCGCTCGCTCTCGCCCGAGAGGCCGGTGCCCAGCGCGTCGATGTCGAACTCGACCTCGAAGCGGAAGAACGCGATCTCGGGGACGGCGAGGGCGCCGATGTCGCTCGTCCAGTCGACGAGGACGTCGAGCTCGTCGGGAATCGCGCCGTCGGCCTCGCGCGCGCCCTGGAAGCGTAGACGCACCGTCGCGTCGGCCGGCAGGCGGTCGAGCTGGTTGCTCGTCTCGAGCCGGAAGAATAACGGCAGGAGCTCGAACGCGACCGGGTTCCCCGGCTCGAACGAGGAGAGCGACGGCCCCGTCGAGGAAACGGTGAGCGCGAGCACCTGGGTCGTCGCGTCGTACGCCGCGGCCGCGACGTCGAAGCGCTGCGACGTTGCCGGCAGCGCGACGAGGCTCAGCCGGATGGCGAAACGCTGCAAGAGGTTCGGGTTGCGCAGGTAGACGTCGTCCTGGGGCGCGAGCGTCGTCCCGTCGAGCCGCAGCGTCCGACCGTCCGCCGCGATGTGCGGCAGGGCGGGCGCGGACGCGAGCGTGGTCGGCGCAAGGAGCGCCGGGAGCTCGTCGACGAGCTCGTCGGCGTTCGCGTCGGCGACGAGGCCGGTCAGCGGGTCGATGCCGCCGAAACGGAACGTCACCTGATCGTTCGGCCCGTCGGGATCGTGCGCCGCGCCGCCCAGCGCGATCCACTTGGAGCGCGCGCGGGAGACCGGGCTCACGATCGGGTCGAGCTGGATCGCGTCCGGCGCCGTGCGGTTCGCGAGTGTCGCGCCGCCCGGCAGCACGAGCTGGGTCGCGTGGATCTGGATGATGCCGGGCCCGCCGTCGCCGCCGGCCGCGACGCTGTCGAAGCTCCCGCCCTGGCCGGGCCCGCCGCGGCCGCCGCGCGCGTCGATCGCGTCGCTCGACGAGCCGGTGAAGTCGATGCGGTTGCCCTGCAGGACGACGTGGCCGCCCGAGCCGCCGCCCGAGCCTCCGCCGGCGTTGTCGAGCCCCTCTCCGGCCGCGCCCCGCCCGCCGTCCGCGAGGATCCGCCCGCCGATCAGGATGTCGTCGAGCGCGAGGATCTGCAGGCCGCCCGCTCCGCCGCCGCCGCCCGCGCCCTTGTCGTCGCTCGCGGGTGACCAAGGGCTGCTCGGGAAGGAGGCGTTGGGGATCGAGTCGCCGCCCGCGCCGCCGCCCCCGCCGGCGTAGACCGCCTTCAGCTCGCCGACGATGAGCTCGCCCGTGCCCGCCAGGAAGAGCGTGCCCAAGAAGTCGTTGTTCGAGGCCTCGTCGATGAACGGCGCGCTGCCGACCAGCCCGCCGCGTGCGGGCTTGGTGAACGTGATCGCCGAGGTCGAGTTCGGGTGCCCGTCGTTGCCGGGCTCGACGGTGAGCCCGACGCCGCCCGCCGCGGTCAAGCCGAAGCGGCCCCCGCCGCCGCCGCCCGGCCGCCGGTTCACCGTCGAGCCGGTCGCGAAGCCGCTGTCGCCGCCGCGTCCGCCGAGGTTGGGGGCCATGAACGGGCCGAAGCCGTCGCCGCCCTTGGGTGTCGAGGTCGTCGTCAGGTAGCTCGCCGTCCCGCCCGCGCCGCCGCCCGCGTTTCCGGCGGCGCCCGGCTCGGGCTGGTGGCCCGTGTTGAGCGTCGCCACGTTGCTCGCGTCGTTGCCGGCGACCGACAGCTCGCCCAAGATGTCGACGCGCCCCGTCGCCTGGATCCGCAGCGGGTTGGGCCCGATCGCCACGAGCCGGCCACCGGTCTCGATGCGCAGGTTGCGCACATCGAAGCGGCCGTTGACGATCGTGGTGAACGCGCTGTCGACGCCGCTGCCGGGCGGGTTGATCGGGATCGCGGTCGGCCCCCCGAAGACGGTCGAGAGCGTCGTGCCGATGACCACCGTCTCGCCAGAGGGGACGTAGAAGTCGAAGTCGCCGCCGGGGCCGCCGTCGCTCGTGAAGTCGAACGCCGCGCGGAGGACGCCGTCGCCCCAGATCGCGCGCGGCTCTGCGAACGGCGCCTCGGTGTCCTCGAACGATCCGAGCTCCGAGCCGGCGAGCACGAAGTCCTCGAACAGCTCGTCGGCGAGCGCGTCGGGCGGCGCGAGCAGCGGGTCGGCGAAGACCGCCGGCCGGACCGAGGCGAAATCGGCGATCGGGACCAGGTTGGTCTCGCCGACCAGGTCGCGGAACGCGGGCGTGATCACCGCGCGGACGACCGCTCCCTGCGGCAGGACGCCGAGCGGCTCGAGCCGCACGGTCGCCCCCGTCTCGGTGCAGTTGCGCTCGAGCCGCACGCTGCAGGGGAGCCGCTCGAACGCGCCGGGCGTCGCCTCGTACTCGAGGTACACGTTGCTCGTCGCGATGTTCGTCGCCGACGGATCGACCGGCTGGTTCAGCTCGAGCACGAAGGCGATGCGGCTCGTCGGGTCGCTGTAGAGGTTGAGCGGCACGTCGGACGGCTGCGTGATCGTTCCCGCCGCCGCGTCGTACTCGAAGTAGGCGAGCGACGATGCGTCGGTGCCGACCTCGAGGTGCGTCGCGTTCGGATCGCTCGAGCCCACCGGGCGCAGGACGGGCGCCGGCGGACCGACGACGGGATCGAGGAACAGGATCGACGGCTGGAGCGTGAGCGGCGTCACGAACGTGCGCGTCTGCGACGTGGAGACCGGCTCGCCCGCTTGCGAGAGCACGGTCAGGGACGAGTCCTTGCTCCCGAGGACGCGGATCTCGTAGGTGACCGCGCCCGGCGCGAACCCCGCGTCGGAGTAGTCCGGCTGCGTCGGACAGGTGGGCTGGAACGACACGCGGCGCGGGTCGAGCAGCTCGAACGTCCCGAACGCCGGGACGCCCATCGCGGTCTTGATCGCGATCGTGTTCCCGTTGACGGAGTCGAAGTCGACGTCGCGGTTGAACGTGAGCTCGATCGGCCGGTTGATCTGCCAGACCGAGCCGTCGGGGACGGAGATCTTGGTCAGCTCGAACCCGCCGGTCGCGTCTGCCGACGAGCTCCCGCCGCCTCCGCCTCCGCCGCATGCGGCGAGGAACGCGAGGGCGAGAGCGAGAACGCGAGGGATGGAACAGGGCGTCGAGCGTCGCTCGATACGCCGGGGGCGGCGCAGGGCCATGGAGGTCTCCGGTGTGGGGCGTTCCAGAGCTACCCGGGCTCACACGAGCCTAACACTCGGACCCGTGCCGCGGGATGACCGGGAGCTCCCGCGCGCGCGACCCGCCCGCCGGATGGCCCGCCCGCCCCGGGGGAGACCGAGCCGCGGGCGCGTCGGTTGCACCCCTCGCACGTGGAATCTTCTGCGCTCGAGCTCGTGCTCTGGTGCAGCCATGCGGGGACGCGGCGGCTGCGTCCGCCGCGCCGTCGTCCTCCCTGCAGGATCGTGCTAACCCGCTTCGACCCGCGCACCTTGCGGCGAACCCAGCCGCCGTCGGCAAGCGCCCCCGACCGGCTGCGCCCGAGCGCTAGGCTGGAGCGAGCCCGGAACCGCGCCCGGTCTGCGCGCGTCCTCGTTCATCCATGCTCGCTCCCCTCGCCCTCTTGCTCGCGGCGCTCGCGGCGCCGGCGCCCGCTTCGGCGCGGCCGCAGGCGCTCGGTTCCGACCGCGTCGAGCCCGCCCTGCGAGCCGAGCTCGCCGCTGCGCCGGACGGGCTCGTGCTCGCGATCGTGCTCCTCGAGCCGCTCGACGCGCGCGAGCGCGCCGACCCGGCGCTGCGGCGCGCCGTCGTCGCCGAGCGCCAAGGTCGCGTGCTCGAGCGGATCGTCGCGGCCGGAGCGCGCGTCGAGCCGCGCCACGTCTATCGCAACGTCGCCGCGTTCACGGCGCGCGTCGACGCAGCGGCGCTCGAGCGGCTCGCGCGCGACCCCGGCGTCGTCGCGGTGGGCGCGGACGCGGCCGGCGGCGGCGTGCTCGACGAGAGCGTGCCGTTCGTGCGCGCCGACTTCGTCCATCAGCTCGGCGTCACCGGCGCAGGCATGACCGTCGCCGTGCTCGACAGCGGCGTCGACACCGACCACCCCGATCTCGCCGGAGACGTCGCGCCGCTGGGCGCCACGTTCCTCTTCCAGGGCGCGTTCGTCGCGCACGGCGCCGAGGACGACCACGGCCACGGCACGAGCGTCGCCGGCATCGTCACGGCGCCGAACGGCGTCGCGCCCGACGCGCGCATCCTGCCGGTCAAGGTCACCACCGCCTTCAACACCGGCTTCCTCAGCGACTGGGCCGCGGGCGTCGACCACGTCGTGAGCGTCGCGCCCCAGCTCGGCGGCGTCTGCGCGATCAACATGAGCCTGGCGAGCTTCGCGCTCTACGACGCGTGTCCCTGCGACGCCGCGAGCGCGTCGAACCAGCTCCTCGGCGCCGCGCTCGCGTCCGCGCGCGCCGCCGGCATCGTCACGTTCGCGGCGAGCGGGAACGACGGCGCGTGCGACTCGATGGCGAGCCCCGCGTGCCTCTCCGGCGCGGTCGCCGTCGCCGCCGTGTACGACGCCGACCTCGGCCAGGAGCCCGACTCCGGGACGTACGGCTCCGGCTGCGCCGACCTCGCGTCCGCGCCCGACCAGGTCGTGTGCTTCTCGAACCGCAGCCCGTGCAACGCGCTCGCAGCGCCGGGTCGCCTCGTCGCGACGTCGACGCTCGGCGGCGGCGAGCCGACGCTCTTCACCGGCACCTCCGCGGCGACGCCGCATTGCGCGGGCGTCGCCGCGTTGCTCGCCCAGCTCGGCGTGGGAGCGCCCGACACGATCGTCGCGGCGCTGCGCGCCACGGGACGCCCGGCGTTCGACCCGTGCCTCACGTCGCCGCCGCCCGTGACGGTCGACGCGATCGCCGCCGCGGCGTCGCTCTGGCCGGACCGCTACTGTCCGCTCGACGCGCGGCGCGCGCAGCAGGCGATCGGCGCGAGCGAGCCGCTCCTCGTCGTGCCGCTGCGCTGGGCCGCGCTGCAGGACGCGCCGTCGATCGCCGCGCCCGGCGTCGCGTGCGCGAGCGACTTCGAGCTCGTCCTGCGCGCCCGCCACGCGCGCGCCGCCGACTCCGTCTGGGCGCCGCAGGCGCGCATCGTGCCGCGCTCGGCGGCGACGCTCGACGCGCCGGCGTTCGCGCGGCTCGCCGACCCCGACGCGGCGGTCGGGCTCCCCGGCGACGTGCGCGTCGACGCGTACCTGGCGCCGGGCGGCGGCGTCGACACAGCGAGCGAGCTGGCGCGGCTCATGCGGGACGCAGAGCGCGCGTACCACGACCCGGGCACGAGCGGCGGCCAGCCCGCGGGCCTCGTCGCGCTCCACGCGCGGCGGCTCACGGGCGCGAGCGGCGCGCCGGTCGCTCCGTACGCCCTGCACCCGCGCAGCCTCGCGCGGCCGTGGATCGCGGTCGCGGACCCGGGCGAGCTGTGCGCCGAGCAGCCGATCGGCTGCGACGTCGAGCGCGCGCTCGCGCAAGCGCTCGGCCTCGCGTTCGGGCTCGCGCCCCACCCGGGCGACGCGCCGGACGACGTCGCGCGGCTGATGAGCGCGTCGGCGCACGGCGGCGAGACGCTCGCGTCGGACGAGATCGCGGCCGCGCGCGCGACGCTCGCGGCGGACCCGTTCGTCGCGCGCGCCGCGGGGACGCCGCCGTCGCTGGCGGCGCGCGTCGACTGGCTGAGCGACGCGACCGGCGACGCGGGCGCGCCGTGGGAGGACGTCGCGAAGGTCGTCGTCGTCGACCGCGGGCCGAGCGGCGGCGGCCTGGTCGTCTGCGCCGGCACGAGCGGCCCGTTGCCGCGGCCGACGCGCGCGAGCTGGCTGTTCCTGCTCGACGTCGACGCGGACGCGAACACCGGCGCGTCGCCGGCGAGCCTGGCGCCGGGGGCGACGCTCGTGGGCGTCGACGTCGTGCTCGAGTGCCGCGTCGACGACCCGCTGAGCGCGACGTCGCGCGTATGGACCGCCGCGCCCGGCGGCGGGTTCGCGCCGGCGGCGGTCGGCGCGGGGGAGCACGTGGGGCGCGCGCGCTCGCGCGACTGCGTGCCCGGCCGGGCGCCGGGCGCGGCGGCTCCGACCGTCTTCGCGAACACGTTCGCCGAGCTCGACGTCGAGCTCACCGCGGCGGGCGCGGCGGCGCTCGGCCTCCCCGCGAGCGGCCCGCGCTTCCCGAACGGCCTGCGCATGCAAGTCGCGCTCGTGCGCCGCGGCGCGACGCCCCCGACGCGCGACCTCGCGCCCGACGTGGCCGGCGTCGCGGACCTCGCGTCGATCGCGTATCCGTCGATCGCGTTGCCTGCGAGCGTGACGCCCGGCCAGACGGTCGCGGCGAGCGTCGCGGGGATGCGCCCGAGCACGCCGCTGCGCTTGCGCTTGGGCGACCGCGAGCCCGACCTCGGCGGCGCGGCGACCGACGCTTCGGGCGCGGCGAGCTTCGCGTTCGTCGTGCCCGCCGACGTCGAGCTGGGCCCGACGCTCGTCGCGTGCGGCCTCGACGACTCTGCGAATCCCCAGATCGCGCTCGAGGCGACGACGCTCGTGACGGTCGCCAGCGGCTTCGCGCCGTTCGACGCCGACGGCGACGGTGTCGTCGGCCCGCGCGACCTGTGCGCGCTGCGCGCGTGCCTGACGGGCCCGATGCCTGGTCTCGCGTCGCCGGCGTGCCTGGACGCGTTCGACGCGGACGGCGACGCCGACGTCGACGCGGACGACGTGCTCGGCGGCTTCCTGCCGGCGTACCGCGGCCCGCAGGTCGACTGCGACGCGAACGGCACGCTCGACGTGCTCGACGTGCTGTTCGGCGCGGGCGTCGACGACGACTGCGACGGCCTGCTCGACACGAGCGTGTCGACGTACGGCCGCGGCTGCCCCGGCGCGGGCGGCGCGATCCCGACGCTCGACGTGCTCGGCTGCGCGTACGCGGGCGGCGCGGTCGAGCTCGCGGTCGCACAGGCGCTGCCCTCGAGCCCCGGCTGGATCGCGCTCGGCACGCTCCCGCAGCTCGGCCAGCCCGGGAGCTGCGACGTGCTCGTCGCGCCGCCGGCGCGCGTCCTGCCGTTCGTCACCGGCGCGACCGGCGCCGCGTCGCTGCGCCTTGCGCTCGACGCGATCGCGCCCGGCACGACGCTCTTCCTGCAGGCGTTCGTGCTCGACGTCGCCGCGCCGACGCCGACCGGCACCGCGTCGAGCAAGGGCGTCGAGCTGCGCGTGGAATAGCGCTCGGTCGCTGCGAAGCAGACCTCGAGCGCTGTCATACGCACTTCGGCCCGCCGCGCGTGCGCACCCGATCCCGCCCGGTGCGTAGACGACGTTCGTATCGTTCCGCCTCCCAGGCGCCGCGACGATACGCCGAATGACGCATGCAACGACGCGGCGGAGCGACCGCCGGGGCGGACAAGCGCTCGTGGTCGCACTCTTCTGGCTCTTCGGGGCTGCGCTCTTCGTGGCGCCGTTCCTCGGTGAGCCGAGCGCGCCCGACCGCGAGGGCGAGGATCCGGGTCGGCGGCTGTCGGAGCTCGACTGGCCTTTCGACGAGAACGTCGCCGAGCTCGAGCGCGCGTTCGAGACCGAGCTCGGCCCGTCGATCGCCGAAGCGAGCGAGGCGTGGTTCGGGCAGGAGTCGATCGCGCTGCGCCAGGACGAGCTGGTCGAGCTCAACCGTCTCGCTGCGGGCCGGCAAGCCTACGAGCGCTACTGCGTCGGCTGCCACGGCACGAGCGGCGACGGCGCGGGGCCCGCGGCGCGGCACCTCGAGCCGCGGCCGCGCAACTTCCGCAAGGGCGTGTTCAAGTTCACGAGCACGCCGACCGGAAGGCCTCCGCTGCGGCGCGACATCTTCCAGACGCTGACGCGCGGCCTCTCCGGCTCGTCGATGCCGGAGTTCCACCTCGTGCCGGACGAGCGGCGCTGGGATCTCGTCGAATACGTGCGCTATCTCGCGATCCGCGGCGAGTTCGAAGAGCTCATGGTCGCCGTCGCGTGGGACGACGACGAGGTGCCCGATCCCGAGCTCATGGCGCAGATCGTCATGGACCGCTGGGATCCGCACACGCTCAAGGCCGAACCGCCGCCGATCCCCGAGAGCCCGCGCACGCCGGAGTCGATCGCGCGCGGGCGCGAGGTGTACCTCGACACGACGTCGGCGAACTGCGCGTCGTGCCACGGGCCCGAGGGCGAGGGCGACGGACCGGTCGCGGGCGATTTCCTCGACTACTGGGGCTATCCGATCCGGCCCCGCGACCTGACGCGCGGCGTGCTGCGCGCCGGTAGCGAGCCCGCCGACGTGTATCGCTCGATCGCGACCGGCATCAACGGCACGCCGATGCCCTCGTTCGGCGGGCAGATCCCTCCGCAGGACATCTGGGCCCTCGTCCACTACATCCAGAGCTTGAACGAGCGTTAGAGCCAGATGCCCACCACAGCACCCCCCCTGGTCGAGCGGCGGCTCGTTCGTTGGCACCTCGCCGCCGCCGGCGTGACGCTGCTCATCAGCATGACCGCCGGCTTCCTCTACTCGCTGCAGTTCCTCGGCTGGTTCCCGTTCGAGGGGAGCGAGATCCATTCGCCCGGCCACTTCCGCTTCCTGCACACGAACCTCGCGGCGTACGGCTGGCTCTTCAACGGCTTCACCGCGGTCCTGTACTACGCGATACCGCGGCTGACCGGGAAGCACGTCCTGTCCGGGAAGCTCGGCGTCCTGATCTTCGTCGTCTGGCAGATCATCACGCTCGCCGCGATCGGCGGGTACATGACCGACAAGGCGCAGGGGATCGAGTGGGGCGAGACGCCCACCGGCTTCCGCCCGGGCACGTTCGAGCTCAACTACATCCCCGTCGACCTCTTGATCGTCGTCGGCGCCGTGCTCCTGATCGCGCAGTTCGTCGCGCCGCTCTACCGTGCGCGCGACCAGAAGTTCTACGTCGCGCTCTGGTACTTCACCGCCGGCCTGGTCTGGCTCGCGCTGACGTACGTGATGGGCAACATCGTGCCCGAGTGGGTGCTGCCGGGCGCGGCGGGAGCGGCGGTGACCGGCCTGTTCATCCACGACCTCGTCGGCTTGTACGTCACGCCGATGGGGTGGGGCCTCATGTACTTCTTCGTGCCGCTGATCCTGCGCCGGCCGATCTGGAGCCATTCGCTGTCGGTGATCGGCTTCTGGGCGCTCGCGTTCTTCTACCCGCTCGGCGGGGTGCACCACTTCCTGATCAGCCCGATCCCGGACTACGTCGAATTCGGCGCGATCACGACGACGATCGCGATCGAGGTCGTCGTGACGACCGTCGTCGTCAACTTCTTCATGACGATGCGCGGCAAGTGGGGAGCGCTGCGCACGAGCATGGCGATCCGCTGGTTCTACGCGGGCGCCGTCATGTACTTCATCACGTGCCTACAGTGCTCGTTCCAGGTCACGTGGATGTTCCAGAAGGTGATCCACTTCACCGACTGGGTCGTCGGACACGCGCACATGATCATGTTCGGCACGTTCACGTTCTGGCTGTTCGGCGCCATCGACTGGCTCTGGCCGCGGATCACCGGACGCGAATGGCACTCGAACGCGTTGCGCGCGTGGCACTTCTGGCTGTCGACCGTCGGCATCGTGGTGATGTTCATCGACTTGACGGCCGCGGGGCTGATCCACGGTTTCATGCAGCGCGAGCTGAACGACTGGATGGACATCGTCGACGCATCCGTGCCGTTCTGGTGGGTGCGCACGTTCGCGGGCGGGCTGATGCTCATCGGCGTGCTCTGCACGCTCTACAACATGTGGATGACCGCGCGCAGCGACGTCGCGTACGTCGAGGAGCGCCACCTGATCCCGGCCGAGGCCGAGTGAGCGACACGCCATGGAGCGCTTCTACACGATCTTCTTCGTCGCCGGCATCGGCTGTTTCGCGATCGCGATCACGCTCAGCATGATCTTCCCGTGGATGACGCTGGGCTCGTACCACGGCATGGAGTACCAGACGCTCGAGGACCTCGCCGCCGTGCCGAGCGCGGACTTCGCGGCCCTCGAGAGCCAGTTCCCGGAAGCGTTCGCCGAGGTGTACGGCGACGTGACGCCCGAGAGCTATGCGCGCGCGCTCCAGCTCGGTCGCGACGTCTACGTCGGCCAGGCGTGCTGGCACTGCCACAGCCAGTACGTGCGCGTCGTCTCGAACGAGGAGCAGCGCTTCGGGCCGCCGTCGACCGCCCAGGAATACCAGAACGCGCTCAACCAGCCGCATCTGTGGGGCACGCGTCGCGTCGGACCCGACCTCACGCGCGAGGGCGGCAAGCGCACGAACGACTGGCACATCGCACACCTGATCAACCCGAAGAACGTCGTATCCGGCTCGGTGATGCCGGCGTACCCGTTCTACTTCGACGAGAACGGCGTGCCGAAAGAAAAGGGGTTTGCCCTCGTGACGTATATGCAGTGGCTCGGCAGCGCCGCCGTCGGAGCGACCCCGTGAGCTCCCGTCGCTACGTCCTCGCGTTCTTCGGCCTCGCCGTCACCGCGGCGGGGTGCATGTTCACGTACAAGCTGTTCGCGTTCCTGCAGACGATCCGCCGCGACGAGCTCGCCGGTTTCGCGTTCGATCCGATCATGATCTACGCGATCGTGTCGATCGGCTTCCTGTTCCTGCTCGCGTGGGCCGCGTTCAGCGGCCAGTTCCGCGACGTCGAGCGGCCGAAGTACGAGATGCTCGAGCGCTTCGAGGAGCAGGAGCGCGCGGAGCGGCTCGAGCGCTTGGACGAGGAGGCAGGGCGATGAGCGAGAGCGACGTCATCGACCGCGAACAGGCGCGGTTCGACTACGGCCACGGCGGCGTGCCGTGGTTCCTCACGATCTTCTACATCGCTTTCCTCGCGTTCTTCGTGTGGTACACGCTCGCCTACCAGCTCCCCGACTACCTCGAGCAGGGACCGATCAAGCCGCCCCAGGCGGAGCAGTCGGCGCGGTGAGCTCCTGCGTCCATTGCGCCCTGCCGCTCTGGCGCGCGCGCGCGCGCGCCCTTCCGCTCGGGCGCGGGCGCGCCCGCTTCTGTTGCGCGGGATGCGCGCTCGCGCACGCGCTACTCGGCGCGGACGTCGGCTCGAGCGGCCCGCGCTCGGACAAGCTGCTCGCCCGCGTCATCGTCTCCGCGTTCCTCTCGATGGGCGTGATGGTCTTCTCGCTGTCGTGGTACGGCGACGCCGTCGCGGCGGGAGCCGGCGACGAGACCGCGGGCGCGCTGCTCGGACTCGCGCGACTGGCCGCGCTCGCGCTCGCGACTCCGGTCGTGCTCCTGCTCGGGGTGCCGCTCGCGGCCGCCGTCGTCGCCACGCGGCGCGTGCTGAGCGCCGACGGCCTCGTCGTCGCCGGCGTCTCCGCGGCGTATGGCGTATCGCTGTGGAGCACGTTCGCCGACGGCGAGCACGTCTACTTCGAGACCGTCGCGGGCGTGCTCGTGCTCGTCGGCCTCGGACGCTGGCTCGACGTCTCGACGCGCGAACGCGCGGCGCGGCGCCTCGCGGGCCTGGCGGCCGAGCGCGGCGGCGCGGTGCGCGTCGACGCGGCGGGGGACGAGCGCGAGGTCGGGCCCGACGACTTGTGCGTCGGCGACCTCGTGCGCGTGCGTCCGGGCGAGGTCGTCGCGGTCGACGGACGCGTCGAGCGCGGCCGCTCGTTCGTCGAGACGGCGGACCTGTCGGGCGAGGAGCTGCCGCGCGTGGTCGCGGTCGGCGAGCGCGTGCTCGCGGGCATGCGCGTCGTCGACGGCTCGCTCGACGTGCGCGCGGAGGCGGTGCACGGCGGGCGCGTGCGCGACGAGATCGAGCGGCTGCTCGCGGAGTCGCTCGCGAGCCGGCCACGCCTCGTGCGCCTCGCGGATCGCGTCGCCGGCGCGTTCCTTCCGCTCGTCCTCGCGATCGCCGCGGGTGCGTTCGTCTGGCACGCGCGCCGCGCGGGCGTCGCGGCGGGACTGCAGAGCTCGCTCGCGGTCGTGCTGATCGCGTGCCCGTGCGCGCTCGGCCTCGCGACGCCGCTCGCGTTCTGGGTCGCGCTCGGCGAGGCGTGGCGGCGCGGCGTCCTGATCCGCGGCGGCGAGGTGCTCGAGCGGCTCGCGCGCGTGCGCCGCGCGTTCCTCGACAAGACCGGCACGCTGACGACGGGCGAGCTCGAGCTGCGCGCGGTGCGGCCGCGCGCCGAGAGCGGGCTCGACGAGGCGGGCGCGCTGCGGCTCGCGGCGGCGCTCGAGTGGCCGAGCGAGCATCCGCTCGCGCGCGCGGTGCGGCGCGCGTGGGGCGGCGGGGAGTTGCCCGAGGTCGCGGAGTTCCGCGCGGTGCCCGGCGTCGGCGTCGAAGGGGTCGTCGCGGGCCGCCGCCTCGAGCTGCGGCGCGCGCGGACGGAGGACGGCGTGGGAGCGCACGACGACGCGCTCACGAGCGTCGTGCTCGCCGACGAGCGCGGGCCGCTCGCGGAGCTGCGCTTCGCCGCGACGATGCGTCCGGAGGCGGCGGGCGTCGTCGCGCGGCTCGCGGAGCGCGGGCTCGCGCCGCGCGTGCTGACCGGCGACGGCGCGCGGCCGGCGGCGGCGCTCGCGGACGCGCTCGGCGTGCCGGTCGACGCGGAGCTGTTGCCCGCTGCGAAGGCGCGGGTCGTGCGCGCGGCGGGGCCCGCGGGCACGCTCTTCGTCGGCGACGGATTGAACGACGCGGTCGCGCTCGCCGCCGCCGACGTCGGCGTCGCGGTGCACGGAGCGTCGCCGCGCAGTCTCGACGCCGCGCCGGTGCACCTGATGCGCTCCGATCTCGGCGGGCTCGAGGACGCGCTCGTGCTCGCCCGCCGCGCGGTGCTGACGGCGCGCGTGAACCTCGCGTGGGCGTTCGGCTACAACGCGATCGGCGTCGGTCTCGCGGCCGCGGGCAAGCTGTCGCCGCTCTTCGCGGCGTCCGCGATGGTCGCGTCGTCGGCGTTCGTCGTCGCGTGCTCGATGCGCATCGCGCGCGCCGGCCGGCGCGAGCGCCCCGGCTTCGCGCCCGCGCCCGAGCGGCGGCTCGAGCCGCGCTTGGCTGTGGGAGGCTGAGCGCATGCCCGTCGACGATCGCCGCCAGAAGACGCTGTACGGCCTGTCCGCCGCGCGCGGCACCGTGCACCGCTACACGATCGCGCGCTGGATCGTCGGGGTGCTGTTCACCGCGGGCATCGCGGCGCTCCCGTTCCTCGACGTCCTGCGCTTCGACTTCTGGGCGGGCCGGCATCGGCTGCTGGGCGAGCCGGCGACGTTCCTCGTGGTCGCGCGGGCGTTCGCGTGGCCGTTTCTCGCGGTCAACGTGCTGATCCTCCTCGTGAGCCGTTTTCTCGGCCGGTGGCTGTGCGGCTTCGTGTGCCCGGTCGGCGCGCTCAACCGTCTGGCGGAGTGGTTTCGGTGGCGCCATCGCAAGAGCCGCACGGGCGTGGTGGGCACGACGCTCGTCCTCGCGGTGTGCGCGCTGCTCGGCGCGATCGTGTTCGGCTTCTGGGTCGACTGGGCGGTGTTCGCCCGCGGCTCGACGACGGCGAAGATCGCGGCCGGCGCGTTCTTCGCGGGCGTCACGCTCTCGCTGTTCGCGCTCGTCGAGCTCCTCGGCATGCGCTTCTGCCGCGACTTCTGCCCCTCGGGCGTGTACTTCGCGCTGCTCGGCCCGCGCACGCTGACGGGGATCGGTTTCGCGAACCCGCAGAACTGCACGGACTGCCACGCGTGCGAGCGCGTGTGTCCGGTCGACCTCGAGCCGCGGCGGATGAGCGCGGGCGAGCCGCGCGGCAGCCGCGGGTTCTATCCCGACGGTCTGTCGAACTTCGCGAACTGCTTGCGCTGCGGCGACTGCGTCGTCGCGTGCGAGGAGACGACGGACCCGGTGGACACGCCGTTGCGGATGGGCTTGCTCCAGCGCGAGGAGCGCGGCTCGTGAGCTCGCTCGCGCCGTACGTCACGCTCGGCCTGCTCGGCGCGCTGCACTGCGCGGGCATGTGCGGCGGCTTCGCGATCGCGGTGACGGCGGGGGCGCGCTCGACGCGCGCGCGCTGGACGCGCGGTGCGAGCCACGTCGTCGGAAAGGCGCTCGGCTACGCGGTTCTCGGCGGGCTGGCGGCGAGCGGAGCGCACGCGCTGGGCGACGCGAGCGGCGTGCGCGCGGCGCTGGCAACGGTCGCGGGAGGCGTGCTCGTCCTGCTCGGTCTCGCGCACTTCGGCGTGCGGCTGCCGGCGGTCACCGCGCGCCCGCTGCGGGCGTCGTTCGCGCGCGTCCACCGCGCCGCGGCGGCGCTCGGCGGCGCGACGGGAGCATTCGCGATCGGCGTGGTGCACGCGCTGTTGCCCTGCGGCCTCTCGTGGAGCGCGATCGCCCTCGCGTCGCAGGACGCGCCGCCGGCGGCCGCGCTCGGCGCATTCGCGTTCGGTCTCGCGACGGCCCCGGGCCTCGCGCTCGCGCTCGCGGGCGCGCAGCTCGCGTCGGCGCGCCTGCGCCGCGTCGCGCCGGTGGTGCTCGGCGTCGCGCTCGTCGCGTTCGGCGTGTGGACGATGGTGCGGGGAACGGCGGCGAGCGGGACGGCGTGTTGCGAGGAAGCGCCGCTTTCAGGTGCGACCGTCGAGCGCAGGCACGGTCCCTCGTTCGGTGAAGCTGCCCGGATCGAGGCGAGCGCTTGTCGAGAAGGCGAAGGTCAGGAACTACCTCCTGTCGCGGTCTCATCCCGTCGGGAAGACCAAGGCCACGTTCTTCGTCGCTCTCGGCTACTCGGAGTCAGGCTGGAAACGGCTGGCGGAGGATCTGCGCCGGCACGCCGCCCGTCACGCTGCTCGGCCGGGACGGCCGATCCCCCACGGACGGAAGTACGAGGTGCGTGGTAGTTTGAGAGGGCCCTCGGGACGACGAGCGAACGTGATCACCGTCTGGATCGTGCTGGCCGGCGAGGACCGGCCACGGTTCGTGACGGCCTACCCGGGGGAGCAGCCATGAGCTTCAGCTTGCTCGACACGGTCGTGCTCGACCGCGACCTGCCCGACCATGGGCTCCGGAGGGGCGACCTCGGGGCCGTCGTCGAGCTCTACGAGCCGGACGGGCTCGAGGTGGAGTTCGTGTGCGCGGGCGGGCGGACGCAGGCGCTCGTGACGCTGAGCGAGGCGGACGTCCGGCCGGTCGGCGACTGCGATCTGCTCGCCGTCCGGCCGCTCGATCGTCCCGTGCGATAGGTGCCCTTCCCGCTCAGAACCGCTGCGGCGGCTCCGGCCGGTTGTCCAGGATCTCCTCGATGCGCGCGAGGACGTCGCGCTGTTGCCCTGCGGCCTCTCGTGGAGCGCGATCGCCCTCGCGTCGCAGGACGCGCCGCCGGCCGCTGCGCTCGGCGCATTCGCGTTCGGTCTCGCGACGGCCCCGGGTCTCGCGCTCGCGCTCGCTGGCGCGCAGCTCGCATCGGCGCGCCTGCGCCGCGTCGCGCCGGTGGTGCTCGGCGTCGCGCTCGTCGCGTTCGGCGTGTGGACGATGGTGCGGGGAACGGCGGCGGCGAACGGGGAGCCGTGCTGCGAGGAAACGGAGCGAGCGAGCGCAGCGTCGTTCGGCGACCCCGCCGACAGGACCGCAGCCGGGTAGATTGGCGTCGATTCGCTCAGCCTGCCCGACTGCGGCCTGCTCGCCGTTGGGGCGCTCGAGCGACCTGCGCGTCGATCGCCCGCGGCACCGCGCTCATAGCAGCGTGTACTGGAAGGGCTCCGTGACGCTCACGATCGAGAGGTCGAGCCCGAGCTCGATGCCGACGCAGTAGAACGTCGGCCCCGCCGGGGGCGGCGACGCGAGGAAGGTCGCCGCGCCGTTCGCGTCGAGGAGGCCGAGGAACGGAGGGCCGAACGCGAGCTCGGCGACCGCGACGGCGGGCGCGAGGTCGAGCCCGAACAGCGGTCCGTTCGGGAACGAGCCCTGCGTCACGGAGACCAGGTTGACGTAGATGTTGAACGGCGTCCCGCCCGAGTTCGCGATCGACAGGAACGAGCCGGACGCCGCTTGCGCCATACCGAGCTCGAAGCCGCGGCAGATCTGGAACCCGTTGATCGTGCCTGCGTCGACCGCGTTGGAGCACGTGATCGTGAGCGGCGCGCCCTGGGCGACGTCGACCGCGTGGATCGCATGGGTGACGCCGAGCTGGAACGTGTTGAGCGCCGGCAGCGCGCCGCCGACCGTCTGCGGGTTGGCGCTCGTCGAGCCCACGACGACCACGTCCGTGCGGTCGCCCGAGTCGAGGGGGGACCACGCGTAGGTGTACACGTCGTAGGAGCCGGCGGCGAGGCCGTCGAACGTGTAGGTCACGCTCGTGCCGCCCCCGACCGCGACGCCGTGGCCGCCGTCCATCAGGCTCTGGAAGTAACCCGTCGTCGACGAGCTGTTCCAACCGAAGAACGTGCCGAGCCCGTCGCTGCGCGAGCACGTGACCGAGGTGGGGCTGCCGTGCACGTCGACGAGGGCGAAGGGGCCGAGCGCGAGACCCGTGATCGCGTTCCACGGGCCGGTGCGGTTCGACGCCGCGCCGAACACCGGCGCGGGGAGGCCGCCGCCGGCAGCTCCGGCGCTCAGCGAGCCGATGTCGACGTTGAACGACTGCGCGAGGGTGGAGGAGGCGAGCGTGGCGAGAGCGAGAGCCGTGAGAGCACGCATATGAGGTTCCTTTCGAGGCGCCTGGACCGGCGCTCGTCGTGCACTCATATGAGCCGGAGCGCCCGCGCTCGGCGAGCGGCCGAAGTACGTAGGCGTGCGGGGGCGAAGTTGCGGCGTCCCACGGCGTGACATGACGGCCTTGTCACCGACCGTGCGCTGCGCCGCAGGGCAGCTCTGGGCCCGGCTCGATCAATGCCGCTCCGCGTGCGGCGGCGCGTTCCCGAGGATCTCCTCGATGCGCTCGAGCACGTCGGGCGTGAGCTTCGGGACGAGCTCCGCCGCTGCGAGGTTCTCGTCGAGTTGCTCGAGCTTGGTGGCGCCGAGGATCACCGTGCTCACGTGGGGGTTGGTGAGGCACCACGCGATCGCGAGCTGTGCCGTCGTCGCGCCGAGGTCCGACGCGACGGTGCCGAGGTCGCGCGTCTTGCGTAGTTGCTCGCGGCCCTCGTCGGACGCGAGTCGCTCCTGGAGCCAGGAGTAGTCCTTCAGCGCGAGGCGCGAGTCCTTCGGGACGCCCTCGTCGTACTTGCCGGTGAGCACGCCGCTCGCGAGCGGGGACCAGATCGTCGTGCCGAGGCCGATCGAGTCGTAGAGCCGCAGGAGCTCGCGTTCGACCTTGTCGCGCTCGAACATGTTGTACTGCGGCTGCTCCATCGTCGGGGGCGCGACGCCGATCGCGCGCGCGATGCCGTGCGCCTCCGCGATCTGGTCCGCGGACCACTCCGAAGTGCCCCAGTAGAGGACCTTGCCCTGCGCGACGAGATCGCCCATCGCGCGCACCGTCTCCTCGATCGGCGTGTCGGGGTCCGGCCGGTGGCAGAAGTACAGGTCGAGGTAGTCGAGCCGCATCCGCCGCAGCGCCGCGTGGCACGCGTCCAGCACGTGCTTGCGCGAGAGGCCGCGCTGCGTGGGGAGCTGGCCGCCCCAGAAGACCTTGGACGAGATCACGTACGAGCTGCGCTCCCAGCCCAGCCGCTCGACGACCCGGCCCATGATGCGCTCGGACTCGCCCTGCGCGTACGCCTCGGCGTTGTCGAAGAAATTCACACCGGCTTCGTACGCACGCTTCATCAACTTCGCGGCGTCGCCGTCGTCGAGCTGCGTCGAGAAGGTCACCCAGGAGCCGAACGAGAGCTCGCTGACCTTCAGTCCGGACTTGCCGAGGCGTCGGTAGTTCATGCGGCCGAGGATACAGGCGCTAGCCCGGACTACTCATGAGGCTTCACCGAGATCGCCGTAGCTGCCGCCAGCTCGACACTTTACTCCCGCCGGGTGCTCGACGACCCGATCAGGGTCGCCTCCGCGCCCGTCAGTCGCACCGTCACGATCGTGGTGGGCCCGACCTGGCGGCATCTACGGCGATCTCGGCAAAGCCTCATGAATAGTCCGGGCTAGGATGGACCGCCGAGACCCCACGGGAGGAACCATGCACCGCACCATCGTGTCCACCATCGCTTTGCTCGTTTGCCTCGCTCCCGCCGCCGCCCAAGCGCAGGACGGCGAGCCGGACACCGCGACCCTCGACCGCGCCGGCTCGCTCGGCGACGCTCCGCAGCCGGCGCGCCCGCTCCCGGCGACGTTCGGCAGCATCGCGAGCGACTTCTTCTCGAACGGCGTCGCGCCCGAGGGCGACGTGCCGACCGCCGTGCGCTATACGCCCGACGGCGCGCGCATCGTCGTCGCGCACCGCGACAGCAGGAACCTGGTCGTGTTCGACGCTGCGACGCTGACGTTCGCCGGCGAGGTCGCGCTGAGCGGCGGCCCCGCGGATCTCGCGATCTCGTCGAGCGGGACGCGCGCGGTGACGGCGAACCAGTTCGAGGACACCGCCTCGGTCGTCGACCTCGTGACGTTGACCGAGATCGCGGTCGTGCCCGTCGGCGACCAACCGGGCCTCGTGCGCATCACGCCCAACGGAGCGACCGCCGTCGTCGGCAACACCATCTCGCAAGACGTCTCCGTGATCGACGTCGCGACGGCCACCGAGACGTTGCGCATCCCCGGCGCGGGCTTCGCGGCGACGCTCTCCGCCGCGTTCGAGCCCGGCGTCGTCACGATGTCCTTCTACGACCTCGCGCTCGTCGACGACACGACGGCGATCGCGCCCGACTCGATCAACGACGAGATCGACTTCTTCGACCTCGCGACGGGAGCGGTGAGCTCGATCCCCTCGCTGGCCGACCCGCGCGAGATCGCGGTCACGCCGAACGGGGCGACCGCGGTCGTGACGCACTTCGGCTCGGTGCAGCAGATCACCGTCGTCGACACCGCGACGCAGGCGATCACGAAGACGATCCCGGTCGGCCAGAACCTGTGGGGCCCGATCACGATCCGGCCGGACGGGAGCAAGGCCGTCGCGGCGATCCTCAACGCGTGCGTCGTCGTCGACCTCGCGACGAACGCGGTCTCGCCGTCGCTGAACACCGCCACGGTGAACGCGCTGCGCACCACGGCCGACGGCAACTACGCGCTCGGCGTCGGCTTCCGCGGGCCGCTGATCTCCTACGCGACGGAGACGATCGTGAAGGAGCTCAACAACGTAGTCAGCACGGCCGTCGGCGACGTCGCGCCGGTCGGCACGCAAGGCGCGATGGCCGCGAACACGTTCGGCGAGGACCTGATCGTCGTGCGCACGAACGGCGCCGCCGGTTTCCTCGAGGCGCAGCTCACCTCGGGCGCGCCCCCGGAAGGCGACCGCGCGCGCTTCGTCGCGGTCAGTTGCGATGCGCAGTGCGCGGTGACGTCGAACGTGCTCAGCGACACCGCGTCGATCGTCGACCTGCAGACCGGCGCGACGAGCATCGTCGCGGTGGGCGACCGGCCGGCCGAGGTCGAGATCACGCCGAGCGGCACGACCGCGGTCGTCGCGAACCTCGATTCGCCCTTCGTCTCGGTGATCGACCTGGGGACGCAGAGCGTGACGAACGTGCCGACGTCGACGCGCAACAGCGAGGTCGAGATATCGCCCGACGGTCAGTTCGCGTACGTCGCGGTCGTCGTCGCCGACGGCGTGTGGCGCATCGACCTCGGCACCAACACGGTGAGCGGGCCCAAGCTGACGACCGGCCAGATGGGCTCGGTCGGCTACGCGTTCCAGCAGTCGAGCGGGCTTACGCTCAGCCACGACGGAGCGACGCTCGTCGCGTGCAACAGCTTCGACGACACGATCACGGTCATCGACACCGCCGCGTGGTCGGTCGTCGCGACCGTGCCGGTCGGCGACTTCCCGACGCGCGCGCTCTTCAGCGCGAACGACGGCCGCGTCTTCGTCGCGAACCGGGACGGCGACACGGTCACGGTCGTGAACAACGCAGGCGCGGCGTCGGCGACGCTGACGACGGTCGCGGTCGGCGATTCGCCGTTCGAGATGGACCTCTCGCCCGACGGACGCACGCTCTACGTCCTGAGCACCAACGACGACGCGGTCGGCGTCGTCGACCTCGTGACGAACCAGATGGTCACGACGTTCCAGTTGCCCGAGGCGCCGCAGGGCCTGTGGCTGAACGAGGACGGGACGCGGCTGCACGTCGCGTCGGGCACGTGGACCGCGTCGATCGGCCCGGGTCCGGCGACGGCGTTCAACACGTTCGGCTGGTTCACGTCGATCGACCCGGCGACCGGCATCGTGACGAACGAGATCGACACGGGGCTGCCGCCCGCGTCGATGGTCGTCGACGACTGCGGCACGATCGCGCTCGTCGCGTCGCCGCTCGGCGACGGCTTCACGCGCGTGCGCCTCGACGCGGCGGCGACGACGACGCCGTACGGCTGCGGCGTCAACCCGGCGGGCAGCCTGACCGTGCTCTCGGGCCTCGCCGCGCCGGGCGGGGCGATCACGTTCGGCGTCGACAACCCGCTCGGAACCCAGCCGGCGGGCTCGGTCCCGCTCGTCGCGATCTCGAGCGCGCCGGACGCGAGCTTCCCGTGCGGCACGTCGATCCCGACCTGGGGGATGAGCGCGCCGGGCGCGACGGGCGAGCTCCTGATCGACTTCGTCCCGCCGAACCCGTTCCTGTTCGTGCTCGGACCGCCATGGGCCGGTCCGGGCTCGCCCGCGGGTGTCGTCGTCGTCGTGCCCGCCAACTGCGCGCTCGTCGGAAAGAGCGTGTACGTGCAGGGGGCGCTGGTCGACCCGTTCGGAACGCTCGGCATCACGATCGGTCTCGCGGGCGCGCTCGAGGTCGTCTTCGGGACGTGATCCGCGCAGATCGCGGAACACTTTGCTTCGGCGGTTCAGCACGCAGGGCCCGGGCTCCGAGCGCCGACGCGGCCGTCACCGCGCGCTCCGCCGGCTCCTTCGAGCGTCGTGGCGGAGCCCGAGCTCCACGCCGACCGCCGCCAGCAGCGTCGGCGCCGCGAGCAGCAGGAGCACGGGATACACCTCGTAGTAATCGCGCAGCTCGTCCACGTAGCCGAAGCACGCGGCCAGGGTGACGAGCGGAACGAGGGGCACGAGAGCCGCGCGCAGGAAGGCGGGCTTCGCGCTCCAGCCGCGGGCGACGAGCACGAAGGCGATCACAGCGGCCGCGATGGTTCCGAGGGACCAGCGCGGCAGCTCGTACACGTTGCGGAGCCCGCGCACCTCGAGGGGGCCGCCGGGATTGTCGGAGTAGGACCACGCGAGCCCGCCCGCGATCAGCGCCACGAGCGCGACCTGCGCGACGAGCAGCGCGAAGAAGCGTCGGGTCGACAGTCCGGGGTCGCCCCGGTAGGCGAGGTAGAACACCAACGGCAGGAGCACCGCGGTCTCTTTGTTCGAGCACGCGACGGCGAGCACGGCGAGGTACGCGCCGAACTGCCGCCGTGCGAGGAGCGCGAGCGCCGCCGTGTACAGGCAGAGGAGCGCCGGGTCGTACAGATAGCTCGCGTACGGAGCGAAGGTCGGCACGAGCACGAGGTATGCCGCGGCCGGCGCGAGCCCCTCGACGTACCACGGCGCGCGGTAGACGGCGGTGAGGAGCGCGCGGAACGCGTAGGCAAACCCGAGGAACCAGGCCCACATCAGCGCGAACGCGGCCAGGTACTCGACGGCCAAGTCGCGCTCCCAGCCCGGGAACACGTGGTCGAGCACGCGCGTCGCGGGGTGGCTCTCGTCGAGGGCCGCGTCGAGGCGGGCGCGCGCCTCGTGCCCGACGAGCGCGCCCGCCGCGCGCACCATCGTGGGCACGACGACGCGCTGGACGTAGGGCCGGTGCGCCGTGCCTTCGATCATCGGGCGGAAGCGGCTGCGCGGGTTGCTCCGCAGCCCGTCGGGCTCGCGGGCGAACTGCGCCGTGATCACGAGCGCGAGCAGGGCGTACGCCGCGAGCCAGAGCAGCTCTCGCAACGCTCGCAGCCTCAGCACGTCTCCCTCCGCACGAGGATCAGCATGCAGACCAGCAGTCCCAGTCCGGCAGCGAGCTCCAGCCCGGACAGCCAGCGCGGCGCTCCCCTCTGGTCGAGGAACACCGAGGCCCACACTCCGCTCGCGAGGAGCGCGAGGTCGAGGCCGCCGCGGCGCGTGCCGGGCGCGGCGAGCAAGGCGCGGGCCCCGACGGCGAGCGGGATCGCGAGGAGCGCGTAGTGGTGCATCCAGCACACGGGCGAGGCCAGCACCGCCGCCGCGACCGCGGCCGCGTAGAGGCGCAGGTCCGCCTCGGCCCCGCGCGGCCGGCCGCGCCCGGCGGCGGCGGCGGCGATGGCGAGCGCGAGCGCGAACAGGCGGCCGGCCCACTGGACCGGCGCGTTCGGCTCGGCCAGCTCGAGCACGGACGGGTCGGCATTCGTGAGCGCGCGCGTCAGCCATCCCTGGAAACTCTGGTTGGATGCGAAGGCATAGCCGGCCGACAGGCGCGGGAGCTGGACGGTGACATAGTCGCCGAGGTTGCCCGGACCCGCCGCGAGCAAGCTGACGGTGAGCGCCAGGACGACTGCCGCGGCGCAGGCCGCGAGCGCGCGGCGCGGGAAGCGCCCCGCCAGCGCGAGGATCGCCGGGACGAGCAGCAGGTGCGGCTTGAAGAACGCTCCGACGCCGAGCAGCGCGCCGGCCGCGGCTGGGCGGCCGCGATCGAGAAGCGCGGCGGCGAGCGCGAGCAGCGCGAAGATCCAGACGCCGACCTGCGTGAGGTGCAGCGCCTGGGCGAGCGGGAAGAAGGCGAGCGCGAGCAGGACGAACAGCGCCGTCTCGAGCAGCGCGGGCCGCCGCCCGCGCGCGTACAGCGAGTAGAGCGCGCCCAGCCCGAGGAGCGCGAGCAGGTGGTTCGCGACCGACACGACATTCGCCCCACGCTCGAACCCCAGCCCGAGGAGCGGCGTCAGCACGACTGCCGCCAGCGGCGCGTAGACGAAGGCCGCCCAGCGCTCCTCGAGCTCGCGCGGCCGGTACAGCTCGACCTCCCAGCCCTCGCGCTCGATCCGCTCGGCCGCCTCCCACACCGGCGCGAGGTCGCCGTCGGCGCGCGCCGTCCAGTCGAGCCAGGTCGCGTAGGTACGCGCGCCCGGGTTGTAGACGCCGGGGTCGAGCAGCGAGTGGCGCTCCGGATGCGCCGCGACGCGCAGCGCCCCTCCCGCGAGCAGGACGAGCGCGAGGCAGGCGCCGAGCGCTGCGAGAAAGCGTCGTCGTGTCGCGATCACGCCAGCCTGCATGCGTCATGACCGAGCATCGGTCCCCACTCTTCGTCACTTCTTCTTCGTCGGCGTGAATGGCGACGGGTCCGTGCGGCGGCGGGTGCCGCGGCGGTAGTGCGCCGCCTGGTCCTTCACGTCGGAGACGGTGTAGTACGCCTCCGGGTCGCACGCGTCGATCGAGTGGAGGAGCTGGGGGATGCGCCGGCGGCGCTCGACGACGAGGAGGATCTCGACCGCGTGCCCCTTCGAGCGGGCGGGGATCTCGATGACGTGGAAACCGGCGCTGCGCAGCTTCTCGGACAGGTGGACGTCCGCGTTCTCCGAGACGACGCGGACGAGCTCGGAGCCGATCGCGAGCTTGCCCTCGACCCAGATCCCGACGATGTTCCCCGCCGCGAAGCCGCCCGCGTACGCGACCGCGAGGTACCAATCGTCGAGGTTCTGGATCACGCGGCTCACGGCGACGATCCAGACCAGGATCTCGACGAAGCCGATCAGCGCCGCCCAGTATTTGTGGCCGCGGAAGACGAGGATCGTGCGGACCGTGCCGAGCGTGACGTCGACGACCCGGGCGAGGAAGACCATCGCCACGATCACGAACGGGCTGTCGAGCAACTCCATCGCGGGATCGACGATTCGAGGGGCTCAGACGCTGCGGATCAGCGTGGTCATGTACACGACGAAGGCGGCGAACAGGAGCGCGCCCTCCGCGCGGGTGATGCGCATCCCGCTCCTCATCACGGGGAACAGGACCACCGAGAAGCCGAGCATCCACCAATTGTCGCGCGCGATGATCTCGGGCGGAACGGGCAGCGGGTGCACGAGACTCGTCACCCCGGCGATGCACAGCACGTTGAAGACGTTCGAACCGAGCACGTTGGCGACGGCGACGTCCGCCTGGCCGCGGCGCGCGGCGACGAGCGAGGTGGCGAGCTCCGGGGCGCTCGTTCCCGCCGCGACGACCGTCAGGCCGATGACCGTGTCGTCCATGCCGAGCGCGCCGGCCACGCCGACTGCGCCGTCGACGAGCAACGTCGAGCCGAACGCGAGGGTGCCGACGCCGACCGCGACCGCCACGACGTTCGTCAGCCACGCGGTGCCGCCCGAGCGGCCGAACGACGCGGTCGACATGCGCGCGAACTCGTGGCGCTCGATCGTCGTCGCCTGCTTGCGCGCGACGAGCACCGAATAGCCGACGAAAGCGACCAGCGCGCCGACGAGGAAGCCGCCCTCGAGACGGTCGATCGTCCCGTCTCGCGCGAGCAGATGGAGCTGGAACGCCGCGAGCACGACGATCGGCCATTCGAAGCGCACCGTGTTGCCCTGGATGCGCAGCGGACACAGCATCGCCGTCAGCGCGAGGATCGCGCCGATGTTGAACACGTTCGAGCCGACCACGTTGCCGATGGCGAGCGTCGGATGGTCGGCGAGCGCGGACTGCAGCGAGACGACGAGCTCGGGCATCGACGTGCCGGCCGCGACGACGGTCAATCCCACGACCGTGGGCGTGATCCGCGCGAGCAGGGCGATCCCGCTCGCTCCCCGCACGAGCCCCTCGCCGCCCAGGACGAGCAGGGCGAGGCCGCCGGCGATCAGCAGCCAGTCGCTCAGCATCGGGGCGCGCGGACGAGGAAATGAGGGGCGGCGCTCATCGAAGCGGGGGAGTGTAGCGAACGGGCTTCGCGTACTCTGTGCACAACTACTCTGGGCCCAACTACTCTGTGCCCAACTACTCTGGGCCCAAGGAGACCGCCCCGATGAAGACTTCGATCCTGGCTCTGCTCGCGGCGCTGCTCGCCGCTCCCGCGCCCGATGGCCCGGCGTTTGCCGTCGAGGACGGCTCCGTCCTGCGCAAGCGCTTCGTCGAGAGGACGTCTTGGCAGCTCGACGAGATGTCCCAGACGATGGGCGGCTTCGAGATCACGTTCGACCCGCCGCCCACGATGGAGGCGTCGATCGAGCGCGTGCTCGTCGTCGTCGACGAGCACGGCCCGACGCGCGACGGCCGCCCGGCGAAGCTCGCGCGGAGGGTCGAGGAGGCCGGGCTGACGGCGGATGCGTCGCTCGAGACCGAGATGGGCTCGGCGCGTTACCACGTCGCCATGGCGTCTCCGCTCGTCGACGAGGAGCTGCTGTTCGCGTGGAACGCCGAGAAGGAGGCGTACGACGTGAAGCTCGAGAGCGAGCGCGAGATCGAGGGGCTCGACGACGTCCGCGAGGACCTCGACCTGCGCGCGCTGCTCCCGGCGTCCGCGGTCGAGCTCGGCGCGCAGTGGAAGATCGAGGGCAAGAAGGTCGCCGCGCTCTTCGCTCCCGGTGGGAAGTGGCCCCTGCGGCTGGACGAGATCAGCGACGGGCCGTACGACCAGGTCGGTGCCGAGGACGTGCTCGTCGGCTGCACGACCACGCTCGCATCGCCGTGGCGCGAGGCGGACGGCGAAGCGATCGTCACGTGGAGCGAGACGCGCGAGGTCGACGGGCGCAAGATCGCCGTGCTCGCGCTCGAGATCGACCTCGAGCTCGCGTCGGAAGCGCTCGCGGCGCAGGTCCTCGCGTGGCTCGAGCCGACGCGGCACGCCTCCGAGCGCAAGGAGATGTCCGTCGACGCGCGCTGGCGGCTCGCGGGCGAGGGCACGCTCGAGTGGGATCTCGCGGCGGGGCGCTTCTCGTCGCTGGCGCTCGAGCTCGAGGGCCGGCTCGCCGTCGAGCAATCGTGGCGGCAGGACTTCGGCGGCGTCGAGAGCGAGAACGAGCTGGTCGCGGGCCTCGACACGCGCTCGGTGTTCGAGGCGAGCGCGAGCACGGAGTAGTCAGTCCGCGCTCATCGAGCGGATCAGCGGGTACAGTCCGATCAGGATCACGGGGAGCATCGCGAGCACGGAGGCGATGCCCAGCGCCGCCGTCTTGAGCAGGGCGAGCGGCATGCGCTCTCCGTGGAAGCGCGCGGCGCCCCAGGTGAAGTACGCGAGCGCCAGGAGCCCGCGAACGGCGAAGTCGAGCTTCGGCTCCGTCGCCGCGAGCGGCAGGAGCAGGAGCGAGAAGAGGTAGAGCTCGCCGGTCAGCAGGAGCAGGAACGCGGTGCACTCGGCCCAGTTGCGGCCCGAGCGGCGGAAGAGCGAGCGTTGGAGGAGTGCGACGATGGGGATCGCGAAGAGCGTCGCGAGGCTCCACGAGCTGCGCACCGCGTCGAGCGCGAGCCCCTTCGCTGCGGCAGCCTCTTCGGCGCTCGCGCCGGTCGTCGTGATCGTCACCGGCTCGAGCTCGAGCAGGTTCATTGCGACGACGTAGAGACCGACCATCCACGCCGCCCACCGGACCGGCGTCACGTAGGCGACGCGGTGGCCCTCCACGTAGCGCGCCGCGGTGCCGCCGGGATCGCGCGCGAGCCCCACGACGGTCGCGGGCCACGCGCGGTCGAGCGCGGTGAAGCCTTGGACGGCCTGCTCGAGCGCCTCGCGCAACGAGAGCCGCCCGGTCGCCGCGCGCTGCCCGCACGCAGAGCAGTAGGCGCCGGCGAGCGGCGCGTCGCAATGAAGGCAGCGCTCGGCCATGGGGCGGATGGTACGGCGTTCGTTACGCGCGGGACACCGCCGCGTCCGCGGCGAATCGACGATGGAGCGATGCTGTGGCTGTAGATCGCGCGCGCGGCGCGCTCCACGTGTACGACGGAGCCGTCGACGTGCCGGCGTCGCCGCAAGCACCACGGCAAGCCGTGACTTCTGACAAACGAGCTACGGCACGATGCGCAGTCGAGCGGGGCCCGCCGCGAGATCGATGCCGCCCGGGCCGACGACGACCGCCGCGTGGTGCAGCTCGAGCCCGACCGCGCCGACTGCGAGCGGCGGCACCGCGATCGCCGCGGTCGCGCGACCCGCGGTGTCGAGCACGCCGAGCGTCTGCACGAACGCTCCGCTCGACGCCTGCGCGATCGTCGCGAGCGTGTAGGCGTCGAGCACGAGCGGCACGACCACGTCGCCGACCGCGGTCCCGGGCGCGGCGCCGGAGGCGCTGCCCAGGGCGAGATAGATGTCGCCGGCGCGCGCCGCGCCGGCGTCCAGCGCGAGCACGTGCGCGCCGCCTGTCGACGCGGGCACGAACGTCGGGACGCCGACGAGCGCGGGCGTCGCGCACGCGAGCAGCGCGAGTTGCTGCGCGTACACCGCGCCGACGTCCGGCGCCGCGCCGTCCTTCCCGGGCGCGCCGACGGCGAGCACGCCGCCCGCGAGCGCGACCGAGCGCCCGAAGCGCTCGTCCGGGAGCGTCGCGCCCGGCTCGTCCGGCACCGGCACGCGGAGCGGCGCGCGCTCCGCCCAGCCGAGCGGCGTGCGCTCGAACAGGTGCGCCTCCGAGCGGGCGATCGCGCCCGCGAGCAGCCGCGCGCCGTCGAGCGCGACCGACGAGCCGAACCACCCGGCGATCGACGGCTCGACGTCGCCGACGCGCGCGTCGAGGAGCCACGCGCCCGAGGGCGCGCGCTCGAAGACGAAGACCGCTCCGGCGTCGACGACGCCGGGGTCCGCCTGCACGAGCTCCGCCGCCGGCGGCAGCGCGACGTAGGACGCGCGCGGAGCGCCCACCGCCAGCCGCTCGCCCGCGAGCGCGACCGACGTGCCGAAGAGCTCGATCGCTCCCGGCACGGCGGGCGGCGCGAGGACCGCCACCTCGCTCCACGAACCGCCGCCGCCCTCGAATACGTGCACGCTGCCGCCGTCCTGGTTCGGCCCGAACGGCTGCGGCGGCGCGGACACGGCGATGCGAGCTCCGTCGAGCGCGACGTCCGCGCCGAAGTTCGAGCCGGGCGCGCCGGCGAGCACCGCGACCTCCGCCCAACCGCTCCCGGCGCGCTCGAAGACGAACGCCCGGTCGAACGCGCCGACGACCGCGCGGTCGCCGTCGAGATCGAGCGAGCGGCCGAACGCGTCGCTCGCCGACGCCTCGGAGCTCGTCGTGCGCAGGACCTCGAGCCAGCCCCCGGAGCCGCGCTCGTAGAAGACGACCCGCCCCGGCGGCACGCCCGGCAAGCAGTCGCTGACGCAGGCGCCCGGCGCGCTCACGACGAGCCGATCGCCGTCGATCGCGCAATCCCAGCCGAAGAAGTCCAGCCCGAGGAACGTGGTGCCGCGGAGCTTCTGCTCCAGGACCCACGAGCCGCTCGCGAGCCGGTGGATCCACACCGCGCCGTGGAACGGCTGCGGGCCCTGGGTGGCGTGCACCGCTTCACCGAAGGTCGAGACGACGAGCCGCGCTCCGTCCGTGGCGAGCGCGTGCCCGTAGTCGGTGAAGGCGAGCGAAGCACCTTCGAGCATGCCCGGAACGGAGACGAGGTCGCACTGCGCCGCGGCGGGCGCGGCGAGCGCGAGGAGGAGGATGCCGGTGTGGCGCATCCCTCCACCCCGACGCCCCTTCCGCGTTTCGTCAAGAGTGCGCCGTACGAGTTACGCGACGGCTACAGCTTCGATCCGCAGTACTTGCAGTGCACCGCGTCGTGGGCGTGTCCCTCGGCGCTGCAAGCCGGACACGCCTGGCCCGAGATCGGCTGGCGCGACGCGCGCGACATCTCGACGGTCACGATGCCCGTGGGCACCGCGATGATGCCGTAGCCGAGGATCATGATCGCCGACGCCAGCACCTGCCCGGGCGGCGTCTGCGGCGCGATGTCCCCGTAGCCGACGGTCGTCAGCGTGACGATCGCCCAGTAGACGGAGCGCGGCATGCTCGTGAAGCCGTTCTCCGCGCCCTCGATCAGGTACATCAGCGCGCCGAGCACGACGACGAGCGTGAGCACCGAGTACACGAACACGAGGATCTTGCGCGCGCTCGCCCGCATCGCGCGCCCCATCACCTCGACCTCGGCCATGTAGTGCGCGAGCTTGAGCACGCGGAACACGCGCAGGATGCGCAGCGAGCGAATCACGATCAGGTACTGCGCTCCCGGCAACAGCACGCTGACGTACGTCGGCACGATCGCGAGCAGGTCGACGATGCCGTAGAAGCTCGCGGCGTACCGCCGCGGCCGCTCGACGCAGAGCAGCCGCAGCACGTATTCGACCGTGAACAGGAGCGTGAACCCCCACTCCGCGGCCCGCAGCGCGGCGCCGTGCTCCGCGCGCACCTCCGCGACGCTCTCGAGCATCACGACGATGATCGATGCGACGATCGCAGCGATCAGCGCGACGTCGAACGCCTTGCCCGAAGGCGTGTCCGCCTCGTAGATGACCTCGTGGGCGCGCGCTCGCCAGCCCGTGAGCTCCATGCGCGCGCTACAGCCCCGCGCCGAGGTCCCAGAGCACGACCCGCGGTCCCGCGCCGTTCGAGGCGAGCGTCTTGCCGTCCGGCGCGAACGCGAGCGACGTCACCGACGACGTGGATTCCGCGGCGGCGAACGTCGCGAGCTCCTTGCCCGACTTCGCGTTCCACGCCCGCAGCTCTCCGCCCGCGTCGCCCGAGACGATCCACTTGCCCTTCGGGTCGACCGCGACGGCGCCGATCGCCTGGCCGTGCGCGCCGAGCTCCTCGTCGAGCTTGCCCGACTTCGCGTGGTACGTGCGCAGCGAGCCGTCGTCGTAGCCGACGACGAGCGTCTTGCCGCGTGCGTCGAACGCGAGCGCCGTCGGCTTCGGGCCCGCGCTCTCGATCACCACGTCCTCGCGCTCGGCGCTCGACGCCTTCAGGAACCGGATCGAGCCGTCCGCTCCGCCGATGGCGAGGAGCTTGCCCTGCGGGTCCGCCGCGAGGCACGTGACGCCGCCGTTGTCCATCGCGCGCTGCTTCCAGCCGTTCACGTCCTCTGGGACGAGCCGCACGGCGCCGCCCTTCACGGTCCCGAGCCAGACCCAGCGTCCCTCGGGATCGGCGACGGCGCACGTGGCGCGGTCGAGCGGATCGCCGCCGGTCGTGGGCGATCCCAGCGTCCCGTCCGCGACGTCGACCGGCTGGATCGCGCGGATCCCGCGTTGCACGTAGACGAGCATGTCGTCCCCGTCGCTCATCAACCCCGCGAAGCCCGTCTCGGGCGCCTGCTTCTTCCACGCGTGCTCACCCTTGTCGAGGTTCCACGCGTGCAGCGCATCGAACGATGCCGACACGAGCAGGTCCCCGGCGTCCGCGAACGCGACGAAGTCGACGTTCGTCGCGTGCGTGTCGACGACGGTCGACGGAATCGTCTGCGCGCGCGCGAGCGGAGCGAGGGTGGCTAGTGCGGCAAGAGTGGCGACAGCGGCACGGGACGAGGTTCTCATCGGGGACGACCTCCGGCGGGGCCAACCATCTGGAACGGAGCAGAACGGACAGTGTATGTGTCGGAGCTCGCCGAGGAACCCGGCAATGCCGTGCGTCCCGACACGGTTCTTTCGCAGCGGCGAGCGTGGCGCTATCCTCCGCGCCACTGCTGGCTGGCTTCGGCGCGTCCTCGTGGAAGAGAATATCTGAGCTCCGGCGGACAGGGATGATCGACGAGACGCTACTCGGTGAGCTGAAGCGGCGGTCGGACTCGACCGGGCGGGTCTCGATGGTCGTCGAGTGGCTCTCGAACCCGGACGTCGACCGCGCGTCCGCGAGCAGTCG
>CAZGTQ010000106.1:0-7838 GCA_964528575.1 uncultured Planctomycetaceae bacterium | reverse complement strand
GCGGAGCGCGCGCCTCGAGCCGCGCTGCCCCGACCGCCTTCGCGCGCGCCCCCCCGCGCGCGCGGGCCCGCCCGCCCCCACCCTCCGCCCAGCCGGACCGCGGCGGGCGGCGATCGGTTTCGGCTCGCCCTCGATTTCCTGCGCGGCACACTGGCGGGTCGCATGGACGTCGTCCTGGTCCACCCCGAGATCCCGCACAACACCGGGTGCGCCGCGCGGCTGGCGGCGGCGACCGGCGTGCGGCTGCACCTGGTCGAGCCACTCGGCTTCTCGCTCGAGGACCGCTACCTCAAGCGCGCCGGGCTCGACTACTGGCCGCTCGTCGACCTCGTCGTGCACGCGAGCCTCGGCGCGGCCGAGCGCGCCCTCGACCTCGCCGAGCGCGCGCGACCGTTCACCGCGCGCGGCGGCCGCTCCCTCTTCGACGTCCCGTTCGAGCCCGACGACGTCCTCCTGTTCGGGAGCGAGAGCCGCGGCCTCCCCGCCGAGCTCCTCGCGCGCTTCGCCGAGCGGCGCGTCTACGTGCCGGTGCGTCCCGGCGTGCGCAGCCTCAACCTCGCGAACACCGTGTGCCTGGGGCTGTACACCGCGCTCGTGCGCGCCGGCGTGCCGCTGCCCGACAACGACGGCGCCCACGTTCCGCACCCGCGGCAGGCCGACGACGTGTGGCCGCTCGACGTCGCGAGGCCCGCGCAGTGAGCGATTCGGGCGAGCGGAAGCCCCGCCGCGACGACGTCGTCGAGCTCGTGCTCGAGCGCTTCGGCACGAAGGGCGGCGTCGAGGGCTCCTTCGCCGGGCACGTCGTCCTCGTGCGCCACGGCCCGGTCGGAGCCCGCGTGCGCGCGCGCGTGCTGCGCCGCCGCGGCAAGCGCATCGAGGCGCGCGTGCTCGAGACGCTCGACCCGGGCCCCGACGCGGCCGAGCCGCGCTGCTCGCACTTCGGCACGTGCGGCGGGTGCAGCTACCAGGACCTCGCGTACGCGGCGCAGTTGCGGGAGCTCGGCGACGTGCTCGCGCGCGCGCTCGCGCGGCCGGGCCTCCCGCCGCTCGCGATCGACCCGGTCGTCGGCTGCGACGAGCCGTGGGCGTACCGCAACAAGATGGACTTCACGTTCGCGACGCGCCGCTGGATCGGCGAGGACGAGCCGCCGAACGCGCCGGACGGGTTCGCGCTCGGCCTGCACGTCCCCGGCCGCTTCGACAAGGTGATGCACGTCGAGCGGTGCCCGATCCAGCTCCCCGGCGGCGACGCGATCCTCGCCGACGTGCGCCGCCTCGCGCTCGAGCTCGACCTCCCGCCCTGGGACCTGCGCACGCACACCGGTCTCTTGCGCCATCTCGTCCTGCGCAGGAGTTGGCACACCGGCGAGATCCTCGTGCTGCTCGTCACGTCCGCCGAGGCGACCGCAGCGATCGACGCGTGGGCGGAGCGCCTCGCCGCCTTGCACCCCGGGATCACGACGATCGTCCAGGGCATCAACACGCGCCCCGCCAGCATCGCGGTCGGCGAGCGCGAGCGCGTCCTCTTCGGCCCCGGCACGATCCGCGAGCGTCTCGGCGGCCTCGATTTCGCCGTGTCGGCCGGCTCGTTCTTCCAGACGAACACGCCGCAGGCCGAGAAGCTGGTCGCGATCGTCGCCGCGGAGGCTGCGCTCGCGGTCGGCGAGCGCGTGCTCGACCTCTACTGCGGAGCCGGCGCGCTCGCGTTGAACCTCGCGGCGCGCGCCGAGCACGTCGAGGGGTACGAGCTGGTCGAGTCCGCCGTCGCGGACGCCCGCCGCAACGCCGCCGCGAACCGCGTCGCGAACGCGACGTTCGTCGCGGGCGACCTCGCCGACACGCTGCGGGCCCGCGACCCCGCCGCCCCGGCGCCGGCCGTCTGCGTCACCGACCCGCCGCGCGCCGGCATGCACCCGAAGGTGCTCGGCGCCCTCGCCGCGCTGGCGCCCCAGCGCATCGTCTACGTGTCCTGCAACCCGCGCGCGGCCGCCGGCGACCTCGAGGCGCTCGCGCAGCGCGGCTGGCGGCCCGTCCGCGTACGGCCGATCGACCTGTTCCCGCACACCCCGCACCTCGAGTGCGTCGTGCGGCTCGAGCGCAGCGAGAGCGTTCCTCCGGCCGCGGGCGGCGGCTAACGTAAGGCCATGAAGGAGCTGCGCGTCGCCGAAGGCGGCATGCTCGCCGCCTGGCCCGATCTGCTCGACCCGAACTTCATGCACTCGGTCGTGCTGATCTGCCGGCACACCGAGGACGGCGCCGTCGGTCTGGTCGTGAACCGGGCGACGGAGTTCACCGTCGCGTCGCTGTTCCCGCGTCACGAGCTGCTCGGCAACCTCGCCTTCCCGGTCCACCTCGGCGGCCCGGTCGACCACGGCACGATGCAGTTCGTCCACACCGTGCCCGAAGCGATCCCCGGCGGCCTGCCGCTCGTCGAAGGGCTCTGGCTCGGCGGGACGACCGAGTCGCTCGCGCGCTACCTCGCCGACGACGAGCAGCGCGCCCTGCGCACCGTGCGCCTGTTCCTGGGCTACTCCGGCTGGGGCGAAGGCCAGCTCGAGAGCGAGCTCTCGATCGGCTCCTGGGTCCCGGTGCCGACCGACCCGAGCGCCGTCTTCGCCGACGACGGCGAGCGCACGTGGCGCCGCGTCGTCGCGTCCGTCGACGGATCCGAGGCCGGCCTGCCGGATCTGCCGCCCGACGTCAGTTGGAACTGACCGGCCGCCCGAGCTTGTCGCCGACGCACGACGCGATGTTGGCGAACAACTCGTGCCCGTCGCGATCGTCGCGCCACGCGTCGCCGTCCCAGTCGTAGTGCCAGGCGCGCGCGCCCGCGGCGAACCACATCTGGTTCGCGCCGGCCTGGCGGTTGAGCACGAAGCGCGCGCCGTCGGCGAACTCGAGCGTGACGACGCCGTCGGACGTCGCATAGTCGAGCTCGTCGGGGTCGAAGTCCTCGAGCCAGACCGCGACGCGCTCGAGGCAGCCGTCGGCGAGCCGCACGTATTCCTGCTTGTCCATGCGATGTCCGAAGCGCGGGGGAGCGAACCACCCGCGCCAGCGATTGTAGGCTCGCGCGCGGAAGAACTGGCGGACCGCCTCGAGCCAGCGGCTCGAGCGCTGACCGCCTCGAGCCAGCGGCTCGAGCGTTGACCCCTCGAGCCAGCGGCTCGAGCGTTGACCCCTCGAGCCAACGGCTCGAGCGTTGACTCCGCGCGAGCGGATTCGTACGGGTGGGGGCGATGCCCCGGCCCGTTCGGCTCTTGCTCGTCGATCCGTCGCGCGAACGGGCGCAGCGCCTGTGCGATACGCTCGCCGTCGGGTGGCGGCTCGAGCGGGTCTCGGACGCCCCCGCCGCGGTCGACGCGCTCGCCGACGGCGCCTACGACGCGCTGGTCGTCGCGATCGACGACGAGCGCGATCCCGCCCGCCCCCTGCGCCGTCTCGTCGCGCACGCCGGCGGCGTTCCCGTCGTCGCGCTCGGCGCCACGGGCGAGCGCGCGGAGCTGGCGGTCGACGCGGGTGCGTTCGATTGCCTCGGCCGCGAGTCGGTCGACGCCGCGTCCGCGCTGGCCCGCGTGCTGCGCCGCGCGATCGACCACGGCCGGCTCGTCGCCGAGCGCGACCACGCGCGCCGCCTCGCGGTGCACCTCGCGCACCACGACTCGCTGACCGACCTGCCCAACCGCCAGCTCTTCCGCGGCCGGCTGCGCCAGTTGATCTCGCTCGCGCGCCGCCGCCACCGCTCGCTCGCGGTGCTCGTGCTCGACCTCGACCGCTTCAAGCGCGTCAACGAGACGCGCGGCCACGCGTTCGGCGACCGCGTGCTGCAGCGCGCGGCGCGGCGCATCGCGAGCTGCGTGCGTGCGACCGACACCGCGGCGCGGCGCGGCGGCGACGAGCTCACGATCCTGCTCGACGGGATCGAGCGCGGGCGCGACGCCGCGCGCGTCGCCGAGAAGATCCTCGACGCGCTCGCGCGGCCGATCGAGGTCGACGACGACGAGGTCCAGCTCGGCGCGAGCATCGGGATCAGCCTCTTTCCCGCCGACGGCGACGACGTCGACGCGCTCATCCAGCGCGCCGACATCGCGATGTACCGCGCGAAGGCGAGCGGCGGCAACTGCTATCGGTTCTACCTGCCGGACATGGACGACCGCGCGAGCGAGCGCGTCGAGCTCGAGCGTGCGTTGCGCCACGCGCTCGAGGTAGAGCAGTTCGAGCTCGTCTACCAGCCGCAGGTCGATCTCGCGGACGGCCGCATCATCGCGTTCGAGGCGCTGGTGCGCTGGCGCCATCCCGAGCTCGGGATGATCTTCCCCGACGAGTTCATCCCGCTCGCGGAGGAGACGGGGCTCGTCGTGCCGCTGGGCGACTGGGTCCTGCGCGAGGCGTGTCGGCAGAACCGCGCGTGGCAGCGCGCCGGGCTCCCCAAGGTCGCGGTCGGCGTCAACGTGTCCGCGCGGCAGTTCCAGCAGAAGCTCCCGGTCGAGCGCGTCGCCGCGGCGCTGCGCGACACCGAGCTCGACCCCGAGTGGCTCGAGCTCGAGCTGACCGAGAGCGCGGTGATGCGCGACCCGAGCCTCGCGATCGACATCCTCGGCTCGCTGCGCGAGCTCGGCGTCTCGGTCGCGATCGACGACTTCGGCACCGGCCACTCGACGCTCGCGTATCTCAAGCGCTTCCCGATCGCGCGCCTCAAGATCGACAAGACGTTCGTGCGCACGCTGCTGGTCGACCCGAAGGACGCGGCGATCACGCGCGCGATCGTCGGCATGGCGCACAGCCTGCGCCTCGCGGCCGTCGCCGAGGGCGTCGAGACCGCCGCCCAGGCCGAGGCGCTGCGCGCCGCCGCCTGCGACCACGCGCAGGGCTACTGGTTCAGCCGCCCCGTCCCGCCGGCCGACGCGGCGCGCCTGCTCGAGCGCGACGCGCTGCCGGTGGGCTAGCCCAGCCCCATCTCGTCGACGCCGTGCTCGTCGAAGCCGAGCAGGTGGCCGAGCTCGTGGTAGAGCGTCGTGCGGATCTGCTCGACGAGCTCCTCGCGGTCCGCACAGACGCGCTCGAGGTTGCGCTGGAACAGCCAGATCGCCGCGGGGTGCGCCGGCGCGTCGTACACGTCGCGCTCGAGCATCGACGCGCCGACGAACAGCCCGAGCACGTCCGGCGGCGTGCCCGTGGGGTCGGCGGCGGCGAGCTCGCGGCTCGGCACCGGGTCGATCAGCACCGGCGTCTCCTCGAACGCCGCGCGGAACGGTTCGGGCAGCTCCGCGGCGGCCTCGGCGACGACGCGGTCGAACTCCCGCGGGTCGAGGCGCGCCGGCAGCGGGTACGCGTCGGGGTCGGCGCGGTGGGCTCGCGCGAGGTAGCCGTCCGCCGCCTCCTCGTCGCCTTCGAGGTCCGCGAGGAGCGCGAGCCGCTCGAGCACCGCCGGGTCGTCGTACGCGCCGTCGAGCCGCTCGAACGCCGCGCGCGCGTCCTCGAGCCGCCACTGTGCGAGACGCAGCTCGCCGCGCGCCCACGCGACGTCGTCGGCCGCGTCATCGTCGTCCGCCGCGGCGCGCGTCGCCTCGGCGAGCGCGCGCTCCGCCCGCTCGAGCTCGCCGAGCCCGAGCCACGCGAGCGTGGCCGCCGCGCGTCCCGCCGCTCCGCCGCCGTCGCCGAGCAGCTCGAGGGCGCCGAGCGCTTCCTCGCAGCGCCCCTCGTCGAGGGCAGTCCATACCGGCTCGAGGTCGTCGCGCATGGTGGTCCGTTCGATCCGTGGGGCTCGAGACGAGGGTTCAGTCGCCGAGGTAGCCGAGCGCCTCGAGCTCGCGGATGAGCTCGTCCGGCAGCTCCTCGGTCTCCCACGGCCGCGGCAGCTCCGCGCGCAGCCGCTCGGTATCGAGGAGCGCTGCGCGCAGCGCGACGACGACGGGATGGTCCGACGTCTCGAGGTCGACGCGCTCGGGGGCGCGTTCGGCGGGGTCGGCGGCGAGGTCGTAGACGAGCGCGACGCCGGGCTCGGCCATGTCGACGATCGCCTTGTGCGTCTCGGTGCGCGCGCCGAGCAGGTGCACGTCGCGGTAGCGCACGTCCAGGTGCAGGAGCTGGGGCCGGCCGCGCGCCTGGGGGTCGCGCCACAGGGGGGCGAGGCTCACGCCCTCGACGGGCGGCAGCGGCAGGTCGCACAGCTCCAGCACGGTGGGGAGCACGTCCTGGATGCGCGCCTGGCCGTGCGCGCGGACGCCGGCGGGGATGCGCCCCGGCAGGCGCATCGCGAGCGGAATGAGCACGACCTCGTCGAAGAGCGTGCGCTGGTGCCCCCAGCGGCCGTGCTCGAAGAACTCCTCGCCGTGGTCGGCGACGAACACGACGAGCGTATTGTCGGCGACGCCCAGCTCGTCCAGTGCGTCGAGCAGGCGGCCGACGTGCTGATCGGTGAAGCGGATCTCCGCGTCGTACAGGTCGAGCAGATGGCGCCGGTCCTTCGGCGACGCGAAGCGCTTCGCGTCGACCTTGTGCACGCCGCTGAACTCGCCGTCGTACGGCCGCACGAGCTGCTCGCGCACCTCGTCGGGCGGCAGGTAGTCGTAGTGCGGGTCCCACCAGTGGACGAACGCGAAGAACGGCTGCTCGCCCGCCTCGAGGACCGCGCGCATCCACGCGGCGCCGCGGTCGGCGAGCGCGGGGCTCGTGATCGTCGTGTGCGACTGGTCGTGGATCCAGCGGAACGCGCCGGGGTCCTCGTGCTCGAACAGCTCGACGCGCGTCTCGGTCTCGCTCAGGTTCTCGTAGACGTCGAAGCCCTGCAGGAAGCCGAACGCCGGGTGCAGGTTCGGCCCGCTCCAGAAGCCGCCGGTCGCGTAGCCGGCGTCGGCGAGCAGCTCCGCGAGCGTCGCGAAATCGGGGTTGAGCCGCTTGTGGTTGTCGGTGACGCCGTGCAGCGGGTCGGTGAGCCCCGTCATGAGCGCCATGTGCGACGGCAGCGTCCACGACGTCGTCGACACGGCGTTCTCGAACAGCACGCCCTGGGCCGCGAGCCGGTCGAAGCTCGGCGAGACCCGTCTCGCCCGCTCCTCGTCGTCGCCGCCCGCGCCGGCCGCGTACGCCCCGAGCCGGTCGGGCCGCAGGCTGTCGATCGAGATCAGGAGCACGTTGGGCCGCCGCTCGCCGCCGCCGCCGCACGACGCGAGCGCGGCGACGAGGAGAACGACGAGCGCGACGAGGGGGCCGGGGCGGCGCATGAAGAGAGCATAGTCGCGAGGATTCGCCCGCACGAGCCGCGGCGGCGCGGGCGCGCGAGAGGCGCACGTTTTTCGCGCGATCCGCGCAACCGGCGCCCGCGCGCCGCGGTCTACCCAGGGCGGGCGGGGGAGGCGGTGGACCAGCGCGGGCGCTACCCTCGGCCGCCGTGGAGCGTCCGTTGCGCATCGCCGTCGGCCTCGTCGGCTCGCTCCTCGTCGGTGTCGGCGCGCGCTTCGTCGCGTCCGGTGGCGAGCTCGTCTTCCGCGTCGCCCTCTTCGGGCGCGAGCTCGCGAGCCCCGATCGGCGCGCGCTGCTCGCGTGGCTCGACGAGGCGCGCGGACCGGCGAGCGCGGTCGCGGCGGCGCTCGCGCTCGGCGCGGCGATCCTCGTCGCGCGGCGCCTGCGCCGCGCGCTCGGCACGGGGGACGCGCGGTGGGGGCTCGCCGCGACCGCGCTCGCCAGCCTCGCCCTCTTCCTCGCATGGACGCCCGGAGTGGTCGCGTTCGTCGCGCGGCGCGCGCCGAGCTCGGCCGGACACTACCTCGACGTCCAGGACCTCGCGCACGCGGCGGGCTGGACGCTGCTGCTCGTCGCCGCGCTGCCGTCCTTCGCGC
>CAZGTQ010000105.1:0-40489 GCA_964528575.1 uncultured Planctomycetaceae bacterium | reverse complement strand
GAGGTGAACAACCTGATCCCACGCGGCGAAGACGCCGCGCGCAAAGCGGCGGCAGTGTGGTAGGGCAAGGACGCTCTACATTCGCGACAAGGCCGTCTCGGGGGGAGGGCAGTTGTCTGCCCACCACCTCAGCAAGACTCCGCGCGTTATGTGCTCGAAAACGTGTAGGAGCATGGGCGTCTCGTCGTTGTCCCACATTGCTCCGTCGGTTCCAGCGGAGTGCCCCAGCGGGCGTTCAGCGACCGCGGCCGTATGCAGGTTGTCGAACCTCGAATCCCCCCTGTACCGGATTAGTGGTGCCCGGCACATCGGAGCGGGGAAAGGCGTGCCGCCGTGGAGCGCTTTCGATCTCCAATCGTAGATCGAGTTTAGGTCCTTCTTGAGCCGTGGCCAGTTTACTGAGAGAAGCCGCCTTCCCGGGGGTGGTCCGGGATCGAATTCGAGAATGAAGGCTCTGAACTTGCGCGTGGCACCTATCACGGGCGCGAACTCGTCTGCAACAGCCTCAGCGAGATTGTCCCCGCCGTGCTTGCGCAGAAGGTCAACCATGTTTGGCTTCAGTTCCTCGAAGTGCTCGAGTGGGGTCATCTCGTGGTGCCGCCATTGGTGGGCAGCAGTCTCGATCGCCGATACCAGAAACAGCCAGGCAAGATGCGGTTCGGTTTCACCGACCCAGAGCGCATCCTGGTAGAGGCGTGCTGACTTGACCAGGGCAGTGGCGACCTCGGGGGTAAGCGTTGGGTAGGTGCGGATTCGCTCGGCGTAGCGCCCCTCTGTCAACTTGACCGGGTTGTTGATCGTCCGCACCGTCCGTGGGAGCATGATCCTCCGAACGTCCAGGTGCCAGTCGATGTGCACTGCTGAGCCCATCGGCTGTCCGAGAGGGTCGCCGTCGGCACGAAACCATCTGGTCCACCCGCCGGTCTTGACGCGCGCGCCTGTGCAGAGCGAGAGGAGGGCAGCGATCTCCTCTGGGTGACGTCCGCCGTGATAAGCGTCCCGCGCGTTCTTCCCACCGCGCGCTTCGACGCAGCGACCCTCCCGCAGCACGAGGGCAACGCGAGCGCGGCCCGGAGAAGTGGTGCCGATCGCATTGAGGACGTTGTACGGTCCTAGGTTTCGAATCTCCCCTGTGAAGTGAGCGTCCGACAATAACTGCCACTCTCGCGTCTCGGCCGGCTCCTTGCCGTTGTTGAACGTTCGCCAGTTGTAATAGGAAAAGGGTGCCGGTAGATCAGTGTCAGACATAGCCGCACCCTACGTCGGAAGCCGGGCGAGTTCACGCGCCTTCGAGGAACCCCATATGGTGCGTACTCCGTCGACCTTCGGGTACCTCGCTCGTCGCAAAGGCCAATGATGGCCCCGGCACTTCCCCGGGCCCGGGGCGAGTCACGCCGAGCGCAGCGATCCCAATTGACGAGCACTCTCGACAGAGGGCGACGGGCCTTACGCGCGGCGGCAACCCACGCAGCGCGAAGTCAGCGGCAGTGGATTAGTGGTTTAGGTTGCCCCTACGCCTGGGACGCTGCGAGGGGCGCGCCCTTTTGGGCTTCGAGTGCTTCTTCCGCGACGTCTTCGACGGACGGGCACGTGCACACGAGGTGGCGGTCGCCGTAGCCGTTGTCGATGCGGGCGACGGGGGGCCAGAACTTGTGCGACGCGACCCACGGGGCGGGGTAGGCGGCCTGCTCGCGGGAGTAGGGGTGGCTCCAATCGGTCGCCATGATCATGTCGGCCGTGTGGGGAGCGTTTTGGAGCGGGTTGTCCGCCCGGTCCATCCGGTGCTCCTCGATCGCGCGGATCTCGTCGCGGATCAGGATGAGCGCGTCGCAGAAGCGGTCGAGCTCGGCCTTCGACTCGCTCTCGGTCGGCTCGATCATCAGCGTGCCCGGGACCGGCCAGGACATCGTCGGCGCGTGGAAGCCGTAGTCCATCAGACGCTTCGCCACGTCCTCGCCCGCGATGCCGGCGCTCTTCTCGAACGGGCGCAGGTCGAGGATGAACTCGTGCGCACACGTGCCGTTCGCGCCCTTGTAGAGCACCGGAAAGTGCTCGCCGAGGCGCTTCGCCATGTAGTTCGCGTTCAGGATCGCGACCTGCGAGGCGCGCGTCAGGCCGCTCGCTCCCATCAGGCCGATGTACACCCACGAGATCGGCAGGATGCTCGGGCTGCCCCACGGAGCCGCCGCGACCGCGCCGACCGCGCGCTCGCCGCCGACGCGCACGAGCGGGTGGCCCGGCAAGAACGGAGCGAGGTGCTCCGCCACCGCGATCGGGCCCATTCCGGGGCCGCCGCCGCCGTGCGGGATGCAGAACGTCTTGTGCAGGTTCAGGTGGCACACGTCCGCGCCGTAGTCGCCCGGACGGCAGAGCCCGACCTGCGCATTCAGGTTCGCGCCGTCGAGATAGACCTGGCCGCCGTGCTCGTGCACGACGTCGCAGATCTTGCGGATCTCGCGCTCGAACACGCCGTGCGTCGAGGGGTACGTCACCATGATCGCGGCGAGACGATCGCGATGCTGCTCCGCCCGCGCGCGCAGGTCCGCGAGGTCGATGTTGCCGCGCTCGTCGCACGCGATCGCGACGACTTTCATGCCGCACATCACCGCCGACGCCGGGTTCGTCCCGTGCGCCGACGTCGGGATCAAGCACACGTCGCGATGGCTCTCGCCGCGGTCCGCGTGCCACGCGCGGATGACGAGCAGCCCGGTGAACTCGCCCTGCGAGCCCGCGTTCGGCTGCAGCGACACCGCGTCGAACCCCGTGATCTCGCAGAGCGCGCCCTCGAGCCGCTCGAACAGCTCGAGATAGCCCTGCGCCTGGTCGAGCGGCGCGAACGGGTGCAACGACGAGAACTCCGGCCACGTCACCGGCAGCATCTCGCTCGTCGCGTTGAGCTTCATCGTGCACGAGCCGAGCGGGATCATCGACGTCGTGAGCGACAGGTCGCGCGCCTGCAGCCGGTGGATGTAGCGCAGCATCTCGTGCTCGGAGCGATAGCTCTTGAACACCGGCTGCTCCAGGAACGTGCTCGAGCGCCCGTGGACTCCCGGGAGCGCGGTCGCGACGCCGCGCGCGAGCGCGTCGAGGTCGAGCGCGTTCGCCCGCTCGCCCGCCAGGATTCGCCACAGGGTGCGCACCTCGGCCGTCGTCGAGCGCTCGTCGAGGCTGATCCCCACCGCGCGCTCGCCCAGGCGCCGCAGATTGATCCGTTCGGCGCGCGCCGCCGCGAGCACCTCGTCCGCGTCGCGCTCGAGCTCGACGCGCAGCGTGTCGAAGCGCGGCCCGTCCGCCAGCTCGAAGCCCAGCTCGACGAGGCCGAGCGCGAGCACCTCGCACAGCCCGTGCACGCGCTGCGCGATCGCGCGCAGCCCGTCGGGCCCGTGGTAGACCGCGTACATGCTCGACATGATCGCGAGCAGGACCTGCGCCGTGCAGATGTTGCTCGTCGCCTTGTCGCGCCGGATGTGCTGCTCGCGCGTCTGCATCGCCATCCGCAGCGCCGGCTCGCCGCGCGCGTCGATCGACACGCCGATGATCCGCCCGGGCATCTGGCGCTTGGATTCCTCGCGCGCGGCGAGGAACGCGGCGTGCGGGCCGCCGAAGCCGAGCGGGACCCCGAAGCGCTGCGCCGAGCCGATCGCGACGTCCGCGCCGAACTCGCCCGGCGGGCGCAGGAGCGTGAGCGCGAGCAGGTCCGTCGCCACGACGACGCGCGCGCCGGCGGCGTGCGCGCGACGGACGAACGGCTCGTAGTCGACGATCTCGCCCTCGGTGCCGGGATACTGCACGAGCGCGCCGAACACGTCGTCCTCGAGCTCCGCCGTCTCGTGGTCGCCGACGACGACCTGCAGGCCCGCGACCTCGGCGCGCGTGCGCACGACCGCGATCGTCTGCGGGTGGCAGCGCTCGGACACGAAGAACGTGCGGCGCTGGCCGCGCGCGAGCGCGTGGCACATCGTCATCGCCTCGGCCGCCGCGGTCGCCTCGTCGAGCAGCGACGCGTTCGCGAGCGGCAGCGCGCACAGCTCGGACACGACCGTCTGGTAGTTGAGCAGCGCCTCGAGCCGGCCCTGCGCGATCTCCGCCTGGTAGGGCGTGTACTGCGTGTACCAGCCGGGGCTCTCGAGCACGTTGCGCTGGATCACCGGCGGGACGATGCAGTCGGAGTAGCCGGTGCCGATCAGCGAGCGGAAGACCTGGTTCTTCGACGCCATCGCGCGCACCTCGGCGAGGAAATCGTCCTCGGCGCGCGGCGGTCCGAGCTGGAGCGGCCGGCTCATCCGGATCGAGTCGGGGACCGCGCGGCCGGCGAGCGCCTCGAGCGAGTCGACGTCGAGCAGCGAGAGCATGGCGGCGATCTGCTCGTCGTCGGGGCCGATGTGCCGGCGGACGAACGTGTCGCGGGGCTCGAGGAACGCGGGGCGCTTGGGTGCGGGCAAGGGCTTGGGCTTCGTCTGGCGTCGGGGGGGAGCGGCCGGCCGCGCGCGGCGCGCGGGCTCGCGCGGGCTGTGGCTCGCGCCGGCTGGCGCCGGCTGGAGGTGAAGGGGCCGATTCTAGCGGCGCGACCGGCGCGTGTAGAGCCCGGCCGCATCGACGCTCGCGGGGACGCGCCGTATGCTCTCCCGCGATGTCCGCCGAGCCGATCCGCGTCGCGATGTGGTCGGGTCCGCGCAACGTCTCGACGGCGCTCCTGCGCGCGTTCGAGAACCGGCCCGACACGGTCGTCGTCGACGAGCCGCTGTACGCCTGCTACCTCGCCGAGACCGGCCTCGACCACCCGGGCCGCGAGGCGATCCTCGCGTCGCTGCCGGCCGACGCCGACGAGGCGGTCGCGCGGCTGCTCGCGCCGCTCCCGCTCGGCAAGACGTGCTTCTTCCAAAAGCACATGGCGCACCACCTCCTGCCGAGCGTCGGCCGTGCCTGGCTCGACGAGGTCCGGCACGCGTTCCTGATCCGCGACCCCGCGGAGATGATCTCGTCCTACGCGAAGGTGCGCCCGCGCTTCGGCCTCGCGGACCTCGGGATGCCGCAGATGAGCGAGATCTTCGAGCGCGAGCGGGCGCGCCTGGGCGAGCCGCCGCCGGTGGTCGATGCGAAGGACCTGCTGCTCGACCCGCGCGGCGTGCTGACGCGGCTGTGCGCGCGGCTCGGCCTCGCGTTCGACGAGCGCATGCTCGCGTGGCCCGCCGGCAAGCGCGCGAGCGACGGCGTGTGGGCGCCGTACTGGTACGCCAGCGTCGAGCGCTCGAGCGGCTTCGAGCCCTACCGTCCGCGCGCGGTCTCCCTGTCCGGCGAGTTGCGCTCGCTGCTCGCCGAGTGCGAGCCGTACTACCGCGCGCTCTTCGCCTGCCGCCTCGTCGCCTGAGACGCGCCCCATGCTCCAACGCTTCGACGAGCGCAACCGGGACATCCTGGTCAACGTCAACGGGCGCCTCGTGCACCGCGACGAGCCCGCGATCAGCGTCTTCGATTCGGTCGTCCAGGGCGGCGATGCGGTCTGGGAGGGCTTGCGCGTCTACGACGGGCGCATCTTCAAGCTCGAGGCGCACCTCGAGCGGCTGCGCAGCTCCGCGCTCGCGCTCGCGTTCGACGACGTCCCGACGCCCGAGGCGATCCGCGAGGAGCTCGAGCGCACGCTCGGCGCCAACGGCATGCGCGACGGCGTGCACGTGCGGCTCACGCTCACGCGCGGCGTCAAGATCACGAGCGGCATGGACCCGCGGCTGAACCAGTCGGGCTCGACGCTGATCATCGTCGCCGAGCACAAGCCGCCGGTGTACGACAAGGGCGGGGTCACGCTCGTCACCAGCTCGATCCGCCGCTTCCCGCCCGACTGCCTCGACCCGAAGATCCACCACGCGAACCTGATCCAGTCGATCCTCGCGAAGATCGAGGCGAACGCGGCGGGAGCGGACGACGCGCTCCTGCTCGACACGCGCGGCTTCGTCGCCGAGACGAACGCGACGCACGTGTTCGCGGTCGACGGCGGCAAGGTGCTGACGCCGCGCCTCGTCGCGTGCCCCGAGGGCATCACGCGCGCGACCGTGCTCGAGATCTGCCGGGCCGAGTGGATCGATTTCGAAGAGCGCGACCTGACGACCACGGAGCTGTACCGCGCGGACGAGGTGTTCACGAGCGGGACGATGGGGGAGCTCGCCGGCGTCGTGCGCATCGACGGGCGCAGGATCGGCGGCGGGCAGGTGGGCGCGACGACGCGCCGCTTGAGCGAGCTCTACGCCGAACGCACGGCGCGCGAGGGGACGCCTGTCGTCTGACCCGTGAAGCTGCGCCTGGTCACCTACAACATCCACAAGTGCGTGGGGGGCGTCGACCGCCGCTACCGGCCGGGCCGGATCAGCGAGGTGATCGGCCACTACGCGCCCGACATCGTGCTGCTGCAGGAGGTTTCGCGCGGCACGCGCGAGAAGCCGGACGAGGCCCAGGTCGAGCTGCTCGGCGAGGAGCTCGGCCTGCGCCACCGCGTCTGGTACCCCAACCACCGCTTCCGCGACGGGCGCACGTACGGCAACGCGATCCTCAGCCGCTACCCGCTGACCGACTCGGTCAACATCGACCTGACGATGCCGCTCAGGAAGCGGCGCAGCGTGCTGCACGGCCGCTGCCGGGTGCGGATGCACGCGCGCCACGTGCGCACGGTGCACGTGTTCAACCTGCACCTGGGCCTGTCGCAGATCGAGCGCAAGGCCCAGCTCCGCCGCTTCCTCGCGAGCGATCCCTTCCGCGGCTTCCACCCGCGCACCCCCGTCATCGTCGCCGGCGACTTCAACGACGTGTGGGGCACGCTCGGCCGCTTCCTCGAGCCGTACGGCTTCCGCGGCGCCACGCTCCCGATCCGGACGTTCCCCGCCTGGGCCCCGGTGCGCGCCCTCGACGCCGTCTTCGTCCGCGGCGACGTCCACCTCGAGACGCTCTCCGGCTCCCGCCTCGCCCTCGCCCGCCACGCATCGGACCACCTCCCCCTGATCGCCGACCTCGTCGTCACGAGCTGACCCCGTATCACCAGAGGTCGGGTCTCCAGAGGGCGCGCGGTCGGCGCGGCGGGAGGAGCGGGTATGCTGGGCCTATGAGCGGCGCCCGCTTCGACCAGTCGATCTCCGTCGTGCTCCCGGCGTACGACGAGGAGGCGTGCATCCGCCGAGCGGTCGAGGACGCGCTGCGGTTCCTGCCGACGTGCTACGCCGACCACGAGGTGATCGTCGTCGACGACGGGTCGAAGGACGGTACGCGGGCGATCCTCGACGAGCTCGCCGCCGCGCACCCCACGCTCGTCGTCCGCAACCACCCGCGCAACCTCGGCTACGGGCGCGCGATCGCGACGGGCTTTCGGACCGCGCGGATGGACCTCGTGTTCTTCACGGACGCGGACAGCCAGTTCGACATCCGCGAGATGCGCGACGTGACCCGACACATGCTCGACACAGGCGCCGACGCGGTGTTCGGCTTCCGCGTCTACCGCTACGACTCGGTGCTGCGCTGCATCCTGTCGTGGAGCTACAACCGGCTCGTGCGCGTGCTCTTCCGCGTCGACGTCCGCGACGTCGACTGCTCGTTCAAGCTCTTCAAGCGCGAGGTCGTCGAGACGCTGCGCATCGACAGCAACGACTTCTTCGTCGACACGGAGCTCGTCGCGCGCACGCGCCAGATGGGCTACGTGGCGGTCGAGAAGGGCGTGCGCCACTACCCGCGGATCGCAGGCCGCACGTCGGTCCGCCCGAGCCACGTCCCGCGCACCCTCTGGACCGTCGCGCGCATGTGGTTCCGCATCCACTTCGGCGAGCGCGCCGTGCGTCCGTCCGCGGCGGCCGAGAGCGAGCCGTCGGCGCGGAGCGTGCGTTGAGGGAGGTCGTCCACGCCGAGCACCTCGCGCCCGACCACTGGTGGTTCCGGGCGCGTCGCCGCATCTTCGAGCGCGTCCTCGACGAGCACGTCACGCTCCCGCCCGACGCGCGCATCCTCGACCTCGGCCCGGGCTCGGGCGTCAACCTCCCCGTGCTCGCCCCGCGCGGCCGCGTGACGGTGCTCGACGTCTCGCGTTTCTCGCTCGCGACGTGCCGCAGCGGCGGCGCGTCCTGCGTCCAGGCCGACGCGACGCGCCCGCCGTTCCGGGACGCGAGCTTCGACCTCGTGTGCGCGCTCGACGTGCTCGAGCACCTCGTCGAGGACGAGCGCGCGCTGCGCGCCTGCCGCCGCGTCCTGCGCCCCGAGGGACGGCTCCTGGCGTCGGTTCCCGCGCTCGGCCTGTTGTGGGGCCGCCAGGACGTGCTCTCCGAGCACAAGCGCCGCTACGCCCGCGCCGATTTCGAGTCGCGCCTCGTCGCCGCCGGCTTCGAGCTCGAGCGCCTCACGTACTTCAACAGCCTCCTGTTCCCGCCGATCCTCGCGGTGCGCCTGATGATGCGCCCGTTCCTGCGCGCGACGTCGCAGAACGGCGGCGGCTCCGACCTCGGCCTGCGCCTCCCGCGCCCGGCGGAAGAGCTGCTCTACCGCCTGTTCGCCTCCGAGCGCCACTGGCTCGCCCGGCGCGACCTCCCGATCGGCGTCTCGCTGCTCGGCCTCGCGCGCCCCGCGGCATGACGCGGCAGGCGCGCTCGACGGGCCCGCGACGTCTCGTGCTCGCGCTGGCCGTCGCGCTGCACTGCGCGCTCGCGACGGCGTTCGCCGTGCGGCTGCCCGCGCTCGAGGGGCCGGACGAGGCGGACCACCTCGACTACGCGCGGCACCTGATCGAGGTGCGCGAGCTGCCGCTCGTGCGCCGCAGCGCCGCCGAGCTCGGCCGGCCGCCGCACCACCAGGAGAACCTCGGGCACCATCCGCCGCTGTACTACGCGTTGCTCGCGGGCGTGCAGGTCGCGACCGGGAACGGCGACCTCGTCCCGGTCGCGGCGCCGAGCGGCTACACGCCCGGAGAGCCGCTCCCGCCGCTGGTGCGGCTGCACGGATGGGACGAGCGGGCGCCCGTGTCGAGCGAGGTGCGCGCGCTGCGGCTCCTGCGCGGGCTCTCGGTCGTGCTCGGCGCGATCACGATCGTGCTCGTGCACCGGCTCGCGCGTCTCGTTCACCCCGACCGACCCGCCGTCGCCGGCGCCGCGGCGGTCGCGCTCGCGAGCGCGCCCGTCTGGTGGTCCGCGCACGGGGTGCTCGACAACGGCAGTCTCGCGACGACGCTGGCCACCGCGTGCACGCTCGTGCTCGCGCGCATCGCGCTCGACGGGACGACGCGCCGGCGCGCGCTCGCCGCGGGCGTCCTGCTCGGCCTGGCGCTCGCGACGAAGCTGACGGCGCTCTTCCTCGTCCCCGTCGCCGGGCTCGTCGCGCTCGTCGCCGTGGCGCGCGCGTCTGCGCGGCGCGCGGCGTTCGTCGACGGGCTCGTGCTCGCCGGCGTCGCCGCGCTGCTCGCCGGGCCGTTCTTCGCGCGCAACGTCGCGCTCTACGGCGAGCCCCTCGCGAGCGAAGTGCACCGCCGCGGCTACGCCGAGAGCGTCGTTCCCCAGGAGCACGTCCGCGACTGGCTCGTGCACAAGTTCCCCGCGCTCACGCTCGAGTCGTTCGTCGGCGCCGTCGCGGTCGCGCGCGACGCGCCGCCGCGCTCCGCCGGCTGGCTCGCGCTCGGGCTGCTCGCGCTCGGCGCGCTCGGCTGGCTCGCGCGGCCGCGCGCCTGCGCCGGACGCGGCGCGGGCTCGGCGCTGCTCGCCCTCGTCGCGTTGCTCGTCGCGCTCGCGTACGTGCGCTTCAACGCGACGTTCGCCCAGGCGCAGGCGCGCTACCTCCTGCCCGGCCTCGGGCCGCTCGCGGTGCTCGTCGCCGCCGGCTGGGTGAGCCTGGGACGCGGCCTCGCCGCCGCGCTCGCGGCCGCGGCCGCGGCAGCGGGCGTGGCGGTCTTCGCCCTGCGCGTCGTGCCGCTGACCGAGCTCGGCGAGCCGCCGGCCGACCGGCACCAGGCCGCGCTCGTCGCCGGCGTTCGCGCCGCGGTGGCGCCGGCCGACGCGCAGATCGAGCTCGTCGCGCCGCCCGACGGGGCCGTGCTCGCCGCACCGCCCCAGATCGTCTGGACGCCGCCGCCCGACACGCCCGAGGACGCGCGCTGGAGCGTCTACCTCGTCGGCCCCGACGGCGCGTTCCTCGGCGGCAGCGTCGAGCACGCCGGCGCCGCGGGGACGGAGCCGCGCTATGCCGTGCCGGCCCAGCTCTGGAGCAACCTCCCGGCGGGCGAGCCCCTGCGCTGGAAGGTCCGCCGCCTTCCCGACCGCTCCCGCGGCGAAAATGCCGCCGACGCGCCCGAGAGCGCGACCCGGACCTTCGTGCGGGCGCCGTAGCGAGCTCGTCGATCTGCTCCCGCCGCCAACACCCGCACCCCGCACGCCGTTCAACCGCTGGCGGCCCGAGTCGTGTTGAACTCGCGTGCCCCCTCGGCGTTGGAGCGAGAGCGTCCAGCGCGGACCGACCACCTCTTGCACCGGATCCTCATGCACCGGATCGCAGCGCTCGCCCCGCTCCTCGCCCTCGCCGCCGCCGTTCTCGCGCCGACCGCCGCGCGCGCCCAGAGCGGCCTGCCGGTCTTCCCCGACGCCGTCCGCACGGCGATGGTCGACGGCCGGTACGACGACGCGCTCGCCGCGCTCGCCGAGCTGAAGGCGAAGAGCCCGGATCAGACGGAAACGTGGCTGTATCTCGAAGGCGTCGCGCACCGCGAGGCGGGCGACGCCGCGCAGAGCTCGGCGGCGTTCGAGGAGCTGCTCGCGCGCTTTTCCGACAGCCGCTGGCGCGCGAAGGCGCGCTTCCAGCTCGCGGAGCTCCACCGCGAGGGCCGGCGCTTCGAGGAGGCCGAGCGGATCTGGGAGGAGGAGGCGCGCGCGCTGCTCTCCGCCGAGCGCAAGCGCGAGCTCGCCGAGACGTACCTGCGCTTCGCGGACGAGCTGTCGGCCGAGCGCGACCTCTCGCGCCCCGACGCGGCGGATCCCGACTACGCGCGGGCGTACCAGCTCTACGCGAAGGTGCTCGATCTCGAGGCGCCGCGCGACGTGCGCGAGGAGGCGCGCTTCGGGATGGGCGCGTGCATGCAGGCGATGCAGCGCTGGGGCGAGGCGATCCGCGACTTCGAGGCGTACCTCGTCGAGTTCGATCCGCGCCGGTCGGCGAAGGCGGCGGACGAGGGGCCGGGCGAGCGCCTGTTCCGCGTCCTGTACCGGCTCGGCGCGTGCCGGCTCGCGTCGGGCGATCCGACCGGTGCGCGGCGGGCGTTCGAGGACCTCGTCGCGACGATCGACGACGCGCGCGCGGGGCGCGGTCCGTGGGCGGGGCACGAGGTCGCGGACGACGACGCCGAGCGGGCGCGCCTGAGCGAGCTCCAGGGCGACGCGGCGTTCGCGGTGTCGCAGACGTGGCCGGAGAAGGACGCTGCTCGCACGCCGCTCGCGATCGCGGCGCTCGAGCGCTTCCTCGCGCGCTTCGAGGGACATCCGCGCGCGCTCGAGGCCGGCGCGCGCATCGCGCGGCTCCTGCAGGACATCGGTCGCGACGAGGACGCGTTCCGCGCGTACGGCGAGCTCCTCGAGCGCGCGAGCGACCAGGAGGGCGAGCAGGCGCTCGAGCTGGCGATGCGGGCCCTCTTCGAGCGCGGGCGCATCCGCGCGGGCCAGGGCAGCCACGCGGACGCGATCGTGATCTTCTCGGAGTATGTGCGGCGGTTCCCGACCGGGCCGAGCTGGGCGGACGCGCAGCGCGCGATCGTCGACAGCGAGCACGCGATCGGCGCCGAGCACCGCGCCGAGGGCGAGCACGACGAGGCGCGCCGCGCGTGGACGCGCTTCCTCGAGGCGCACCCGCTCGACGCGCGCGTCACCCGCGTGATGCTCGACCTCGGCCTGCTGTACGTCGAGGAGGCCGAGGCGCGGCGCGCGGACCAGAGCGCGGAGAGCGCGGAGCTCGAGCCGCTGTTTCGGGCGGCGATCGCGCAATGGCGCAAGCTCGCCGGCAAGTACCCTCAGACGAGCGAGGCGTCCGAGGCGCTGTACCGCATCGCGCTCCTGCTCGAGACCGAGCTCGGCGAGCTCGAGGAGGCGATCGCCGCCTACCGCCAGTGCGCCTTGGAGCCGTGGGCGGCCCGGGCGCGCGCGCGGCTCGCGCTCCTGTTGACCGAGGAGCTGACGCTCGTCACCGAGCGCGTGCGCCGCACGAACGAGCCCGCGGCCGTGACGGCGCACGTGCGCAACGTCGAGGGGCTCACGGTCGAGCTGTACCGGCTCGACCTCGAGGCGTACTTCCGCAAGCACCTGACGAACCGCGACGTCGAGCAGCTCGACCTCGACCTGATCGCGCCCGACGCGACGTTCGAGGTCGACGTGACGGGCTACCGGCCCCATGCGCCGATCGAGCAGACGATCGAGCTCCCGGTCGAGGGCCCGGGCGTGTGGGTCGTCACCGCGATCGCCGGCGAGCTGCGCGCGACGACGCTGTGCGTGCGCAGCGACGTCGACGTGATCGTGAAGAGCTCGCGGCGCGAGATCTTCGTGTTCGCGCAGGACATGCTCGCGTCCGCGCCCGCCGCGGGGGTGCGCGTGCTCGCGGCGCTGCCGGGGCACCTCGGCACCGCGGACGCGCCCGCGGTCGCCGTCGCGACGACGGACGTCGACGGCGTCGCGCGCCTCGTGCTCGACGAGCTCGCGGCCGCGAACGGCGTGCGCGTGCTCGCGCTGAAGGACGGCCACGTCGCGTCCGACGGGCTCTCGATCGCCGGGCTGGGCGCGTCCGCCGGGCTCTCGCCGCGCGGGTACGTGTACACCGACCGTCCGGCGTATCGCCCCGGCCAGGTCGTGCACCTGCGCGCGATCGTCCGCGACGTCGTCGACGGCGCGTACGCGTTCGAGAGCGGCGCGCCGTACAACGTGCGCGTGTCCGACAGCCAGGGGCGCTCGATGCACGCGAGCGAGATCGCGCTCTCCGACTTCGGGACGCTCGCGGACACGTTCGAGCTCGACCGGTACGCGCCGACGGGCACGTGGACCGTGCGCTGCGAGCGCCCGGGCGGTCCGACGTTCCAGGGGTCGTTCCGCGTCGAGGAGTACCGGCTCGAGCCGATCGAGCTCGTGTTCGACGTCGAGCGCGATGTCGTGTACCGCGGCGAGAGCGTGCCCCTCGTCGTGCGGGCGGCGTGGTACTACGGCGAGCCGGTCGCGGACGCGCCGGTGCGTTTCGCGCTGCCCGACGGCCGCGTCGAGGACGTGCGCACCGATGCAAAGGGCCGCGCGGAGGTCGAGCTCGCGACGCGCGACCTCGCGCTCGAGGGCGCGCTCTCGGTCTCGGCGACGCTGCTCGAGGAGAGCGTGTCGGCGGCGACGACGATCTGGCTCGCGATCCGCGGCTACGAGGCGACGCTGGAGACGACGCGCGGCGTCGTGCTCGCGGGCGAGCCGTTCGACGTGACGCTGCGCGCGCGCGAGCCCGACGGCGATCCGGCGGAGCGCGCGATGAAGCTGTCGGTGCTGCGGCGCGAGTCGCGCGAGCGCGGGCGCTGGATCGAGCGGCTCGTCGAGACGCACGATCTCGCCACGGACGCGCAGGACGGCGAGGCGCACCGCGCGCTCACGATCGCGAAGGGCGGCCACTACGTGCTGCGCGCCGAGGGGACCGACCGCTTCGGGAACCCGGTCCACGCGACGCTGTCGCTGCTCGTCTCGGGCGACGAGGACGACGTGAAGCTGCGGCTGCTCGCGGACGACCTGCGGCTCGAGGTCGGCGCCGATGCGCGGGTCGTCCTGCACAACCGGGCGGGGAGCGGGCTCGCGCTCGTCACGTACGAGGGCGAGGGGGTGCTCGACTACGAGCTCGTGCGCGTCGAGCGCGGCTCGAACGAGCTGCGCTTCGCCGTCGATCACGCGCACTTCCCGAACTTCGCCCTCTCCGCGTCGATGATGGACGCGAACCGCTTCCACACGGCGACGGTCGAGTACGAGGTCGCGCGCCGGCTGACGATCGCGCTCGAGCCGTCGCGCGACGCCTACGCGCCGGGCGAGGAGGCGCGCGTGAGCGTGCGCGTCACCGACCAGCTCGGCCGGCCGGTCGAGGCGGAGCTCTCGCTCGCCGTCGTCGACGCCGCGCTGTTCGAGCGCTACCCCGACACGCTCGCGGATCCGACCGCGTTCTTCGGCGAAGGCACGCGGCGCGCGGCGGCGATGCGCACGACCTCGAGCTGCACGTTCCGCTACGAGGGCCGCACGACGACGATCGCGGCGGCGGTGCTCGCGGAGTCCGAGCGTCGGCGCGTCGAGCAGGACCTGCGCGCGCGGCGCGACGAGCTGCTCGACGTGCTCATCAGCGACGGCGCGACGGAAGGCGCGAACGATTTCTTCGTCGGTCACGGCGCGCCGCCGGCGGCGGCGAAGGCCGAAGTGCCGGGGCCGAGCGATGCGATCGGCCTCGGCGGCGGCGCCGGGGGGAAGTTCGGCGGTCGCATGGGCGGCCGGGTCAGGGCCAACGCGGGCGAAGACGACGCCGCGCGCGCGGAGCTGCTCGCCGAGACCGCGTTCTGGCGCGCGGACGTGCGCACCGACGCGGATGGCCGCGCCGAGGTGCGCTTCGCGCTGCCCGAGCGCAGCACGCGCTGGCGCATCACGAGCCGCGGCACGACGCCCGAGACCGTCGTCGGCGCGGCGGAGGCGTCGTTCGTCACGCGCGCGGAGCTGTTCGTCGAGCTGAAGGCGCCCGGCGCGCTGACCGAGGGCGACGAGCCGCGCTTCGTCGCGCGCGTGCACAACCTGACCGGCGCGAGCGGGACCGCGAGCCTGCGGTTGCGCCTCGTCGCCGGCGACGACAAGCTCGTCGTGCCCGCGACGTTCGAGCTCGGCCCCGGCGTCACCGAGCACGTCTTCGACGCGGTGCAGCCGGTGCCGCTCGTCGCGACGTACGGCGTCGAGCTCGAGCTCGACGCGCGGCTCGGCGGCCGCGAGCTCTCCGACCGCGTCGCGCGCGCGCTGCCGGTCGTCCCGTGGGGCCTCGAGGTCAGCGCGAGCGCGAGCGGCCGCTTGACGGCGAGCCGCACGGTCTGGCTCGAGCTGCCGGCCGGCGGCTCGTACCGCGGGAGCCGGCTCGAGCTCTGGGTCGGCCCCGGCGTGCGCCGGCTCCTCGTCGACGAGGCGCTCGAGGACGGCTTCGTGCCGGACCCGGGGCGCGACGCGACGCACGCCCAGGCGGCGGGCGACCTGGTCGGCGTGAGCGCGGTGCTCGCGTACCTGCGCGCCGGCGGCTTCGACGCCGCGCGCTCTTCGCGCGAGTACCCGCGACTGTTCGAGCGCGCGCAGTCGCTCGTCGCGCGGCTCGTCGCGGCGCAACAGCAGGACGGCGGCTGGGCCTGGAGCGGGCGCGGCCGCACGAGCGACCCGCCGACGTCGTGCCTCGCGCTCGCCGCCCTCGGGCGCGCGCGCGCGGAGGGCGTCTCCGTGCCGCCGCAGGTCGTCGAGCGCGGAGTGACGTTCGCGCAGAACGCGTTCCGCGGCGCGAGCCAGCAGGCGGACGAGCTCAAGGCGATGATCCAGTGGGCGCTCGCGCTGCACGACGCGGCGGACTTCGGCGCGCTCAACCGGCTGCACCGGCTGCGCCAGAGCCTGTCGCCCGCCGCGCTCGCGTACGCGACGCTCGCGCTGGCGGAGCTCGGCCGAGTGCCGATGGCGGCGGAGCTCGCGGAGCGGCTCGAGTCGAGCGAGCTCGTCACGGCGGTGCAAGCGAGCGGCGGCCTGCGCTGCACGTGGAGCGTCGTCGACAACACGACCTTCCACCGGGCTCCGCTCGAGATGACGGCGCTCGCGCTGCTCGCGCTGCAGAGCGCGCGGCCGAGCTCGCCGCGCATCCCCGAGGGCGTCGAGACGCTGCTGGCCGAGCGGCCGTGGCGTCCGGCGCGCGCGCGCGGCTTCGTGCTCGCAGCGCTCGGCGACTGGTACGGCCGCGTCGAGCGACGCGACGAGCGCGGGACGGTCGCGATCCGGCTCGACGGGCGCGAGCTCGAGACGATCGAGCTCGACGGCGACGCGCGCGGGCTGCACGTCGAGGTGCCGGCCGACGCGCTCGACGACGTGCGCGCGCGGCTCGACTTCGAGGTGCGCGGCAACGCGCAGCCGTTCTTCGTCGCCACGATGCGCGGCCTCACGACCGACGTCGCGCGGCGCGATGCGAAGGGCCTGCGGATCGTGTCGCACGAGTACTACGCGGCGGCGCCGACGTACCGGGGCAAGGAGCTGCCGACCGGCTTCTCCGTGCTCGGCAGCGGCCGGTACCAGACGTGGACGAACACGGTCGACCACCTGCCGGTCGGCGAGGCGACGCACGCGCGCGTCAGCTTCTGGTGCTTGTCCGAGTCGAACGACGCGCGCGCGGAGGAGGAGTACCTCGTGCTCGAGGTGCCGCTCCCCGCGGGCGCGCGCGTGCTCGCGGGCAGCGTGACCGGCACCTTCGAGTCCTTCGAGGAGCGCGACGGCCGGCTCGTGCTCCAGATCGGCCGCCACCGCGGCACGAGCACCGTCGGCTACACGCTCGTCGGGGCGATGCCGGGCTCGTTCCGCGCGCTGCCGGCGCGGGTGCAGAGCGCGTACGAGCCCGATCGCTCGGCCGACGGCGAGCCGATGGAGCTCGTCGTGCTCGACCGCGGCGCCGAGAGCCCGGACGACTACCGCCCGACGCCGGACGAGCTCTTCCACCTCGGTACGCGGCTCTACGACGTCCGCGAGCTCGCCGAGGCGAACGAGAAGCTGCTCGCGCTGTACGACGCGTGGAAGGACGAGCTCGACGAGAACAGGCTGCGCGAGGTCGCGACCAAGCTGCTGTTCCTCGCGATCGAGCGCGAGGCGGCGCCGGCGATCGTGCGCTTCTTCGAGGTGCTCAAGGAGAAGGATCCCGAGCTGTACGTGCCGTTCGACGACGTCGTCGCGGTCGGCGCGGCGTACCGCGAGCTCGAGGAGCACGAGCGCGCGCTCCTGATCTTCCGCGCGACGGTCGAGGAGACGTTCGGCAAGGACCTGCAGGTCGCCGGCGCGCTCGAAGCGCAGGGCGAGCTCGCGGGCGCGATCGAGACGTTGGGCGAGCTGTGGTTGGCGTTCCCCGACCTGCCGAGCGTCGTCGCGAGCTATCTCACGATCGCCGACAAGCTTTTGACGAAGGCGCCGAGCGCGCACTCCGACGCGAAGCTGCGCGCCGCCGGCCTCGACCGCGCGGCGCTCGAGCTGTCCGCGATCGTCGTGCTCCAGCGCTTCCTGACGCTCTACCCGACCGATCCGCTCGCGCCCGACGCGGGGCTGAACCTCGTGAGCGCGTACGTGACGATCGAGGAGTACGAGACCGCGTCGGCGCTCGCCGAGAGGCTGGCCGCGCGCCATTCCGCTCCCGAGCACCAGGACGCGTTCCTGTACGTGCAGGCGGTCGCGGACTGGTACCTCGCGCGCGACGACTCCGCGGTGGCGCTGCTCGAGCGCATCGCGGAGGCGGAGTACGTCGAGGAGAGCGGGGCGCGGCGGCCGTCGGACAACCGGCAGCTCGCCTGGTACATCCTCGGCCAGATCTGGCACGCGGCGCAGCGGCCCGAGCGCGCGATCGAGTACTACGAGCGCGTCGACGAGGCGTTCCCCGACGCGCGCGAGGCGATCGCGGGCTTCCGCGAGAAGCGCATCACGCTCGAGGAGGTCACGGTCGTGCGGCCGGGCGAGCTAGTCGCCCTCGACCTGCGCCACAAGAACGTCGAGAGCGCGGAGCTGCTCGTCTACGAGGTCGACTTGATGACGCTGTACCTGCGCGAGCGCAACCTGCAGGACGTGACGCGCGTCAACCTGGCGGGCATCGCGCCGGTGCTGCTGAAACACGTCGAGCTCGGCGAGGGCCGCGACCTGTTCGAGCACGAGCGCGCGGTCGAGCTCGCGCTCGACCAGCCGGGCGCGTACCTGGTGATCTGCCGCGGCGACGAGCTGCACACGTCGGGGCTCGTGCTCGTGTCGCCGCTGGAGCTCGACGTGCGCGCCGACGCCGTGTCCGGTCGCGTGCGCGTGCAGGTGACCGACCAGGCGAGCGGAGCCTACGTGCGCGACGTCGACGTCAAGGTCGTCGGCTCGAACGGCAGCGACTTCGTCTCCGGGCGCACCGATCCGCGCGGCCTGTTCGTCGCGGACGGCGTCGTGGGGACGGCGACGGTGATCGCGCGGCTCGGCGACGACCGCTACGCGTTCCACCGTGGGACCCAGGTGCTCGGTCAGCCGGAGAAGCGTATGCCGGACGCGACGTTCGGCAACGATGCCGGGCGGCTCGGAGAGCAGGCGTACTTCGAGAACGTCTTCCACCTGAACGAGCAGGCCCAGCAGCAGCGCCTGGACAGCTACCAGCAGGAGGTCGACCGCGCCCGGCTCGGCGTCCAGGTCAAGCGCGTGCAGTAGGTGGATGTGGCACGGGCGGGGGGCGCTTGACATCATGCGCCTCCCACCCGGAGCGGGTGGCCTCGGAGGAGCTGCCCTTGCAACCGAAGTACCGGGAGCTGACGGTCGCGAGCGTCGTCGGCGGGGTCCTGTTCGGCGCGATCCTCAACATGGGGATCTGCTTCGCCGGGCTGCAGATCGGGTTCACGATCGTCGGCTCGACCGTCGCCGCGATCATCGGGTTCGGCCTCTTGCGCGGCATCCTGCGGCGCGGCTCGATCCTCGAGGTCAACATCTTCCAGACCGTCGCCTCGTCGGTGAACACGGTCAACGCGGGCGTGATCTTCACGGTGCCCGTGCTCTTCCTGCTCGGGATGCAGGACAGCATCGACTACACGGCGCTCGTGCTCGCGGCGAGCGCGGGCTCGCTCCTGGGCGTCGTGATGATCATCCCGCTGCGCAAGCAGATCATCGACTACGAGCGGCTGCGCTTCCCCGAGGGCGTCGCGGTCGCGACGATCCTCAAGGCACCCGGCGCGGGCGTGCACAAGGCGATCTTGCTCGCGAGCGGAATCGGCGTCGCGCTCGTCGTGCAGGGGCTGGCGACGACGGGGGTGATCCCAGCGGATCTGCCGGTCGGCGAGTGGCTCGGCGCTCCTGCGGGGATCCGCCTGGTCTTCGCTGTGAGCCTGTTGACGCTCGGCGCGGGCTACCTCGCGGGACGGCCTGGGCTCGTGGTGCTGTACGGGACCCTGCTCAACTTCTGGGTGCTGATCCCGTTCTGCGTCGCGATGGGGTGGGTGCCCGAGGCGTTCGGCCACTTCAGGATCTTCTCCGACGACTACGAGACCGCAGACGAGTTCGCCAGGCCGTTCCGCGAGTTCACGTCGAACAAGGTCGGCATCGGGATGATCTTGGGCGGTGCGATCGCGGGGATCGTCGTCGCGCTGCCGGCGCTCAAGACGGCTCTCGCAAGCCTGCGTTCGTCGGGCATCGGCGGCACGCGCGAGGAAATGCCGATCTCCGTCCTCGGCGGAGGAATGGCCGTGGGTCTCGTCGTCCTGCTCGTGACGACCAAGCTCGCCGGCGGCGACACGCTCGGCTGGGGGACCGTCATCATCGCGACCGTCGTCGCTGCCATATGGCTCTGGGTCGCGGGCCTCGTCGTCGCGCAGACCACCGGGCGCACCGATTGGTCCCCGCTGTCCGGCCTCGCCTTGATCGCGATCGTGATCATGCTCGTGATCATGGGGACGGAGCACGGAGTCGTGCCCGCGGTCACCGTCGGTACGGCGGTCTGCGTGGCGACGTCGATGTGCGCGGACATGATGGCCGACCTGAAGACGGGCTACCTCGTCGGCGGTCGACCGCTCAAACAGCAGATCGCGCAGATCGCGACGTGTTGGATCGGCCCCGGGGTCGCGATCCTCACCGTCATCCTGCTCTGGAAGGCCTTCGCGTTCGGACCGAATCAGGTGGAGGTGCTCCACGCGCGAGCGGTCGCGAAGGGGGATTCCGAGACGGTCGCGGCGATGCAGGTGGAGAACGTCGACGAAGTGACCGGCGCGGTCACGAGCAGCCTGGAGCTTCCGCCCGGCGTCCCATCCCTCGGCGCGCCGCAGGCGGCGGCGTTGCAGTCCGCCGTAGACATCGTGCGCGACGGCAACGTCCCGCTCGGCAAGTACCTCACCGGCGCGGTGCTCGGCCTGCTCGTGTCGCTGCTCGTCTCGCCCGGCATCGGGGTGATGGTCGGGCTCTCGCTCTACCTGCCCTTCGAGTACATGGTCATGTTCGGTCTCGGCGGCATCACGAACATCCTCGTCACGCGCGCCCGGGGCGCGCGCTGGGCGGAGGACACCGGCGTGCCGATCGCCGCCGGCCTGATCGTCGGTGACGCCCTCGTCAACGTGACGTACGCGATCTTCAAGGTCGCCACGTCGGTCTCCTGACACCATGAAGCACTTCGCGACGATCGTCATCGTGATCGGGTTCTGCGTCGGCACCGTAGGTGCCGCGGGGTTCCACGACCCGCGCAAGTCCGCGAGCAGCGTGGACGACCTCCCGGCCGCCGCGGGCGTCGAGGGCGACGACGGACCGCATACGGAGAAGCTCGCCTGGCCGCTCTTCCTCGGCGGCGTCGTCCTGCTCGTCGCCGGCGGCTTCCTCGGCCGCATGCAGGCGGGCGGCACGGCGGTCGGCGCCGAGCACGTCGCGAGCGAGCGCGCCGGCTACCTCGCGCAGCTCACGGTCATCCGCGACCAGGTCGTCGCGATCGAGGAGGCGGCGCGCGCTCCCGGCGTCTCCGAGCGCGCGGTCCGCGACCGCATCGACGCGCTCCTGCGCGACGAGTACTTCGACTTCACGTCGCGCAACGAAGATCTGACGAAGCTGCTTGGCGTCGGCGACTACGCCCGCGTCTGGGAGGGCGTCGCGGTCTGCGAGCGCCTGCTCGCGCGCGCCTGGAGCATGGCGACCGACGGCTGGCACGAGGAGGGCTTCGCCGAGCTGCCCACCGCGCGCGCCAACATCGAGCACGCGCACGCCGCCCTCGCGGAGCTCGCCTGATGCGTTAGGCTCTCCGGTTCGGAGAGCCCATGATTCCGCTCCTGATCACGCTCCTGTGCGCCGCGCCGCTCGCGGCCGCCGTCGCGGGCGACGGCGACGAGCCGCTGCCGTCGCCCGACGAGATCGCGAAGCTCCCGCCCGACGGCGGCGACGAGTTCAACCGCCTCGTCTTCGAGCAGAGCCCCTACCTGCGCCAGCACGCGCGCAACCCCGTCGACTGGTACCCGTGGGGCGAGGCAGCGTTCGCGCGCGCCAAGGCCGAGGACAAGCCGATCTTCTTCTCGTCGGGCTACTCGACGTGCCACTGGTGCCACGTCATGGAGCGCGAGTCGTTCGAGGACGCCGAGGTCGCCGCGCTGCTCAACGAGCACTTCGTCTGCGTCAAGCTCGACCGCGAGGAGCGCCCCGACGTCGACCAGGTCTACATGAGCGTCACGCAGATGCTGACGCGCGGCGCCGGCGGCTGGCCGAACACGGTCGTGATGACGCCGGACAAGGACCCGTTCTGGGCGGCGACGTATCTGCCGAAGCGGGGCCAGCTCGGCCGGCCGGGGATGATGGAGGTCCTGCCGTGGATCACGCAGGCGTGGGCGGAGGATCGCGACAGCCTCCTCGGCGACGCCGACCAGATCACGAAGGCGATCGCAGCCTGGGCGCGGAGCAAGGGCGGCGAGGCGCTGAGCGAGTCCGCGCTCGCGCGAGCGGAAGCTCAGCTCGCCGCGACGTTCGACGAGCGCTACGGCGGCTTCGGCGACGCGCCGAAGTTCCCCGTCGCGCACCGGCTGCGGTTCCTCCTGCGCCGCGCCGCGCGCACGGACGACGACGAGACGGTGGCGCTGGTCGAGGCGACGCTCTCCGGCATGCTGCACGGCGGCATCCGCGACCACGTCGGCTTCGGCTTCCACCGCTACTCGACCGACGCGCGCTGGTTCCTGCCGCACTTCGAGAAGATGCTCTACGACCAGGCGCTGATCACCAGCGCGCTGGTCGAGGCGTGGCTCGTCACCGGCCGCGCCGACTTCGAGCGCGCGGCGCGCGAGACGCTGACGTACGTGCTGCGCGACATGCGCTCGCCCCAGGGCGCGTTCTTCTCGGCCGAGGACGCCGACAGCGAGGGCGAGGAAGGGCTCTTCTACGTCTGGACGCCCGAGCAGGTGACAACGGTGCTCGGCGCCGAGGAGGGCGAGCTGTGGAACGGCGTCTACGGCGTCGTCCCCGGCGGCAACTTCCTCGAGGAGGCGACGCAGCGCGCGACCGGACGCAGCGTGCTCTATCTGCCCAGGCCGCTCGCGGAGGTCGCGCAGGAGCTCGAGCTCGAGGAGAGCGAGCTGCGCGCGCGGCTCGAGGCATCGCGGCAGAAGCTCTTCGCCGCGCGCGAGCAGCGCGTGCACCCGCTCCTCGACGACAAGGTCCTGACCGACTGGAACGGGCTCATGATCGGCGCGCTCGCGCTCGCCGGCCGCAGCTTCGGCGACCCGCAGTACGTCGAGGCGGCGCGCCGGGCCGCCGATTTCGTGCTGCGCGAGCTGCGGACGGAGGACGGCGAGCTGCTCAAGCGCTGGCGCGCCGGCGAGGCGGCGCTCCCCGCGGTGCTCGACGACTACGCGTTCCTCGTCGAGGGCCTGATCGAGCTGTACGAGGCGACGTTCGAGGCGCGTTGGCTCGCCGAGGCGCTCGCGCTGACCGACGCGATGATCGCGCGCTTCGCCGACGACGAGCACGGCGGCTTCTTCCTCGGCGCGGACGACGGCGAGGTGTTGTTCGTGCGGCCCAAGGAGATCGCCGACGGCGCGCTGCCGTCGGGCCAGGCGGTCGCCGCGACCAACCTCGTGCGCCTCGCTCGGCTGACGGGGCGCAGCGCGTACGAGGAGCGCGCGATCGCGACGCTGAACGCGAACGCGGGCTCGATCGGGCATCCGGAATACGCCTACTACCACGCAGCGTCGCTCATCGCGCTCGACTTCGCGCTCGGCCCGAGCTTCGAGGTCGTCATCGCCGGCGACCCGGGAGCGGACGACACGCGCGCGATGCTGGCAGCGCTGCGCGAGCGTTTCCTCCCGCACAAGGTCGTGCTGCTGCGGCCCCCGGGCGACGAGCCGGAGATCGTGCGTCTGGCGGAGTTCACGCGCGATCAGCGCGCGCAGGACGGCCGCGCGACGGCGTACGTGTGCCGCGAGCACGCCTGCAAGGCTCCGACCACGAGCATCGAGACGATGCTCGCGCACCTGGCGCAGCGAGACGAAGGGGAGGGAGACCGTTGACGCGATTCGTGCTCACGCTCGTCGCCGCCGCGCTCTGCGGCTCGCTCGCCCCGGCGCAAGACGTCGAGGCGATGCTCGAGCGGCTGCGCGTGCCGCGCGTCGAGATCGGCTGGTTCTTCAACGTCTCGCGCAAGCACCTCGAGCCGTTGAGCGAGCGCGACCTCGAGCCCCCCGATGCGCGCGCCGAGGACGCGCAGACGAAGATCGAGGCGAACGAGGACACGCCCCACACGTGGTACCGGCTCGCGAGCGCGCTCGGCGAGCTCGGCATGCACGAGGACGCGCAGAAGGCGTTCCAGGTCGCGTTCCACGAGTACCTGACGCAACTCGAGGGCGACCGCGAGAACGCGCAGCTCCATCTCGACTACGCGCTCGCGCTGAAGGAGCACGGCTTGCGCTACCGCGACGGCGACGCGCTCAACGCCGCGGCGAGCCTGTTCGCGCGGGCGTGGGAGCTCGACGAGTCGCTCGGCCGCGCCGCGACGGAGCTCGCGTTCCTGTACTTCCGGCAGGCGTCGACGCACCCGGACGACGAGGACGCGAAGAAGGAGGTCGAGCTGTGGTGCGACCGCGCGCTCGTCGCCGGCGGCGAGACGCCGTTCGCGGTGTACCTGCTCGCGGCGTCGAGCTTCCTCGACATCGCGACGAAGCTCGGCGAGCTCGGCGACGCGGAGCTGTACGGCGAGCTCGCGGCGAGCACCGAGTCGTTGCTCGCGCGCGCGGGCACGCCGGATTCGCTGCTCGCGCGCTCGGTGATCCACCTCTCGTTCGCGGCGGGCTGGCTCGGCCATCTGAGCGCGCTGCTCGAGGACGGCGGCGGCATCCCCTCGCCGCGCGCCGAGGTCGTGACGCAGTACTACGACGCGACCGCCGCGGATCTCGCCGCCGCGATGGAGGGGCTCGACCAGTACCCCGAGCTCGTCGACCACCTTCACGTGTGTCGCTGGTTCCTCGAGCTGTCGCGCGCAGGCGGCGCGAGCGAGCGCGAGGCGGAGCTCTTCGAGACCGTGCTGTGGGTGTCGGTCGACCCGACGCGGCTCGCGGAGATCCGCCTCGGGATCATGGTCCAGGCGAACGACGAGGTGGCGGTGCGGCGTTCCGCCGACACGCTCGTCGAGTACCGCGACGACGCGCGCAGCCGGGTGTTCCGCGGCGGGTCGTTCTACCGCATCGACCAGTACGCCGACGCCGCCGCGGAGTTCGCCGTCGCGGTCGAGCGCGACCAGGAGCTCGCCGTCGCGTGGGCGGGCCTCGGCGTCGCGCGGCTGCGCGCCGGCGCCGACCCGGCCGAGGCGATCGCGGCGCTGGAGCAGGCGCGCGCTCTCGACGCGGAGGCGCCGCAGATCGAGCTCGCGCTCGCCGTCGCCTGGACGAAGTCGGGCGACCTCGCGAAGGCCCGCGCGCACGTGGCGCGCGCGCTCGAGCTCGACCCCGAGAGCGAGGACGCCGCGGCGATCGCGAAGGAGCTCGCGGCGCCGGGCGGTTGAGCGGTGTCGCTCCCGCACGGTTGCCCGCGTCAGCGCCGGACCTGGAGAATCTGGCTCTCCCGCACCTCGAGTGGAAGCCACGTGAGGCGAGGCTGACACTTCACCCCCAGGGGGTGGACAAAGAAGATCGGCTTGCCCGAGCTGCGTGGCTGGGCTGCGCTTCCTCGCCAGGACTCCGCGCCTCCCGTGCTGGACGTCCGCCGGTGCGGCTCATGGTTATGGAAGCAGGCTCGATCGGCACCAGTTCTAGCCCGACGAAGGGACGCTCAACGTCGGAGCCGATCGGCTCGATCCGCTTACCTACAGACATCTCGGTAATCTTCCAGTCAGCGCCTGCAGAGCCCGAGAGACGATTGATGTGCCCAAGCACCAGCGCCGCAAGTCTGGCCGAAGTCGCCCGTCGAAAAACAGGGCCTCGCGGCTTCGACGCGGCACGCGCCATCCAGTGGGCAGTGACGCGATGGACGTGTACGATCGCGTCGAGTAGGAGCTTGCATACTCGAATCCCGGACGAGCCGTCGGGTAGGATGGTCCCTTTGGTCGCTCGATACGGGGAAACAGCTTGGCTCTGATCACCTGCTCTGATTGCAACAGCGCCCGACCCGATATGGGAGCCCGCCACGGGGCTGTTCCGAATCGCGAGGCCGTGCTACTATCCGTGCTCCCCCGCTACGGGGCGAAGCCCGGGAAGAGGGATCAGCCGAGTTGCTCACCAGCCTTCGCGATTGGACCGACGTGAGCTGCGAACGGCACAACTCGGCGTACTGCGAGAGGAGGAGATTGATGAGTGCTTGGTCCGTCGCGCGCCGGTCGTTTCTGCAGTTCCTCGCCGGAGTCGTCGCTTTGCGGGTGCTCGTGAGCTGCGGCGTAGGCACAGCCGCGGTGGCAACCGCGGCCGGGGGAGACGCTAGCAGCAACGCCGGCCCCGCCGTCACCGACGTTCAGGTTAGCGCCACCAAGAACGTACCAGCATTGATCTCGTTCCGATTGATCGATGCTGAGAGCGATCCGACTAACGTCACCATCTCCTATCGTAGACCTGACGGCGTCTTCGCGAAAGTCACGCTGGACGAACCGAAGTCGCAAGAGAGCTTGGCCACGCTACCGAGCGGCAAGAAGCACGCGTTCAAGTGGAAGTTCGATACTGACCTCGACTCGGGTACCGCTTTCCACGAACCTGGCACCGTGGTCTCGGTAAGTATCGGAGACCAGATCCCGCTCTCACCCATACTGTCCGGGACGGCGGCCGTGAAGCCAGGGAACGACCCGCCCTCTATCGCGTCGGAGGATGTGGAGGTTCCCTCGGATGAGGTCGCGGGTATCGCACTCATCCAGTTCCGAGTCGCGGACGAGACGAACGACGACGGGAAGGAAGTCGGCGACACGGTCCGCGTGAGCGTCGAGTATGCCATCGTCGACGCGTCCGGAGATCTCATTGGGGGCTGGTCTACCGCGCGGCCCGCGGGGCTTCAAGATTCCGAGCCGACGCCGGAGTTCGCGTTTGAGGCCGTTTCGGCGGAGCCGACCGGCACGGACCTGGAGTTCTTCTGGGATGTTGTCTACGACCTGCCGGCTAGCGAGAACCGGGTTCGGATCCGTATCACGGCGAACGACTTCGGCGATGGAGTGTCACCCGATCCGGATCTCGCAACAACCGTCGAGAGCGTTCCATTCAACGTGGACAACAACGCCGAGCCGGCAGCAGAGTTGAACGGTGCAGCGATCGTCTCTAACCCGGACCGCCGCAACGGGATTCCGCTTCCCTTCTCGATGAAGGATGACGAGTCCAACAACGTTAGGCTTGTCCTGCAGTGGAGGCGACCGGAGCAGGACTTTGACGGCCCAGAACTGAGCCTTCCAGCGGATCTCGACGAGCTGAGGCAGATCCTGTTGGACCCGCAAGAGCGCCGCGCCAAGCAGGTCTGCGCCGAGCTTCCGGTGGAGCATCGAGGCATAGCGCGGTTGCCCGCAGGGGCAGAAGGAAACGAGCTGCGCCTTCCCGAAACAGCAACGAGCGCGATGACGCTTGCGGCGGCGGGGCTCGTCGGTCGGGAGATCGACATCCTGAGAAGCTCGCGCATCCCGAAGCCGCTCCCAGCCTCCCTGCCCATGCCCGTGGCGGCCGTTCCGTTGGGGGACGGCCGAACTGCCGCCGTGCTGGTTGAAGAAGATGCGAGCTGGAAGGTTCTCGAAGTGGACCTCGCGACGGGATTCGTTGCTACGACCGTCGCGGTTGCATTGCAGCCGGGTACGCCCACCGCAATGACTATCGACGCGGGAGACGGGTCACTGTTTGTCGCGTCGGACGACGATGGGCGTTGGCGAGTTGACTCGATCGCTCTCGGCGCGAACACCGTGAGCATGTTCGCGCAAGCACCGGAGACGGACCCGACGGTCGAGCTCGGGCCAATCCGTGGACTAACAACGTGGGGACGCGGCGCGCTTCTGGCAACGGTTGGCCAGTCGCTACTCCTCATCCGCGGCCCGTCGCCGCACGATGCGGTGACCGCGCTGTTCTCACCTTCCGCTCCTCGCGCAAATCCGTTGCAACAGCCAACAGGGATCGTCGTGGACCCACACACTCCCGACCGGGCGTTTGTCGCGGAACAAGGTGCAAATCGCATCGTCGAACTTGACCTGAGTTCGCTCGCAGTGACGAGGAGTTTCCCCGGCGTTCCGGCGCCTCAGGCGCTCGCCTGGGAGGGCGTCGGATCACAGCTACTCGTCGCTGCCCGCCCGTCGGGCGGACCGCACATCGAGCTTGTCATCCTCGACCTGGGTGTTTTCGCCGAGCCGGTTTCGGTGGCAGTCTTCGACGGCGAAGCGGATCCGCGCGTGAGCGTGGCGTCTGGTCCCGATGGCCTGCGGCTGCTCGCCCTAGCCGGCGCGGAGACGCTCGCCGTGGGCGGTGGTCTCGAGCAGCAACACACGATCGTCGACTTCGCTATCGACACGCAGATCGCGCGCGTGGACGCAACGTTTGATCCCCCACTGGGCGATCCAATTTCGTGGCGTGTGCCACGCTTCCTGGGCCCGAGCGCGCAGGATCTAGACGGATACTCAGGTCCGGTCGACGCATCGCCGGCCGGCCGTCGACATGTCTTCCTGTGGGACAGTCGTCAGGTGCCCGGTGGTGGGAACATCTTCTTCCGGCTCACGCCCGTTGACACTGAACTCGGAGTCCAAAGCGAAACCGGCGCTCCAATAAGTGTCGCCTTCCCGATCGACTCGGACCCGATCTCCCTTGCCCCGTTCGAGGCTTTCTCGGCCGAAAACGGCCGCGAGGAGGGATCGATCCTCGCCGCAGACTTGGACGGCGATGGCGACCTCGACATCGCGCGGACATTCGGTTGCGAGTCTGGCGGGGGAGCGGCGGACCGGACCGTGGGGGTCTACCTCCAGAACCCACCTGCGTACAGCTTTCCTCGATCTCCCGCCGACCCGTCCGAGCCCGCCTGCACGATGTTTGGTGTCGATCTGTTCTCCGTTGCCGGTCCCGACGCTCTCGTCGGTCAGGGCGAGTTTGTGCGCCCGTCGTCCCTCGCGGCCGGCGATCTAGACCAGGACGGGCTGGTGGATCTAGTCGTCGCTGATGCCTCGGTGCCCGAGGATTGCACCGGTTGCGGGGCCTGCACCGAGGGAGCCGACATGCTGTGGGTGCGCACTCAGTCCAGTGCCTTCGCCGGCGGCCACGCGCTGCCGGTCATGGGCCCTTCCGCCGTCGTTGTTGCCGACTTGGACGGTGATGGAGATCTCGACGTTGCGTCGTCGAACGAACTCCAGCCTAGCGCCAGGGGAACCGGGGCGGTATCGATCTTTCACTTCGAGGGAGCCCCGCTTGGTCCCGGGGCACCCACGACGTTCGACGACTTCCCGGGGGCCCACGACCTGGAGTGCGCAGACGTCGACCGCGACGGATTCCTCGATCTGGTCGTCGCGAACGCCAGCGGAGGAACCGTGTCGATTCTCTATCAAGCGGGAGTTCTCGGTGGCCGGCGCCAGGAACTGGGCGCCGATATGCCGGGAACACTAACCGGGCCGATCGATGTTGCCATCGCCGATTTCGACGACGACGGAGACCCGGACGTCGCCGTGGCTAACCGCCCGGCGGACGGTCAGTCGAGCTTCAACGTTAAGGGCCTTGTATTCCTGTTCCAAGACGAGAGGGGCCTCTTCCCCAGCGGCGCTGCGGTTTTTGCCGATCCCGACTTTTTCTTCCTAGGGACACCCGAGGTCACTCTGTCCACGGCGGACTTCGACGGCGACGAGCGGCAGGATCTCCTAGTCACCAATCGGGCGATCAACGAGCTCTTGGTATTCCTGCAAAATGCGCCCGGCAACCTCGGCATCCCTGACGCTGGAGGCTTCTCCCGACCTAGCCTCCGCTTCGGAGACGCCGATTCCGTTGTGGGAGCCGCAGTTGTCGACATCGATGAGGATGGTGGCTTGGACATTCTGACTGCGAACCGCGACTCGGCCACGGTCCGGATCTTCCGTAATGTGCAACCCGGCGACTTCGACCTGGATTCGATTACCAAGATTGGCGGGCCTGGTCAGACGGGCAATCCGCTGACGGTGGCAGTCGGAGATCTAGACGGCAACGGCCTTTTGGACGCGGTTGCCGCTGGTGATGCGCTGCTGAATGGCATCCCAACTCTCGCGCTCGCGTTCCAAATCGAGCCGCGCGTGTTCAAGCTCGACCCGGCGACCTCCCTCGGCGGACCGGGGAGCATCGGCGATCCGGTTGCTGTGGCGCTCGCGGACTTTGACAACGACGGCGATCTAGACATCGCTAGCGCCGACCGGGAGGAGACGATTACGGACATCGTGGTGTTCGAGCAGTCTACCGGAGGCGAGTTCGGGGCTGAAGGCAACCCGAAGGAGCCGAGCCTCACCGTCGAGCTCTTCCTACCGGCGTTCGACATGGAAGCCGGCGACTTGAATGGGGACGGCCTCGTCGACTTGGTCTCGGTCCAGCGCGCGAACGTTCCGACTTTTCAGGTGAGCTCGACGATCTTCCTGAACGAGTCAACAGCGGGCGGCGCCGGAGGCGGAATCGTATTTGCCCTGGCGCAGGACATCGGAAGCATCGAGCATACGAACGGAGCGCGCGGCGTCGCGTTGGGGGATCTCGACGGTGACGGGTTCTTGGACGTTGTGACTGCGAACGAGTTTAGCAACGACATGAGCGCGTTCCTACAGGACCCTGTCACAGGAACCTTCGGTGCTCCCACTGTTCCCGACGGTAACGCCCTCCCTCACTTGAAGTTCGGCTCAGGAGCGATGCCACTCAGCTCTCCATATGACGCGGTCATCGCCGACCTGAACGGGGATGGCCGTGCCGACATCGCTTCCGCAGACCGACAGGGGTTCATGTGCTCCGTGTTTCTTCAGAGCGCGGACTCGGTAAGTTTCGGATCTATCGACGGCGGCGGCTTTCTGCCTTCGCAGCAGCTCAGCCTTCCCTGTGGCAGCACGCGAGCCGGCGATCCGAGCAAGGTTGTAGCGGCCGATTTTGACGGCGACGGCGACACCGACCTGCTCACGGTCAACACGAACGTCCAGAGCCTTACGATCTTTGAGCAGATCGTGCCCGGTAGATTTGAGTTGGGGTTGCACGTCTTCGATGAACTCGTCGACGACATCCTCTGCTGTCCGCAGAACGCGCTCGCCGTTGACATGGATAGCGACGGAGAAATCGATCTGGTATCCGCCAACAGCGGATCATGTCGCTCTCTGACGGTCTTTTACAACGCGCACTGACCCTCGAGTGGCGATGGACCCACTGTGCGCGAGTCGTCCCGCCGATGCGCCCGATACTCGGCACAGCCGTCGCGTAAGCGTCGCTTGAGGTGATCATTCGTATCCGTCCGGCCAGCCCATGGTTGGCGGTCGTTGATCGGCTGAGCTGGTTGCCGACGATGGGTCGCGAAGGAGGAAGGAGGCGCGACCAATGAGTCGGACCGAAGAGATGCGGCGCGTGCTGCAGCGCTGGGAACGATCTGAGCTGACGATGAAGGCCTTCGCCGAGCGCGAGGGTATCGCGTACACCACGTTCCTCTACTCGAGGATCATCCTCCCGAGCCTCGGGTCGTCGGCATGATCGCGGGCGGGCTCGAGGAGGGGGTGCCGCTGGCGCTGCTCCTGGCGGCCCCGCTCCTGCTGGCGGGCCTGTTGGTCGTCGCCAGCGCCGCGATTGACAAGAGGCGCGGACGCCGGTGGTGGCGCGCGTCCTAGGCTCCTCCAATGGCCTGAGCCCAGCGCGCGCCCGCGCGTTGCTCGACGCTGTGATGAAGACCATGTCGAAGGGGTCAACGCAATAACGGTTGTCGACGGTCGACGACGGGCCGTGCACCCAAGCCGCCGGGGTGGGATGAGGCACTACCGTTGGACCCAGTCCGGCACCGCGCTCGCGACGTCGAGGACGTGGCGGCTCCAGAGCTGGAACACGAGCGTGATGAGCAGCGCGGCGGCGACGTTCAACCAGATGCCGACGCGCGCCATCGTCGACGCCGGCACGAGGCGCGACGAGAACACGACCGCGTTCGGCGGCGTTGCGACCGGGAGCATGAACGCGGCAGACGCGGCGATCGTCGCGGGGAACATCGTCAAGAGCGGGGACAGGTCGGCCGCGACCGCCGCCTGGCCGAGCACGGGCAAGAGCACCGTCGAGGTCGCGACGTTCGACGTCACCTCGGTCAGCGCCGCCATGAAGACGACGACGGCGAGCACGACCACCCAGTCGGAGCGGCCGGCGAGCCAGGGGCCCAGCGCTTCGCCGAGGACGCGGTCGAGGCCCGAGTGCTGGAAGCTCCCGGCGATCGCGAAGCCGCCGCCCAGCAGGAGCAGCACCTCCCAGGGCATGCGCGACGCGGTGCTCCAGTCCATCAGCCGCGTGCCCGGCCGCACCGGCACGAGGAAGCAGACGATCGCCATCGCGACCGCGACCGTCGCGTCGCTGACGAAGCGCTCGGGCCGCTCGATCGAAGCCGGCGCGACGAGCTCGACCCAGCCCGGGATGCGCACCGCGCCGAGGTCGAAGCCGGCGCGGGTGATCCACAGCAGCGCCGTGATCGCGAAGACGATCGACATGCGCACCTCGCCGCGCGTGACCGGGCCGAGCCGCGCGCGCTCCTGGGCGATCGCCGCGGCGCCGCGCTCGCCTTCCTTCGGGACGCGCAGCGCGACGCGCGTCAACAGGAGCCAACCGATCGGCACGAAGAGCGCGACGAGCGGCAGCCACGCCTGCGCCCACGTCGCGAAGTCGAGCGGCGGTGCCTCGGGCCAGAGCTCTGCGAGCACGCCGGCGAGCACCTGATTCGGCGGCGTCCCGATCAGCGTCCCGGTGCCGCCCAGCGACGCCGCGTACGCCATTCCGAGCAAGAGGCTGATCGCGAACGGGCTCTTGGCCTCGCTCGGCCCCTCGACGCTCGCGATCACCGCGAGGCCGATCGGCAAGAGCATCAACGTCGTCGACGTGTTGTTGAGGAACAACGACAGGAGCGCCGAAGCCGTCATGAAGCCGAGCACGAGCCGCCGCCGCCCCGTGCCGACGAGCGCGATCACGCCGAACGCGACGCGCTTGTGGACGCCCCAGCGCTCGACGCCGAGCGCGACGACGAACGCGCCCAGGAACAGGAGCACGAGGTCGTTGACGTACATCGGCGCGACGTCGCGCGCCGAGACGACGCCGAGCAGCGGCAAGAGCGCCGCGGGCAAGAGCGACGCGATGCCGATCGGGATCGCGGTCGTGATCCACCACGTCGCGGTCCACGCCGTCACCGCCGCGACGCGCCGCTGGGCGGGCGACAGCGGCAGGTCGGGCCACGCGAGCAGCGCGAGGAACAGCGCGGGCCCGAGGACGAGGCCCACGCGCCGGGCGCGCGAAGGGACCTCGTGCGCGGCGTCGTGCGCGGCGTCTTGGGGAGGCGTCACGGCGGCATGGTAGCGAGGCTCCACCGCGGCTCACGAGCGGATCCTCCGGCCGCGCATCCGCGCTACCCGAGCGCGACGCCGCGTCAGCGCGCCGCGTCGGCGCCAGTCTCAGCGCGCCGCGTCGGCGCCAGCATCAGCGCGCCGCGTCGGCGCCAGCATTACGGCGCAGTTGCGCGCTCTCGTCGCCGTCCTGCCCGCCGTCCTTCGACGCGGGCGCGGGCGCCGGCGCCGGCGCGGGCGCGACCGCGCGCTTCGCGGGAGCGACGTGGGTCGGCACGCCGAGCGCTTCCATGCGCTCGCCGAGGATCTGCAGCCGCCGGCGCAGCTCGCTCGCTTCCTCGCCGACGTCCGGCGCGCCGGCGCCGCCCGTCCCCGTCCCCAGGCCGACCGCGAAGAGCACGAGCCCCGCCGCGATCCACGCGGCGCGCTCGCCCCAGCGCACGCCGACGCGCGGGCGCCGCGCCGCCGCGGCCGCGTGCGCCGCCTCGAGCCGCAGCACCTCGTCCTGCGCGCCCAGCAGCTTGCTCGTCAGCTCCTTGCGCTCGTTCGCCTCGGCCTCGAGCTGCTCGCGCAGCTCCTCGCGCTGGCGCGTCAGCTCGACGATCAGCGACTCCGGACCGTACTTGAGGCCCAGCCGCGCGAGCACGTTGCGCGCCCCGTTCGAGCGCGACTCCTCGGGCTCGGGCCACTGCTCGCACAGCCGCCACAGCTCCTCGCGCGACACGGCCTGGACGCGCCGCCCGTCGCGCACGATGCGGTGCACCTCGAGGCCCACCTCGCGCACCGCGCGCCGCAGAAAATCCTCGGACCGGTCGGTCTCGAGCGCCGCCTCGCGAAACGTGAGGAGCGGACCTTCGGGGAACGGGCGAGCGCGCTCCATGGGCCGGCCAAGGTAGCACGGGCGCCCAGGAGCGGGCGGAGCCGGGCCCCGGGGGAGGCCACGGCCCCGCTGCGCCCGGCGGGAACGGCACTTGCGAAACGCGAGCTCGTAGCCGCCGCTCTGGAACGGCGGCGGCGGCGCGGTCTACCATCGCGCGCTCCATGCCCTACCTCGCCATCACGCTGGCCGCGGAGCCGTTCGAAGAGGTCCGCAACCGCCTCCTGCACGAGAGCACGCGCATCGTCGCGGAGCAGCTCGCGAAGCCCGCTTCCGTCGTCTGCGTGAGCTGCCGCTCCGAGGCGATGCTCTTCGGCGGCGAGGACGGTCCTGCCGCGTTCCTCGAGCTGCGCAGCAGCGGCGGGCTCGACGCGAACCGCAACGCCGTGCTGACGCGCAAGCTCTGCCGCCTGCTCGCGCGCGAGGTCGACGTCCCGCCCGAGCGCGTCTTCGTGACCTTCGTCGACATCCCACCCGCCGACTGGGGCTGGAACGGCAAGACGCTCGGCTGAACGAGCGAGGCCCGAGGCAGCGTCGCCCCGGGCCTCGATGCGTGAGTCGTCGGTTGGCCGGTTCTCTTTGAACCGCAGATCTCAGCCGCAGGAAGGCGCGAACCGATCGCGCTCCGTGCGCTTTCTCCTCAGATCACGGCTGGATCGTGACGACGCGCGCCGGCGAGGTGTCGCCGAAGCCGCACGGGCCGAACGGATCGAACGTCGTGAACGCTAGGTGCACGTCGAGGCCGGCGAGCGTGGGCAGCGACGGCAGAACGAGCGTGGGCGCGGTCGAGCGGCCGTCGCCGTCCAGGAACCCGAGGAAGCTCGCGAAGACGGGCGAGCCGGTGATCTGCGCGGCGAGGATCGCGTCGAAGTCGAGCGGAAACGTCAGCCCGGCGCAGAGGACGAAGCCGCTCGTCGACGAGCCGGACGCGAGCAGGACGTACGGCAGGTTCGCGCCGTTCAGCGAGCACAGGTGGAACGAGCGCTGGAAGCCGACGCGCGGCGGGCCGAGCGGCTCGACCGCCGCGCTCGCCGTCCCGATCGAGTAGGGGACGCCGTCGATGAAGTAGATGTCCGGCGGCAACTGCGAGCCCGTCTCGTCCGTCTGGTCCCAGTAGATCGTGTACGTCTCGCCGGGCCCGAGGAGCAGGAGGATCTGCGGGCACGGCGGCTGCACGATCGGCGAGCCGATCAAGGACGTGATCGCCGGGAAGCACGGCGCGACCTCGATCAGGCTCGTGGTCTCGTTGACGAACGTGTACGGGATCGGGCAGCCGCTGGGATACGGGATCGGCGTCTGGGCCGAGAGCGACGCGGCGAGCGCGAGCGGGGCGAGGACCGCGAAGGGCGTGCGGAGTCTCATCGTCAGGAGCCGGGAAAGGGTTTGGAGCGAAGTGTCAGCGTCTCACGTTCCTAGCGGAGGTGGGGCCGCTCGGTACGAAAGAGAGGGAGACCGCCGCGCAAGGCGTGGGTACGATCCCCGTCAAGTGACCGACGACAAAGCGCTGCTCATCGAGGGGGCCGACGGCATCGAGGTCGCGCTGGCGCGCAACCTGCTCGCCGAGGCCGGCATTCCCTGCGTCGTCCACGGGCCGGATTTCGACGTCGCCGAGCTCGGCCGCGCCGCCCACGACATGCTGCGCGGCCAGAACGTCTTCGTGCCGGCATCCGCGCTCGAGCGCGCGCGCGCCCTGCTCGAGGCGGCCTGGGGTCCGGGCCGGAGCGCCCCGGACCAGCCGTAAGTCGCGGTCGCGAAGGCGGTTGTGCCGAAACCGCGCGAACCGCGCGTTCGCCCGCCGCTGCGGGCGCACTGGAACGGGGGCCACACCACCCGAGGGCCCACCGCCCTCCTCTTCCCCCGGAGGAACCCCATGTTCTCGCTCGTCCGCTCCGCCCGCCCGCTCGCCGTCCTCGCGCTCGCCCTCGCGGCGGCCGCACCGGCCTCCGCCCAGTGCATCGGCCCCGACGGCCTCGACGGTCCCTGCTGCGCCCTCGCCACCCCGAACCTGCCCCCGTTCCCGCCGATCGCGATGCCCGGCAGCGGCTTGTGCTGGAGCGCGTGCAACCTGAGCGGGACCCGCGACGTGCGCATCCAAGCGTCGCCGCCCGCGCCGGTGAGCTGCGCGCAATTCAACGCGCAGCTCACGGTCAGCGACTCGATCACGGCGTTGCCGATCGTCTCGGGCTTGCTCGTGCTCGATTACACGCGCACGTGGCGCGAGGTCGACCCGACGGGCATCGATCACCAGGTGTGGCGCTTCGCCGTGAAGGTCGACCTCTCGGCCAGCACCGCCTCGCCGATCAGTTGCCCCGTGCCTACGTGCCTTCCGTCGCAGGCCACCGCGTTCTTCTACGGCTACGCGGACTACGCGCTGAACTGCGCGACGGGCACCTTCGAGACCGTGCTGGTGCTCTTCCACAACTGCGACCTGTTCATCCACGGCCCCGCGCACTCGAGCAAGGCCGGCGTCTTCCACCCCGGCGAGACGTACGCGATCGTCGGTCCCGACACGCCGGGCAACCCGTTCGTGCCGGCGATCTCGCCGCGCGCGGGCGGCCCGCTCGTCGCCGAGGCGATGCGCACGAACCTCGCGCCGATCGGCATCGCCGCCTGCCAGACGGAGGAGCCGATCGTCGCGGGCTCCCTGACGCCGATCATCGACCTGTGCGGCTGCCCGCTCTCGCTGAGCGGCGCGCAGCTCACGCTCAGCGCGTACAAGGGAGGCGGAGCGTGCGGGAGCTCGTTCGCGGCGCTCGACACGCTCACCTACGGCCTGCCGTGGTTCCACCTGCTGACGACGAGCCTCGGCTGCTGGTCGAACGACACGAGCTACCCCGGCAAGGAGTGCGCGTTCGTCGACGAGGGCGTCTTCGGATACCACGACACGTGCTTCGCGGTCCCCGGCACGACGGGCAACTCGATCGACATCCTCTACGGCGGCTCGACGTCCGAGGGTTGGGCGGTCCCGCCGACGCCGATCGGCCTGCCGCTGACGCGCCACTTCACCGACATGGCGAGCAACTTCTCCGCGTCGCTCCCCGGACCGGTCCTCCCGCCGTTCAGCGGCACCGTGCTCCCGACGCGGCACCTGGTCTACACGAACGTTCCGTAGGGCCGATTCCCCACGGGCCTCCCGCCGAGCCCGAGCGCGTTCGCCGCGCTCGGGCTCGCTTCGTGTCGGCGCCGCGAAAAAAGGCGCGAGCGCGACGTTCGCTCCCGGCGCGCGCCGCACTGTCCGAGCCGAGGTCGCACGGCGACCGCTACGAACAAGACATCGGCCACGCCCCGGAGGAACCCATGACCGCTTCTCTTCGCTCTCTCGCCAAGCCGCTCGCCGCGCTCGCCGGCGTCGCGCTCCACCTCGCGCTGGCCGCCGCGCCGGCGACGGCCCAGTGCATCGGCCCCGACGGCCTGGACGGCCCGTGCTGCGCGCCCGTCACGCCGAACCTGCCGCCGTTCCCGCCGATCGCGGACTCGGCGAGCGGCTTCTGCTGGACGGCTTGCACGCTCAGCGGCCAGCGCCAGCTCCGCGTGCTCACGTCGCCGCCGCTGCCGGTGAGCTGCACGCAGTACCACGCCGACTTGTCGGTGATCGACGGGACGACCGGCGCGACGATCGCGTTCGGCTTGCTCGTGCTCGACTACACGCGCACGTGGCGCGAAATCGATCCTGCCGGCGCCGACCACCAGGTCTGGCGCTTCGCCGCGAAGGTCGACCTGACGGCGACCGCCGGCGTCCCGATCGGCTGCCCGGTGCCGTCGTGCCTGCCGTCGCAGGGCACGGCGTTCTTCTACGGCTACGCGGACTGGGCGGCGCAGTGCGGCACGGTCGGCTTCGACAACGCGCTCGTGCTCTTCCACAACTGCGACACGTTCATCCACGGCCCGGCGCACTCGAGCAAGCCCGGCACGTTCCATCCCGGCGAGAGCTTCGCCATCGTGTCGCCGGACGACCCGGGGAGCCCGTTCGTGCCGGTCTCGATTCCCCGCCCCGGCGGCCCGCTCGTCGGCGAGGGCTTCCGCTCCAACATCCCCGGCGCGATCACCTGCCGTGCCGAGGAGTTCGTGACCGGCGACCTGATCCCGGTGATCGACGCGTGCGGCTGCCCGCTCTCGCTCAGCAGCGACCAGTTGACGGCGAGCGTCTTCAAGGGAGCGAGCGCGTGCGGCAGCTCGTTCACGTCGCTCGACACGTTCGCGTACGGCCTGCCGTGGTTCCACCTCATGACGACGAGCATCGGCCGCTGGACCGGACTCGCCTATCCCGGCCCCGAGGGCGCCTTCGTCGACGAGGGCGTCATCGCGGTCCACGATCAGTGCGAGGTCACGCCGATCTCGAACGGCAACTCGATCGACGTCGTCTACGGCGGCTCGACGCTCCAGGGCTGGACGGTGCTCGCCTCGACCCCGATCGGCCCGACGCAGAACTTCCTCGACGTCGCGAGCAACTTCTCCGCCTCCCTGCCGGGCCCGGTCGCGCCGCCGTTCACCGGCACGGTGATGCTCCCGACGCGCCACCTCTTCTACGTGAACGTCCCGTAGACGTGAACGTCCCCTAGATCCTGCGCGAGCGCAGCCGCGCCGCGCACTCCCCACGGGCCCGAGCACGCCGCCGCGCGCGCTCGGGCCCGCTCCGTTCGACGGCTCGCGCGGTACCGGCCGCCTGGATGGCTCCCGGCATGATCCCGATGGACGAGCCCGAGGCCGCGCTCTTTCGTCACGCGCGCCGCAGCGGCGCCGCGTCCGGCGGCACGCTCGACAGCGCGACGTTCTTGTGGCGCGCGAAGTAGTCGCACGTCCACGCGTCGAGGAAGAGCAGCGCGGCGCGTCCGGCGGAGTCGCGGCACAGCTTCGCCCCGGTCGGCAGGTCGCCCTTCGCGACCTCGCCCGACGCGACCCAGCGCAGGATCGACCACGGCGCGCGCTCGAGCCGCGACTCGGCGCCGTACTCGTTGCGCAGGCGGTGGTGCACGACGTCGAACTGCAGCGGACCGACCGCACCGAGCAGCGGCACGCGCTGCGCCGCATCCTCGATCAGGAACGACTGCACGACGCCTTCCTGGAGCAGTTGGTCGAGCCCCTTCGCGAAACGCTTGTACTGCGCGGTGCTCTCGCCGTGGATCCACGCGAAGCACTCCGGCGCGAACGAAGGGATGTCGTCGAACACGATGTCGGGATCGGTCGAGAGCGTGTCGCCGATGCGGAACGTCGCGTGGCCGACGAGCCCGACCACGTCGCCCGGGTACGCGACGTCCACCGTCTCGCGGTCGCGGCCGAACACTTTGTGCGAGCTCGTGAGTCGGATCCGATCGCCCGTGCGCGTGTGGATCACCGGCATGTCGCGCTCGAAGCGGCCCGAGCAGATGCGCAAGAACGCGAGCCGGTCCCGGTGGCGCGGGTCCATGTTCGCCTGGATCTTGAAGATGAACCCCGAGAACGCGTCGTCCGAGGGCAGGACGACCCGCTCGCGCGCGCGGCGCGGTCCCGGCGGCGGCGCGAGATCGAGGAAGCCGTCGAGGAGCAGCTCGACGCCGAAGTTGCGCACCGCGCTGCCGAAGAACACCGGCGTCAGGTCGCCCGCGAGCACGGACTCGCGCTCGAACTCCGCGCCGGCGCCGTCGAGCAGCGCGAGCTCGTCGACCGCGCGCTCGAGGACGTCCGGCGCGAGCGCGGCACGCGCGTGCTCGTCCTGGATGTCGTGCACCGCGACCGGCGCGCGGTACGCCCCCTTGGGCGTGCGCTCGTACAGGTGCACGTTCCGCGTCAGGCGGTCGAACACGCCGCGGAACTCGCCGCCCGCCCCGAGCGGCCAATTGACCGCGAACGAGCGGATCCCGAGCGCGTCCTCGAGCTCGTCGAGCAGCGCGAGCGGATCCTTGCCCGGCCGGTCGAGCTTGTTGACGAACGTGAAGATCGGCACGCCGCGCATGCGGCAGACCTCGAAGAGCTTGCGCGTCTGGCTCTCGATGCCCTTCGCCGCGTCGATGACCATCACCGCCGAGTCGACCGCGGTGAGCACGCGGTACGTGTCCTCGGAGAAGTCGCGGTGCCCCGGCGTGTCGAGCAGGTTGAGACAGTGGTCGCGGTACTCGAACTGCAGCACGGTCGAGCTGACCGAGATGCCGCGCTGGCGCTCGAGCTCCATCCAGTCCGACGCCGTCGCGCGCTGGTTCTTGCGCGCCGTGATCGAGCCCGCGAGGTGCAGCGCTCCGCCGTACAGCAGGAGCTTCTCCGTCAGCGTCGTCTTGCCGGCGTCGGGGTGCGAGATGATCGCGAACGTGCGCCGCCGGCGCGTTTCGAGGTCCATGGGCGAGACGGAAGGGGCGCGGGGAGCGAGCCGGCCCGCTCCCGCGCCGTTCTCGGTGGGTGCCTGGCGAGCCGGTCGGCGGCGGAGGCGCGCGCGGCCGATGGCCGCGAAGACGCGCCGGAACGCCGGAGCGCACGCTACGGCGGTATGAGGCGCGAGCCGGCGGGCGACGGCCGGCTGCTCGAGGCTCTCGGAACGGCGGGACGCAAGGCGCAAGATCTTAGGCGCCCGCCGGCGAGCTGGCGACCCTTGCGGCACCCGCAGGGCTCGAACGCCCGCGCCCCGAGCCGGTAGACTCCTCGGGCGATGGTGCCGCTCCTGCCCGTTCTCCTCGTCCTCGCCCAGGACGCCGTGTCGCCCGTAGCCGTGCCGCCGCGAGCCGAGCCGCCGCGAGCCGAGCCGCCGCGAGCCGAGCCGCCGCGCGACGAGGCGCACGCGGCGTGGTGGCGCGGCGAGCGCCTGCCCGAGCACCTCGAGTACGAGCGCGACGTGCGGCCGATCCTCGCGCAGAAGTGCACCTGGTGTCACGGCGCGAACGACGATGCGCGCGAGGCGGATCTGCGGCTCGACACGCGCGAGGGCCTCTTCGGCGACCTCGGTGGCTACGCCGCCGTCGTTCCCAAGAACGCGAGCGAGAGCGAGGTCTGGCTGCG
>CAZGTQ010000104.1:0-6273 GCA_964528575.1 uncultured Planctomycetaceae bacterium | reverse complement strand
CAGGTGCGGCACCTGGCACCTCCCTGTCGCTGGACGACAACAAGGTGTGCGACTCCGTATAGGTGGGCGACTCCGTATCGGTGTGCGACTCCGTATCGCCTGACGGCGCCGTATCTGCGCCGTCAGGCGCGCTGCTCTTCGTGCTCGCGCGCGCCGGCGAGCGAGGGGACGGCGTCGACGTCCGCGGCCGTAGCCTCGCTGGTGCCGCTCGCGTCGGACGCGTCGCGGCGGCGCAGCGGCTCGGTCGCGCGGTTGAGCAGATCGCAGAAGTCCTGCAGCTCGTCGCCCTTGCGCAAGCGGCACGGGCCGGGCTTCCCGCCGGCGATGATCTCCTCGAGGAAGCGCTCGAAGCGATAGATCGGCCCCGCGACGCGGAACGTGACGAGCACGCCGATCGCGACGGTCATCGGGACGAGCACGAGGAAGCAGACGAGCAGCGTCGTGCGCAGGCCCTCGAGGAAGGGCGGGATGACCAGCTCCTCCCCGCCGGGGATGTCCGCGGCGATCTTCGAGACCATCCAGTTCATCATGATCGCCTGCAGGAGCACGTAGAGGCTCGCGGTCGACAGCGACACGAGCACGTACAGGAGCTGCAGGCGGGGCTTGATCAGGTGCTTGCGGCGGCGATGCTTGGTCATCGGAGCACTCGATGTCCGGAGGATGGGGTGCGGCGGTGGTTGCGGGGACGGAAGAGCGCGAACCCCGCTTATCGGCACGCGGGGCGCGCCTCCTACAGACGTCAGGACGCCGGTCGTGAAACCCGGCTCCGTAAGGATCCGCCTCAAGACCGCCGCTCCCGAATCCCGATCTTTCGTGCAACTCCCCCTACCGGAGTGCTCCACCCCATGCTCTCGAGACCCCGCACGCGCTCGACGCGCGCCGGCTACACGATCATCGAGCTGATGGTCGTCGCGACGATCCTCGTGATCGCCGTCGGCGGACTGTCGAGCTCGCTCGTCAGCGCGATCGACCTCGGCAACACCAACGGCGAGCTCATCGAGGCGCACAACGCCGCGCGGCAGATGGCCGAGACGCTGCAGGGGGTGGACTTCGACGAGATCTTCGCGACGTTCAACGACGAGCCCCGCGACGATCCGGGCGGGCCCGGCACCGCGCTCGGCTCGGACTTCGTCTACCCGTGCGAGCTGCTGAAGGACGGCGACCCGCCGGGCTTCTTCGAAGGCCGCGTGATCTTCCCCAACGCCGAGGGGACGACGCTCGTCGAGCAGGTCGTCGAACCGAAGCTCGGGCTCCCGATGGATCTCGACGGCGACGGCTCGATCGACGGCCGCGCGGTCGACCACGCGGGCGACTACCTGATCCTGCCGGTCACGATCGAGGTGACCTGGACGGGCAGCGGCGGGCGCGAGCGCTCGCTCGAGCGCCACCTGCTCCTGTACGACCAAGACTGATGCGCACCCCTCCGTCCCCCCGACTGCGCGCCGGCTTCACGATCTTCGAGCTGCTGATCACGGTCGTGCTGTTCTTCGGCGTGCTCGGCGCGTTCGCGCTCGCGTCCCAGACCGGCGTCGACGCCTACGAGGAGAGCAAGATCCGCAGCGACCTCACGCAGGGCGCGAACCGCGTCGTGGAGCGCATGTGTCGCGAGCTCGTCGGCGCGGGGACCTCGCGCTTCGATCCGATGCCCACGGGTCCGTTCGGCTCGTCGTCGCTCACCTACGAGCAGTCGGCCGGCTGGGACGGCGGCGAGGTGCAGTGGGCGAACGAGGTGTGCTTCGAATGGCGGCGCGACCCGGGCGAGGTCGACAACGGCGCCGACGACGACGGGGACGAGCTCGTCGACGAGGGCACGATCGTGATGATCCTGCGGCCGGGCGAGGCCGACGAGCAGATGGTCGTGCTTGCGCACGACGTCGCGGAGCACCTCGAGGGCGAAGAGCGCAACGGCGACGACGACAACGACAACGGGCTCATCGACGAGGGCGGGCTCTCGTTCGTCCTCGACGGCGAGATCCTGACGGTCCGCGTGACGCTCGTCGCGCGCACTGCGGACGATCGGACACTGTTCAAGACGGTCGAGTCGTCCGTCTTCGTCCGCAACTAGGAGACGCCATGACGAGGACGATCCAAGCGCGGTTCGGGAGGACGGCCGAGGGGCGGCGCGGGGGCGTCCTGGTGTCGGGGCTCATCGTCGTCACGCTCATGATGGGGCTGTGCTTCGCCGTGATGACCGTGACGCTGCGCAACAACGACGAGCTCGGCGCCGCGGTCGCGCGCGGCCGGGCGTTCGACGCGGCGAACTCCGGCGTCGCGCACGCGGTCGCCAACGTCATGAGCGAGCAGCTCGAGCCGATCGGCAGCGCGGATGCGCCCGTCGCGTTCTCGAACGGCGGCTACTGGTTCACGATCGCGCACGACGAGGAGGCGGAGACGTTCACGATCGTTTCGACCGGAGACGTGCGCGGCCTGCGCGAGACGGTCGAGGTCGTCGTGCAGAAGGAGGAAGGCGGCTTCGCGCAGAACGCGATCTTCGCGGGCAACGCGTCTGACGATCCGCGCTACACGCTCGAGCTGGGCGGACGCGGCGGCCAGGCGGACTTGATCGACGGAAACGTCTACAGCGGCGGCAGCATCTCGATCGTCCAGGACGCCGAGGTGACCGGTACGGTCCAGGCGACCATCGGCATCGAGGGCGTTGGCGGCGACGAAGGCATCAAGCAGCCGATCCCCGACATCGCAGGAACGAACTACGCCGCGACTGCGGACTACGACGTCGCTGCGCTCTTCGATGCGGATGCACGCTATCGCTACGACTCGATGGGCGGCCACGCGTGGCAGATGGACGAATCGAGCCCCGTCCACATCTTCCGCAAGAACCCGAGCGATCGGACGAGCGCGTGGGGCGGGACTGTCAAGGACGACTACTTCCTCGAGGATCCGTACGAGTCGGTGAACGCCGACTATTCGCAGAACGGCTCCAACCCGACGCTGCTCTCGCTTTCCGGCACCGGCGGAGAGCCCGGCGAAAACGGCAACCGCAAGGTGTACTACGTCGACGGCAACCTCTGGGTCCACAACCGCTACACGTACTCGTTCGCGATCCCCGACGGCGTGTCGGGCGGCACGCAGGTGACGATCGTTGCCAAGGGCAACATCTACTTCTCGGACAACGTCTTCTACGGCGACGAGAACGACGACGGCCTCGCGTTCATCGCGATCACGGACGAGGACGTCGAGGACAGCGGCAACATCTACCTCGGCGACCCCGAGTTCGGGACGCTGAAGATCATGCAGGCGTTCATGTACGCGGAGAACGACTTCTACGACATCAACCTCGACGAGAGCGGGTCGGCGAAGGTCTACCTCGACGGCAACATGACCGCCGGCAACCACGTGATCATCGACCGCGACTACGTGCGCGGCCGCAGCTCGTACCACACGAAGCTGACGATCGACTTCGACGACCGGCTCGCGAGCGGCGAGCTCGACATGCCCGGGCTCCCGGCCAACAGCGGCGCCGGCGGCTGCGGTTACCGCGTCGTCTCGTGGCGCCGGCTCCCGACGAACTGACGCCGATGAAGAACCGCGCATCCACGCGCCGCGCCGCCGCGGCCCTCGTCGCCGCCGCGTGCCTGGCGACGCCCGCTGCCGCCGACGTCGTCGCCGCGGTGCGCGAGGTGCTCGAGCACGTGCCCGGCCGCGAGCGACGCTCCGAGGAACACGTGCGCGCGGCGCTCGTCGCGCTCGGCGAGCCCGCGGTGCCGGTGCTCTTCGGCCTGACCGTGGGCGAGGGCCTCGAGCAGGTCTACGGCCTCACGCCCGACGAGGACGCGGCGTTCGACCTCGACGCGTGGTGGTGTCCGCCCGACACCCTCCCGCCGCTCGCCCACTCCGCGCTCGTCGCGCTGCCCGCCGACGCCGTCGTCGACCACGTCGAGCGCCGCTGCACGGACGACGCGCCGCTCGAGCTGCGGATGGCGATCGCGCGCGTGCTCGGTCCGCTCGGCTCCGGCCGCGGGCTGCCGCTCCTGTCCGCGATCACCGCGGGCGTGCCGGAGCATCTCCTGCGCTACCGCAGCGTCCGCACGACGCTCGTCGGCGCGTGGAGCTCGATCCTCACGAACGACACGGCGGCGCACGAGCAGGTGCCGGCCCTCTTCGCAGCGGCCGCGCCGCCTGTGCGCGCGCTCCTGCTCGATTGCCTCGGCGCGGTCGAGCGCCCGCACGCTGCCGTGACGTTCGGGCGCCTGATCGGCCTCGACCCGACGCTCGACGTGACGATTCTCGAGCACGCCGCGGCGCTGCGCGCGCGCTTCCCGTGGCTCGACCTGTGGGACCCGACGGGCCGACTCGAGACGCTGACGATCGACCACGATTGGACGGCGCGTCGGCGCGCGCTCGTCGCGCTCGGCCGCATGGGCTCGGTGCGCTCCTTCGAGCAGATCGTCGTGCGCCTCGAGGTCGACGACCGCGAGGCCGCGCGCGACGCCGCGCGCTGGGCGCTGGCGGAGATCGCCGGCGTCGACCGCGGCCCCGATCCGCAGGCGTGGCGCGCGTGGCACGCCGAGCAGACCGACTGGTGGCTGGAGCGGGGCCGCGCGCTCGCCTCGGAGCTCCCGCCCGACCCGGCGGACGTGCTCGAGGCCGTGAGCGCGCTCACCCAGCCGCGCCTCTACCGCCACGACGCCGCCGCCGCGATCGGCACGGTGCTCGACGCGCGCGACGACGCGGCCGTCGTCCTGGCCGCGTGCGCGGCGCTGCGCAACATGGGCTCGCTCCGCCCGGTGCCCGCGCTCGTCCGCGAGCTCGACCACGCCGACGAGGACGTGCGCACCGCCGCGTGGACGGCGCTACGCGCACTGACGGGCCGCGACCTCCCCGCGACCCGCGACGCCTGGCGCGCATACGTCGTCGCGGAGTAGCGGCGCGTAGCCGCGCGAGCGCGAGCACCGCGGTCCAATCGCGCGCCGCGGCGACCACTGCAGATCGTCGGCGCGACGATGCCGGAGGTCGCCGTGACGACGGGGCGCGTCGGATGCGGCCCGATAGCGTGCATCCGCACCCGGACCACGAGATCTGCAGGAGCGGCGCGCGGCCGGAACCGAGGCGCGGACGCTAGACGTGCTAACCCGCGAGGACCACCGCAGCGACCGCGAGCTCCGCGAGCGCGACAGGCTCGAAGCGGGCCGCCGGCCGCGCGATGAGCGCCGCAGCGACGACGAGCGTCACGCCCCCGTCCCGCGCTCGCGGGCCTGCAAGCGGCCCCTAATACCTAATGGGTGGCCAGCTTTTCGGGCTGCGGAGTCACGCCACGCTGGATCGTCGTTGCAAGCAGCCAGTTGAGCTCGTCTCGGAGATCATACACATGCGGATATTCCGGATGAGGGATCTCATAGATCTTGGCCGAGCGGGTGCCCGTGAGCACCGTCAGACGGCGGATAGGAGAATCCGCCGAGAGCCCCTGTTCGCCGCCCAAGCTGAACGTGTGGGAGCCACCGGGATTGGGGGCACGTTCATCGAGCTCATACAGGCCGGCCGCGTCCAGCTCGGCGTATATCTCTGCCGTTTGTTGAACGTAGAGGGCCTGCGAGCTCTCCCAAGCAACCAGGAGCTCTTCGTTCGTGTAACCGCTGTACTTGGCCTCGAAGTAAGAGTCGGGCAGAGGTTCTCGCGCGACAGTCGCCGCGGGTCGAACCGGTGACGGCGCGGCGACCCCGTTCGGGGGCTCGCGCTCGGCACGCGCGCGGGCGGCCCCACGTTCCCCATCATGAGCAGAGCGGAGGGGCGTCTCCGTATCGCCTCCTTCCAGAGCCGCGTGATCATGCTCTGCCGAGCTCTGGGGAACAGGCGCACTCCCCCCAGTCACTTCGCCACGATAGACCATGAACACGGCAGGAACGGCCGCAAGCAGTGCACACGCGGCGACAGCCGCAAGTAGTCGAGGCTTCACGGAACCACCGGTGTTACGGACAAGGCGTGCATTCCATCGTGTAACTCGCGGGAAGGCTCGTACGGCCAGCCGAGCACGAACGTCGGCGTCGACACGACCGCGCCGCCGCGCAGCAACACGTGAACGACGTACGCGCCCAAAGCGACCAGCGGGATCGGGAACCAGCGCGGCATGACGCTCCGCATCGACCCTCCAATCGCGTCTTCTCGCACCCTCCGATTGCACCACGGGCTCCGCGCGGCTGTCAAAGGCGGCCTCGCTCGCTACCATCCCGCGATGGACGCTCAGCAGATCGCGCGCGAGCTGGACTTCGCGATCGCGGCGGCGCGCTCGGCCGGGGAGCGGCTCGTCGGGCTGCGCGA
>CAZGTQ010000103.1:0-54790 GCA_964528575.1 uncultured Planctomycetaceae bacterium | reverse complement strand
TCGCGTTCAACGGCTCGCTCTTCGGCGCCGCGATCGGCATCACGGTGCCGCCGCAGAGCTCGGTCGTGTACGCGAGCAACGCGTTCTCGATCAGCGTCGTTCCCTGAGCGGCGAGGGCTGCGAGAGCACGAGTCTTCGAGCTGCGAGCGCTGACTGAGCGCTCGCCGCGCGACTCATCTCTTGACCCCTTCTTGACGGTTGTGGGTGAGGGTTCTGGGGTCGAGACGGCCCGGGGGCGTTCCCGCCGATGGCCCCCTGCGCCCCCGTCTCGCCCCGTCTCCGGCGCCCCGCACGCGCGCGGACCCGAACGTTCGGAAATTGCGCCGCGCGTCCTCGCGTCGACGTCTACCATGGCGTGCTCTCCCCCCGAGTGGAATCGGGGCCGACGGGGTTCCGGCCTGCGCGCGTGCTCGTGCGCTCCCCGTTCGGAAGGCATGCGAGACAGGCCTCTCGCTCCCCCGCTCCACTCACCGTCCGCTCATCGCTCTCACGGAGGAGCACCGTCGACTCATGAAGAAGCTAAGCGCCCTCTTGGGCATCGCAGCCCTCGCCCCGCTCGCGTCGGGGCAAATCGTCATCAACGAGATCCGCATCGACCAACCCGGCACCGACATCGACGAGTACTTCGAGTTGCTCGGGCCGGCGCTCGCTCCGCTGACCGGGCTCACCTACCTCGTGATCGGCGACGGCACGGGTGGGTCGGGCACGATCGAGAACGTCACCGACCTGAACGCCGAGTCGCTCGACGCGTTCGGCTTCTTCGTCGCGGCGGAGAGCACGTTCACGCTCGGCACGGCCAACCTGACGACGACCGTCAACTTCGAGAACAGCGACAACGTCACCCACATGCTCGTGAGCGGCTTCACGGGCGCGAACGGTGACGACCTGGACACGGACGACGACGGCGTGCTCGACGTCACTCCCTGGACGAGCATCGTCGACGTCGTCGCGCTCATCGAAGAGGCGAACCCGCCGACCGGCACCGAGTTCCACTACGGCGGTCCGATCTGCGGCCCGGACGGGAGCTTCACGCCCGGCCACTTCTTCCGCGAGACGAACGGCGGCGGCCTGATCCACTTCGCGGTCGGCGCGTTCGACCCGACCGGCGGCCAGGACACGCCGGGCGCCGCCAACGCGACGCGCGCGACGCTGCCGTCGGCCTTCGGCGGCGGCATGGGCATGATGATCGACGTCGGCGCGGGCAGCGCGGGCGACCTCTACCTCATCGGGCTCTCCGCCTCGGGGACGGCGCCGGGCATCCCGTTCGGCTCCGTCCTCGTCCCGCTGAACTTCGACGCGCTGCTCTCGTTCTCGATCGCGAACGCGAACTCGACCAACCTCCAGGGCACGTTCGGCTTCCTCGACGGGTCCGGGCAGGCGCTCGCACGCGCGGTCTTCCCGGGCCTCCCGGGGCTGGCGGGCCTGTCGGTCAACGCGGCCGCCGTCATCCTCGACAGCGTCACGCTCGACCCGATCCTCGCGACGAACGCAGTGACGGCGAACTTCTTCTAGCCGGGACGAGCGAACGTCCGACGCGGCGGGCCGCGGAGCGCGAAGCTCCGCGGCCCGCTGCCGTTCACCGACGACCCCGTCTACGAGCGCGCGTCGAGCGGCACGTACGGACGCCCGTGCGTGCCCGTGTACACCTGACCGGGGCGGAAGATCCGGTTGTCCTCCATCTGCTCGCGCCAGTGCGCGAGCCAGCCTGCGACGCGCGCGATCGCGAAGACCGGCGTGAACAGATCGGTCGCGATGCCGAGCTTCTGGTAGACGATGCCGCTGAAGAAGTCGACGTTCGGGTGGATGCCGCGGTCGCCGAGGTGCTCGACGACGAGCTCCTCGAGGCGCAGCGCGATGTCGTAGATCGGCGTGTGGCCCAGCTCGTCGAAGAGCTTGCGCACGAGCCCCTGCAGGCACGTCGAGCGCGGGTCCTTCACCTTGTAGACGCGGTGGCCGAAGCCCATGACCTTCGCGCCGCTCGCGCGCTGCTCGTGGAACCACGCGTCGACGCGGTCGACCGAGCCGATCGCCCCGAGCGCATCGAGCACGCGCTCGTTCGCCCCGCCGTGCAGCGGCCCGCGCAGCGCGCCGACCGCGGAGCTGCACAGCGTGTACGGCCCCGCTTCGGTCGAGCCGACGACGCGCGACGCGAACGTCGACGCGTTCATCGTGTGGTCGGCGTGCAGCACGAGCGCGACGTCGAGCACGCGCGCCGCGAGCTCGGGGGGCTTCTCGCCCGTCAGCATCCACAGGAAGTTCGCCGCGTGCCCCAACTCCGGGTCGGGCGGGACGAGCGCGAGGCCGCGGCGGTGGCGGTCGAACGCCGCGACGAGCGTGGCGGTCGCAGCGACGAGGTGCACGCACGCGCGCGACGCGGCCTCGCGGTCGCGCGGCTGCACCAGCGGCTCGTGCATCCCGAGGACCGCGATCAACGCCTGCAGCGCCGGCATCGGGTGGCCGTCCTTCGGGAGCGTGCGGACCGTCTCCACGAGCCCCGGCGGCAGCGCGCGCCGCGCGGCGAGCGCCGCGCGAAAGCCGTCGAGCTCGGCGCGCGTCGGCAGCTCGCCCTCGAGCAGGAGCCACGCGACCTCCTCGAAGCTGCTCTGGGCGGCCAGTTCCTCGATGCGGATGCCGCGGTACTCGAGCACGCCGGCCTGGCCGTCGATGTAGCTGACCGACGATTCCGCCGCGGGGATTCCCGCGAGACCGGGGACGAGCGCCCTCTGAGTCGTCGCGGGCGGAGTCGTCGCCGGCTGGGTCGTCGCGGGCTCGTTCGTCACGGATTGGCTCGTTCCGGGTTTGGTCGTCACGGTTTGGTCGCGCCGCCTAGTCGCGGTGAGCGAGGTATTCGAGCAGGAGCCGCACGCCGACGCCCGTCCCCAGCGAGCCGCCGGTCCAGTCGCGGTCGAGCGCGTTCCACGCCGTCCCCGCGATGTCGAGGTGCGCCCACTCCCGGCCGCCGACGAAGTGCGACAGGAACGCCGCGCCCGCGGTCGAGCCGTTGCCGTGCGACTTCGAGTTGATGTTGCGCAGGTCGGCGATCGTGCTCTTCATCTGTTCCTTGTGCACGTCGAGCAGCGGGAGCGGCCAGCAGCGCTCGCCGCACGCGAGACCCGCCGCGACGAGCTGGTCGCGCAGCGAATCGGTGTTCGGGAAGATCCCGGTGAGCTCGTGGCCGAGCGCGATGATCACCGCGCCGGTCAGCGTCGCGAGGTCGACGATCGTGTCGGGCTGGATCTTCTTGTCCGCGTAGCAGAGCGCGTCCGCGAGCACGAGTCGGCCCTCGGCGTCGGTGTTGAGGATCTCGATCGTCTTGCCGTTCATCGCGGTGACGACGTCGCCCGGCTTCGTCGCGCGCCCGTTGATCAGGTTCTCCGTGCACCCGACGACGCCGTGCACCTCCTGCGGCACGTCGAGCCCGTGCGCGAGCGCGTGGAACACGCCCAGCACGGCCGCGCCGCCGGACATGTCGTACTTCATCTCGTCCATGCCCGCCGCCGGCTTGATGCTGATGCCGCCGGAGTCGAACGTCAGGCCCTTGCCGACGAGCGCCACGCGCCCCTTCGGCTTGCCCTTGGGCTTGTACGTCAGGTGCAGGAGGAGCGCCGGCTCTTCCGAGCCCCGCGCGACCGACAGGAGCGAGCCCATGCCGAGGCCGACCATCGCCTTCTCGTCGAGCACGCGGCAGGTCACCCGATCGCTCTGGCGGGCGAGCTTGCGCGCCTCGGCCGCCATCTCGACCGGCCGCATCCGGTTGGCGGGCATGTTCTGCAGGTCGCGCGCGAACGCGTTCGCGTCGGCGAGCAGCCGTCCGCGCTGGCCGCCGCGGCGGAAGTCGGCGCCGTCGCCGCACAGGGTGACGGTGCGCGGCGAGCGCGGCTTGCGCTCGCTCTTGAGCGCGTCGAATGCGTAGGCGCCCAGCACCGCGCCCTCGGTGAGCGCGCGGCCGGCGACCTCGCCGCCGACGATCTGCTCGATCTTCGGCGCGAGCCACATCACCACCTTGCCGAGATCGTCGCACGCGGCGCGCTTGACCCCGATCGCCGCCGCGCGACGCAGGCGCTCCGCGTCGACGTCGCCGCTGCCGCCCAGGCCGACGAAGAGAACGCGCGGCGCGCTCTCCGAGCCGGTGTACGTGAAGCGCGTCTTCTTGAACTCCCCGTCGAAGTCCGCGCGCACCCCCGCCGGCACGTCGACGCCCTCGGGCAGGCTCGGCTTCGCGCCGGTGACGCCGAACAGCACGAGGAGGTCGGACTTGGGCGGGGAAGCGGACGAATCCTTGAAGCTGGTCTTCATGGGGCTCCGGGGGGGACGGCGCGGGCGGGGGTTCGTGGCCGGCAGGATACCCGCCCGGCGCGCCGCTGTCGGCGGCCGCGTCGATGTGCTCTACATGTCGACGTACTTCGGACCGCCGCCGCCCTCGGGCACGACCCACTGGATGATCTCGTAAGGATCGGCGATGTCGCAGGTCTTGCAGTGCACGCAGTTGCTCGCGTTGATCACGAGGTGCGGCGCGCGCCCCTCGAGCTGCTCGGCCGTCGGCCACTCGTAGACCGCCGCCGGGCAGAAGTGCTGGCAGGGGTTGCCGTACTCGGCGGTGCAGCGATCGACGCAGACGTCCGGGTCGGTGACGACGAGGTGGCTCGGCTGGTCCTCGTCGTGGATCGCACCGGAGAGGTAGACGTCGGTGAGCTTGTCGAGGCCGCGACCTTCGTCGTACGCCGGCGGCGCGAGCCTCGATTCGCCGATCAGGTCGGTCGTCTCGTGGTCCGCCGCCATGCGGCGGCGCCCGACGAGCCCGCGGCCGCCCGTGACGAGCTGCACGCCCGCGTCGACGAGGCCGGTGAGAAAGCCCGCCGCGAACGCCGCGCGGAAGTTGCGCGTGCGCCACAGCTCCGTCTTCGCCGGCGACGCCTCGAAGCGCTCGGTGTACGCCGCGAGCGACTTCTCCGACGTGTCGTCCGCCGCGAGCGCCTCGGCGATCGTGTCCGCCGCCATCATCCCCGACTCGATCGCGAGATGGATGCCCTTGAGCCGCGACATGTTGACGAACCCGCCGGCGTCGCCGACGAGCACGAAGCCGTCGCCCTGGAGCTTGGGCATCGCGAAGTAGCCGCCGCCGGGGATCGTCTTCGCGCCGTAGCGCACCGCCTTGCCGCCCACGAGCAGCGCGCCGACCGCGGGGTGCTGCTTCCAGCGCACGAACATCGCGTGCGGGTCGACGCGCGGATCGGGATGGTCGAGCCCCGTGACGAAGCCGAGCGAGAGCCGGCTCTTCGAGATGCCGTAGATCCAGCCGCCGCCGTAGCCGCTCGTGCCGAGCGGCTCCCCCATCGTGTGGATCACCTGGCCGAGCATCTCGCGGCCGCGCTCCTCGGGGATCTCCCAGATCTCCTTCACGCCGGTCTCGTACGCCTGCGCGTTGCGCCCCGCGTCGAGCCGCAGCTTCTCGATCAGGCGCTTGGCGAGGTTGCCGCGCGTGCCCTCGGCGAACACCGTCACTTTCGCGCGCACGTTCATCCCCGGCTCGAACGTGCCCTTCTTCGTCCCGTCCTTGCCGATGCCGGCATCGCGCGTCTGCACGCCGACGACGCGCGTGCCGGTCTCGTCGTACAGGACGCGCGAGCCCGCGAAGCCGGGGTACACGTCGACGCCGAGCTCCTCCGCGCGGTCCTTCAGCCAGCGGACGACGTGGAACAGGCTCACGATCCAGTTGCCGTGGTTGCGCAGCGGCGCCGGCACGAGCGGGCCGCCGATGCGCCACCGCTTGCCGTTCTTGCGCAGCACGTCGACGCAGTCGAAGCGCACGTCGCTCTCGACCGGGAAGTCGCGCTCGCGCCAGTCGGGGAAGAGCGCGGAGATGCCGCGCGGGTCCATGACCGCGCCCGACAGGATGTGGTAGCCGATGTCCTCCGCCTTCTCGAGCACGAGGATCTGGCGCTCGACGCCCTGCTCCTGGAACAGGCGCGCCAGCCGGATCGCGCACGCGAGCGCCGCGGGGCCGGCGCCGACGCACAGGACGTCGACCTCGAGCTCCTCGCGCTCCAGGTCGTCGACGTTGAGGCTGTAGTCGATGGTCTGGGTCATGGAGCCCCGGAGGGTAGCACCCGGTGCCGCGGCTCCGAAACCGGGTCCGCCAGCTCAGGACCGATCGCCGATCCAGTGGTGCCCGTCGCCGTAGATCTCCTTCTTCCACAGCGGCACGCGAGCCTTGAGCTCGTCGATCAGGTACCGGCAGGCGGCGAACGCAGCGTCGCGGTGCGGGCTGGCGACGGCGATCGCGACCGAGGGCTCCCCCACGCCGACCGTGCCCGTGCGGTGCTGGCAGAGCATCCGCAGCCGGCGCGACGCGTCGTTCGCCGGCCCCGGGCCGAAATGCTCGACGCATTCGGCGAAGATCCGCTCCATCTCCGCGCCCGCCATCTCCTCGAACGCCTCGTAGTCGAGCCGCTCGACGTCGCGGTCGCGGTTGTGCTCGCGCGTCGTGCCGGTGAACACGAGCACCGCGCCGCAGCTCGGGTGCGCGACGCGCTGCTGGCAGCGTTGCACGTCGAGCGGGTCGGCGCTGATCTCGAACACGCCGCGCTCGAGCGGCTCGACGGCCGCGCCGCCCGAGACCGGCGGCAGCAGGCAGACGACGGCGCCGGTGTCGATCGCGGTCTCGTCGGGCACGTAGCGGGTGCCGACGACGCCGCGCACGGAGTCGAGCGAGCCGAGCTCGGGGTGGCGCGCGCAGAGCTCGCGCTTGAGCCCCGCCAGGTCGAGCGGCTCGGGGAGCCCGTCGACCCGGAGCTCGTCGGAGCCGGCGCGCTCGCGCAGGGCGGCGAAGAGGCGGACGGTGACCTGCATGCGGTGGTTCGGGGCCGGGGCTCGGGCCGGGCAGGGCGTGGTAGACTCCGGTCGGAACCGCGTTCCGGACGACCAAGACCCGGACGACGGCGAGACAGTATGACCGAGCTCGAGCAGACGGGCCAAGCCCGGACGGAACCCCTCCCGGCGATCGACTGGGACCACGTGCGCGCGACCGGCGAGATGCCGATGACCGTGCGCGCTCTGCAGATCGAGACGTCGTCGGCCTGCAACTTCCGCTGCCCGTCGTGCCCGCTCTCGCTGGAGGACTACGACCGGCCCGAGAAGTACATGACGCCCGAGGAGTTCGCGCGTGTGCTCGACGCGTGGCCGACGGTGCGCAAGATCGAGCTCCAAGGGCTCGGCGAGGTCTTCCTCAACGAGCACCTGCTGCCGATCCTCGCGGAGGCCCGCCGCCGCGGCATCGAGGTCCACACGTTCTCGAACGCCTCGAAGGTCGACCGGGCGCTCGCGTTCGACGTCGTGCGCTCGGGGCTGGCCTTGATCAACTTCTCGATGGACGGCTCCGACGAGGCGACGTTCCGGCGGCTGCGCAAGGGCGGCACGCTCGCGCGCTACAAGCGTTGCGTCACGAACCTCGTCGCGGCGCGCGCCGCGCTCGGATCCGCGACGCCGCGCATCGGCATCATGAGCGTTCTCTCGAAGGCGAACGCGCAGCAGGTGCCGCACATGCTCGCGATCGCCGAGGAGCTCGGCGTCGACACGATCACCTTCACGAAGATCAACGTCGAGCCGAAGCCGGATCAGGCGCCGCTGGAGCTCGACGGCGAGGACCGGGGGCGGCTCGACGCGCTCCCGGGCTACCGCGGCAAGGTCCAGGTCGTGCCTGCGTACGCGCCGTGGACGAAGGAGCAGCGCATGGACTGCCACTGGCCGCGCTACATGGCGTACGTGACGGTCGAGGGCCACGTCACGCCGTGCTGCAACTACTTCGACGAGCGCGAGCTCTCGCTCGGCAACGTGTTCGAGCAGTCGGGCGAGGAGATCTGGAACGGCGAGCCGTACAAGCGCTTCCGGCGCGAGCTCTTGAACGGGCACCTGCCGTCGAAGTGCGAGACCTGCTGAGGCGGGCCAGGGCTGGAGGTCGAGCTAGCCCGGATTATTCATGAGGCTTCACCGAGATCGCCGTATCTGCTCGCCAGCTCGGTACTTTGCGACCGCCGGGTGCTCGACGACCCGATCAGGGTCGCCTCCGCGCCCGTCGGCCGCAAAGCACCAACCTGGCGGCATCTACGACGATCTCGGCAAAGCCTCATGAATAACCCGGGCTAGAACGGCGTGTCGCTCACGCTCTCGCTGGGGAACTCCGCCTCGGCGCCGCCGCGCGGGCCGCCCCACGACTCCTCGCCGCCGCCGCCGCCCCCGCTGCCACCGCCGCGCCCGCCCTCGCGGGCGCCATTGACGAACTCCCAGTTCTGCGCGACGACGTAGAGCTTCGAGCGCTTGCCGCCGTCGTTCTTGTCCTCCCAGCTATCGAGCCGCAGCTCGCCCTCGATGAACGCCGGTTGGCCCTTGGAGTGGAACTTCGAGAACGCCTCGCCGCGCTTCCCCCAGATCGTGAAGTCGACGAAGGTCGTCTCCTCGCGCCAGTCCCCCTCCTGCGTCTTGAAGCGCCGGTTGACCGCGAGGCCGGCGTGGCAGACGGCGGTGCCGCTGGGCGTGAAGCGCACCTCGGGGTCGCGCGTGAGGTTGCCGAGCAGGATGACCTTGTTGTAACTCGCCATGGGAACCGCCTCCTTGCGGGGTTGCGGCCATCCTAACTCCGCGCGCGCCGCATTTCATCGACGGCGGGCGGCGCCGCGTGGACACGGCGCCGCCGCGCTCCTACCGTGTCGACCGGAGCGTGTCGGCCTGTGCCTGCCAGACTGTGCGTGCCAGACTGTGCGTGCCAGACTGTGCGTGCCAGACTGTGCCTGCCAGACTGTGCGTGCCAGCCGGAACGCGGGAACCGACCGACGATGCACGACGTGAAGCCCCACAAGAGTCCCGAGAGCGGCGCCGAGCGGCGCATCCATCCGCGCGCGAAGGCCGAGTGGCCGCTGACGGTCGCCCTGCCCGAGGGCTACTTCGAGGCGCGCCTACGCGACGTGAGCGCTGCGGGCGTCTGCTTCCACATCGACCGTCCGGTCGCCGAGATGAGCGTGCTCGCGCTCCAGCTCGACCTGCCGCTCGGCGACGAGACCCGCCGCATCCGCGGCGAGGGTGCGGTCGTGCGCTGCATGCGCGTCAGCCCGGCGCTCGAGCACTACGAGGTCGCGGTGTTCTTCCACAGCCTCGACGACGACGATCGCGCCGCGCTCGAGGCCTACGTGTCCGCGACGTAGACGACCTCGAGCACGCGCTCGCGGCCCGCGAGGTCGCGGTGCAGCCGCGTCGCGCCCGGGCCGCGCTCGGCGAGCGCCCGGGCACGCGGCCCCTGGTCGTGGCCGAGCTCGACGAGCAGCGCCCCCCCCGGCCGCACGAGCGCCGGCGCGCGCTCGACGAGCTCGCGGACCCAGCGATCGACGTCCCCGGCGGGCGCGAAGAGCGCGAGCGCCGGCTCGTGGTCGCGCACCTCGGGCGCGAGCGCGTCGCGCGTGGCCGGGTCGACGTACGGCGGGTTCGAGACGAGCAGGTCGTAGCCCTCGGGAGCGGCCGCGGCGAGCGCGTCCAGGCCGTCGCCCTCGAGCAGCTCGACCGCCGCGCCGTGGCGCTGCGCGTTCGCGCGCGCCCAGCGCAGCGCCTCGGCCGAGACGTCGAGCCCGACGACGCGCGGCGCGTCGAGCTCGAGCGCGAGCGTGACCGCGAGGCAGCCGCTGCCTGTGCCGAGATCGCCGACGACGAGGCCCGGGCGGCCCGCGGCGAGGGCCCGGGCGCGATCGACGAGCAGCTCGGTCTCCGGCCGCGGCACGAGCACGCCGGGGCCGACCTCGAACGGCCGGGCGTAGAACTCGCGCACGCCGGTCAGGTACGCGACGGGCGTCCCCTGGACGCGGCGCACGAGCAGATCGCGCGCGCGGTCGATCTCGCTCGCCTCGACGGGCCGCTCGAACGCGAGGAACAGCCCGAGGCGGTCGAGGCCGAGCGCGTGCGCGACGAGCAGCTCGGCCTCCAGCCGCGCCTCGTCGGGCTTCTTCGCAGCGAGGTACTCGCGCGCCAGCGCGAGCATCTCGCCGGCCGTGCGCGGCAGCGGGCGCTTCGCGCCCGCCGTCACGCGTCGCGGCGCTTGCGAGCCGCCTTGCGCGCTTCGGACGCGGCGCGCTTCTTCAGGTCGCCCTCGACCTTCGCCTGCTTCATCGCGATGAACATCGTCGAGATCGCCATGACGCCGCCGACGGCGACGACGACCGAGCCGGCCATCGCGAGCAGGTTCTTCTCGACCTGGATCTGCGTGCCGAACGCGAGCACGCCCGCGACCGCGTGGCCGAGGAACATGAGCGGGAAGATCGGGTTGAACTTGCCGCCGCGCTCGTACGAGTCGATGTGGACGAACGTCGCGGCCGCCCACGCGAGCATGCCGACCTCGGCGAGGCTCTTGCCGAGCGTGGAGGGATCGAGGAACAGGATCCCGAGGCCGAGGACGAGGAACACCCACGCGATGACGTGCAGCGGGGTCGGCACGTGCTGCAGCAGGCTCTCGCCGAAGTTCCTCGGCCGCTTCGACACGTCGACGAACGCTTTGTCGGTGAGGTTCTTGAACGTCTTGTCGACCTTCTCGCCCGCGCGTGCGAGCACGCAGACGTGGAACAGGTACGCCGCGATCGCGACGACCGCCTTGGAGCCGAGCAAGACGCCGATGTGCGCGTCGGTCGCGAGCCACGGCGGGATGGAGCCGAAGGCGCACACCATCGCGGCCTTCTTGAGCATGCGCGGCGCCTGGTCGCTCGTGCTGTTCGCGCGCAGCCCCGCGAGCGCCTCGGCGGCCGCGGCGGACGCGGCCTCGTCCTCCGACGCCGACGTCTGCTTGCGCTGGCGCCGCAGGGGCGCGGCCCGGGAGCCATCCGGCAGCGGCTCGAGCTCCGCGAGCTCGGCCGGGGGGGCCGGGTCGGAACGCTGGGGCTCGCGCGCCGACTCGTCCGGCAGCTCCGCAAGCTCCTCGTGCGCGTCGTCGGGGAGCGGCTCGAGCTTCGACAGCTCGTGCGCGCGCGAGGGGGTCTTCTCGTCAGGCATGGGTTCGGGGGTTGGGGATCGTCTCGCGCCCCGGGGCACGTCAGGGAACCTATCCGTCTGGCCGTTCCAGTCTGGCCGTTCCAGTCTGGCCGTTCGCGGTTGCGGCGCAAGGCCCGGGCGGATCCCGTCGGAACGCGCGACCCGGCGCCGGGTTCACTCCGCGGGGCCGCCCAAGGACGCGCTACAGCCGCCGAATGCGCTCCTCCCGGTCCACCTCCGCGAGCGCGTCGAGGATCGGGCCGAACCGGCCGGACGCGATCTGCTCGAGCGAGTAGTTCTCGCCGAGCCGGTGGTCGCTGACGCGGTTCTGGGGGTAGTTGTACGTCCGGATGCGCTCCGAGCGGTCGCCGGTGCCGACCTGGCTCTTGCGCGCGGCGGCGCGCTCATCGTGCAGGCGCTGGCGTTCGGCGTCGAAGAGCCGCGCGCGCAGGACGCGCATCGCCTTCGCGCGGTTCTTGTGCTGCGACTTCTCGTCCTGGCACGAGACGACCGTCCCGGTCGGAACGTGCGTGATGCGCACGGCCGAGCTCGTCTTGTTCACCGATTGCCCGCCCGGTCCGCTCGAGCGGAACGTGTCGATCTCGATGTCCTCGTCGCGGATGTCGACCTCGACCGCCTCGGCCTCGGGGAGCACGGCGACCGTCGCCGCCGACGTATGGATGCGGCCCTGGCTCTCGGTCGCCGGAACGCGCTGCACGCGGTGCGTGCCCGACTCGAAGCGCAGCAGCTTCCAGCAGTCGTCACCCTCGACCGCGATCGTGATCTCGCGCACGCCGCCGACGTCCGACGGATGGATCTCGATCACCTCGCTCCTCCAGCGCCGCGCCTCGAAGAAGCGCTTGTACATCTGGTAGAGATCGCTCGCGAAGAGCGAGGCCTCGTCGCCGCCCGTCCCCGCGCGGATCTCGACGATCACCTTGCGGCGGTCGAGATCGGTGTCGCGAACGAGCTCCTCCCTGATCGCCTTGTCGAGCGCGCGCTCCTCGTCGTCGAGCGAATCGAGCTCCATCTCGGCGAGCTCGCGATCCTCGGCGTCCGCGGTCGCGCCGGCCGCGAGAAGGCGCTCGGCCTCCGTGCGACGCGACACGAGCACGTCGAGCTTGCGCGCGAGCGCGTGGGTGCGCTCGAGCAGCCCCATCTCGCGCGCGAGCTCACCGACGCGCTTGCCGGCGAGCTCGGGCTGCGAAACCAGCTCGCTCAGCTCCAGGTAGCGCGCCGCGCGCTCGCGCAGCTTCTCGACGATCGCGGTGGAGAACTGCATGAGCGGCTCGGCCGGAGCGAGCCGATGCCGGCGCTACTTCGATGCGGCGGGCTTCGCCGCGCCCGGCTGGCCGTACTTGCGTCGGAACTTGTCGACGCGCCCGGCGGCGTCCACGAACTTCTGCTTGCCCGTGTAGAACGGGTGGCATTGGCTACAGATCTCGACGCGCATCTCGTCGACGGTCGCGCGCGTCTCGAACGTCGCGCCACAACCGCACGTCACGGTGCACTTCTTGTACTTGGGATGGATGCCGTCTTTCATGGTCGTCCTCGCAGGATCCTCGGACCTGGAGGCCGAGCAGGATAGCCTCGCCGACGTCCGACTTCAACGGGCCGCACGGCCCGGTTCGGGCGGCACGCCGGGCGCTCCCAGCCGCCGCAGGAGCGCGAGCGTGAGCGCGACCGGCAGCCCGACGACGTTGTCGAAGCCGCCGCCCTCGAGCCGCGTGACGAACGCGTCCGCGCTCTCCTGGATCGCATACCCCCCGGCTTTGTCGCGCCACTCCCCCGACGCGACGTAGGCCTCGATCTCGGCGGGCGCGAGCGCGCGCATCGTCACGGCCGTGCACTCCGCCTCGCACGCCGCGCCGCCGGGCGCGACCACGCACACGCCGGTCACGACCCGGTGGGTCGTCGCCGCGAGCCGGCCGAGCATCGCGCGCGCTTCGTCGGGGCCCTCCGGCTTGCCGAGCAACAGCTCGCCCTGGGGCCCCGGCAACGCGACGACGGTGTCCGAGCCGATCACCCAGCGCGCCAGCCCCGCTCCGCCCTCCGGCGCGAGCCGCGCGGCGACCGCGCGCGCCTTGCGCTCGGCGAGCGCGCGCGCCGCCGCGACCCCGTCGAGCGGCTCCAAGAGCGTCTCGTCGACGTCGGCCGCGAGCACCTCGAAGGCGAGCCCCGCTTGCGCGAGCAGCGCGCGGCGGCGCGGCGAGGCCGACGCGAGCACGATCGGCTCGGGCGCCGCCACGGGGCTCAGCGCCCGCGCTTGGACGACTTGCGGGACGTCTTGCGCGCGCTCCCGCCGGACGTCGCGGGGCGCTTCCTCGTCGACTTGCTCGAGGAGCCGCCGGACGTCGACTTCTTCTTCGAGGCGGAGCCCCTCTTCGTCGACGACTTCGGCGCGGGCTTCTTCGTCGCCTTCTTCTTGGACGCCGGCCTCTTCGTCGGGGACGGCTTCGCCGCGGGCCGTTTCGTCGCGGGCCGCTTCGTCGCGGGCCGCTTCGTCGCGGGCCGCTTCGTCGCGGGCCGCTTCGTCGCGGACCGCTTCGTCGTGGACGGTTTCGTCGTCGGCTTCTTCCGCGCGGACTTCGTCTTCGTCTTCGACTTCTTGGCGGCGGCGGCCTTCTTGTCCTCCGCCTTCTTCTTCGCGGCGGCGGCCTTGGCCTTCTCGACGTCGGCCTTCTTCCTGGCGGCCGCGCGCTCGCGCTCGGCTTCGTCGCGCTCCCGCTTGCGCTGCTCTTCGCGGTCCTGCCGCGCCTTCTCGCGCGCGCGCTTCTGCTCCTCGGCCTCGCGCCGCTTGCGCTCGCGCTCCTCGTCGCGCTTGCGCCGCGCCTCGTCCTTCGTGCGCTGCACCTCGGCGCGCGCCTCGTCGCGCTTGCGGTGCGCCTCGAGCCGCTTCTGCTGGGCCTCCCACTCCTTGTAGACCTTCTTCCCGTGGGGGCAGATCTCGACGAGCACGCACTCCCAGCAGATCGGCTTGCGCGGATCGCACCAGCGCTCGACGATCTCGCCGTACGCGAGGGCGAAGCGCACGCGGTCTTCCTGGGGAACGAGCTGCGTCAGCTCCCCTTGCGCCTTCTTGAGGGCGCCCGTGCGCCCCATCACGCCGAGGCGGTCGAGCACGCGGATGATGCCGGTCGTGATCGGAAGCGCGCGGTCGCTCGCGAGCCACAGGACGTAGTGCCCGCCGGCGAGCCCGAGGAACTCGAGCTGCTGCACGAACTTGCTCGCCGTCGCGAGGTCCTCGCGCAGGAACTCCAGGTCGAACCCGTGGTTCTTCTGGTAGATCTCCTGCAGGTACGTCTTCACGTCGGCGGCGACCTGGAGCTGCGCGTCGGTGCTGCGCGACTTGACGAGCGGCGCGAGCTCCTGCACCTGCGCGACGCGCGGCTCGTTCCAGTCGGGGTAACCCGCGCGCAGCGCGCGGATCGTGCCCTCGGCCTGGGATTGCGAGAGGCGCCGCACGAGGACGCACATCAAGCCCTGCATCAGCAGGTCGGCGTCGTCGAGCGGCGTGGGCGCGGGCCAGCGCGGCTCGACGAGCGCGAGCGGCGCCAGGGGGTCGGACTTCGTCTTCGGGCTCAACGGGAGGGAGGCGGGTGTGGGGCGTGGCGGACGCGCTTCGAGCCTGGCGCTGCGGCGCGACGGCGAGCGTGCGCGCGCCGGCGTGTCACGAGCGCGCGCGAGCCGGCGCGACCGGCCGGCGCCGTTCGCAGGAGCGCCTATTCGGCGGCGGCGCCCGCGGCGGCGGCCGCTTGGCGCTTGGCACGGACGCGTACGGTGCGCCGCTCGGACTTGCGCGCGGCGACCTGCTGCTTGCGCTCGTCGCGATGCTCGCGCGTCTTGGTCTTCGTCTTCTTGTAGCGCCCGGTGCGGCGGCGCTGCGCGGGCTCGGTCAGCCCCTCGTAGACGCCCTCGCGGCGCAAGATCGAGCGGACGGTGAAGCTCGGCAACGCTCCCTGCTGGAGCCACTGCCGCGCGGCGTCCACGTCGACCTTCACCTGCATCTCGGGCTTGGGTGCGATCGGGTCGTAGAGCCCGAGCGTGGCGAGGGTCTTGCCGTCTCGCGGCGCGCGCGAGTCGGTGACGGAGATGCGGTAGCAGGGGCGCTTGCGGCGCCCGATCCGCTTCATGCGAATGACGACGGCCATGCTCTGGAATGGGGGCCTGTGGAATCGGGCCTCTGGAAGTGGCTCGTGAATCGGGCTCGGAAATCCGGGCGATCGAAGGGCTGCACGCGTCGCCGGACGAGCGAGCGGGCGAGCGCGTCCCCGGCGACGAAGGGCGAAGATCTTAGCGCCTGCCTCGCCCTTTTCTCTTGTTCTTCTGCTTCTGTTTCTTGCGCTTCGAGCCGCCGCTCTTGCGCGTCGCGGAGCCGCCGCGCGGCCGCGGGCCGCCGCCGGGCATGCCGCCCAGGCCGGCCAGCCCCCCCAGATCGGCGCCGCCGGGCAAGCCGCCGCCGCCGCCGCCGAAGAGCCCCCCGAAGAGCCCCCCGCCGGCGCCCGGGGCGGCGAGATCGCCGGACGGGGACATGTCGCGCAGCGCGGCCTTCTTCGCCTTGCTCCCCATCCGCGCGCCGAGGCCCATCTTCCCCATCTGCTTCATCATCTGCTTCATCGCCTTGTGCGACTTCAGCAGCTCGTTGACCGAGCCCACCTCCTGGCCCGCTCCGCGCGCGACGCGCCGGCGGCGCGACATGTCGAGCTCGTCGAGCCCGAGCCGCTCGCGCGGCGTCATCGACAGGAACAGCGCCTCGAGGCGCCGAATGTGCCCGTCGTCGACGTCGATCTTCTCCACGACGTCGGCCATGCCCGGCATCATCCCGAGCACCTTCTTCATCGGGCCCAGCTTCTGGATCATCCGGAACTGGGCGAGCATGTCCTCGAGCGTGAAGGTGCCGAGCACCATCTTCTCGACGGCGGCCTGGGCCTCGGTCTCGTCGATCCGCTCCTGAGCGGCCTCGACGAGCCCGACGACGTCGCCCATCCCGAGGATGCGGCCCGCGAGGCGCTCCGCCTGGAACGGGTCAAGGTCCTCGATCTTCTCGCCGGTGCCGACGAACAGGATCGGACGGCCCGTGACCGAGCGCAGGCTCACCGCGGCGCCGCCGCGCGCGTCGCCGTCGAGCTTGGTCAGGATCACGCCGGTCAGCGCGAGCCGCTCGTGGAACGCCTTCGCCGAGCGCACCGCGTCCTGGCCGGTCATCGCGTCGACGACGAGCACCTGGTTGCGCGGCTTGGTCACCTCGGCGATGCGCGCGACCTCCGCCATCAGCTCGTCGTCGACGTGCAGGCGGCCCGCGGTGTCGAGGATGACGACGTCGCAGCCCTTCTGGCGCGCGTACGCGACGCCCAAGGCGCAGACCTCGGGCGCGCTCTTGCCCTCCGCGTGGAAGACGGGCACGTCGAGCTTGCGTCCGAGCACGCGCAACTGCTCCACCGCCGCCGGCCGCTTGATGTCGGCGGCGACGAGCAGCGGGCGCTTCGCGTGCTTGTCGCGCAGGCGCTTGGCGAGCTTGGCGCACGTCGTCGTCTTGCCCGCGCCCTGCAGGCCCGCCATGAGGATCACCGCGGGCGCGCTCGGCGACCCCGTGAGGTCCAGGCGCGCGTCCTCGGGACCCATGAGCTGCACGAGCTCCTCGTGGAACGCGTGCACGAACTGCTGCGACGCGTCGACGCCGCGCAGGCGCTCCTGCCCGAGCACGCGCTCGCGCACCCGGTCGATGAACTCGCGGGCGACCTGGAAGTGGACGTCGGCCTCGAGCAGCGCCGCGCGCACGTCGCGCAGCCCGGCCTCGACGTTCTCCTCCGTCAGCTCCTTCTGGCCGGCGAACGCGGAGAACGCGGACGTGAGGCGCGTGCGCAGGGATTCGAACATGGGCAGGTGGAGCCGTGCAGGTGGTCCGGGCTGGACGGCCGGGCCGGGCTGGTGGACGCTGTGTTTCTGTCTAGGGCAGGGGCGGCGAAGCGCAGGAACGGAGCAGCATGGACCAAGGAACGCCGATCGGCCAGGGCGGACACTGGATCGTCACGGGCGCGAATCGCGGGATCGGGCTGGAGCTGGCGCGCCGGCTCGCCGCGCGCGGCAACCCCGTGATCGGGACGGCGCGCGAGCCCGGGCGCGCGGACGAGCTGCGTGCGCTGGACGTGCGCGTCGAGCAGCTCGACGTCGCCGACCCCGACAGCATCGCGGCGTTCGGCGCGCGGATCGGCGACGACGCGGTCGACGTGCTGATCAACAACGCCGGGATCGGCGGCCACGGCGAGTCGCTCGCGGCGCTCGACTTCGACGCGGCCGAGCGCATGTTCCGCGTCAATGCGCTCGGGCCGCTGCGCGTGACGCGCGCGCTGCTCGGCCCGCTGCGCCGCGGCGGCTCGCGCCTCGTCGCGCACGTGACGAGCCGGATGGGCAGCATCGCCGACAATACGAGCGGCGGCGCGTACGGCTACCGCGCGAGCAAGGCCGCGCTGAACATGCTCAACCGCAGCCTCGCGCACGAGCTGGGGCCCGAGGGCTTCCGCTGCGTCGTGCTGCACCCGGGCTGGGTGCGCACCGACATGGGCGGCAGCCAGGCGCCGCTCGCGGTCGGCGAGAGCGCGGGCGGGCTGCTCGCGGTGCTCGACGGGCTGCCGGCGGGCGCCAACGGGGAGTTCCTCGACCACCGCGGCGAGCCCGTGCCCTGGTAGGCGCTGGTAGGCCCCGGGTAGACCGCCGATAGGCCGCCCGATGGACCGCCTGATAGACCGCCCGGTAGCACTCTGGTAGATCGACGCCCGAAAATGGACGGCGGCCACGCGCGTAGGCGGCTGGCGCGGCTTGCGGGGCACTCCAGCCGCCGTACGATGGCCCGCGCCCTCCCCGAACCGACCCGCAGCGCCATCGAACACGAGACGCAGCTCATGAAGAACCGCATCGCCCTCGCCGGCGCGCTCGCAGCAGGTCTGCTCGCCGCCGCCTCCATCGCTCCCGAGGACCGCGTCGAGTTCCGCCCCGCCGAGGGCAAGGTCCTGACGAAGACCTTCGTCACCGAGGTCGAGCTCGCGCTCGAGGACCTGGTCGTGCGCATGGACGGCGAGGAGATCGACCCCGAGCTGATGTCCGACGTCAACCTCGACGAGGCCTCGGTCACGGCCCGCTTCGAGCTGACGGTGAGCGACGAGTACGTCTCCGTCGGCGACGGGCGCCCGACCGAGCTCGTGCGCACGTACGAGACGCTCTCCGCCGGCTACGAGCTCGGCACCGGCGACTCGGACGAGGACGTCGTCGACGAGATCGCGGGCAAGGCGGTGCGCTTCCGCTGGAACGCCGAGGCGGGCGCGTACGACCGCGTGCCCGAGGGCGAGGACGAGATCGAGGACGAGGAGCTCGCGATGCTCGGCGAGGACCTCGACCTGCGCGCGCTGCTGCCGGGCCGCGCCGTCTCCGAGGGCGACACGTGGCGCGTCTCGTGGAAGGACCTCTCCTCGCTCGTGCTGCCGGGCCTCGACCTGGCGAAGGCGATCGAGCGCGGCGTCGAGGAGAGCGAGGGCCAGATCTCCTCCGACGTGCTCACCAAGCTGAACGACCTGTTCGCCGAAGCGACGGTCCTGTGCACCTACGTCGGCCGGCGCGACGGCGGGGACGTCGGGATCATCGAGATCCGCGCGGACTTCGAGGGCGAGCACGACCTCTCCAGCGCGATCCTGGACGCCGCGCAGGGCGAGCTGCCCGAAGGCGAGCTCGACCTGACGTTCCTCGTCGACGTCGCGATGGAGCTGACGGGCGAGCTCGCGTGGGACCTCGCCGCCGGCCACATGCGCTCGATGAGCTTCGACACCGACCTCGCGCTCGAGGTCGTCAGCGACGTCTACGTCGACATGAACGGCGCGGGCATGGACATGGGCGCGGAGGCCGAGATCGCGGGCGTCCTGCGCCGGCGCGTGACGCTGAGCGAGTAACGCTTCGTCCGTACGCTTCGTCCGGGACGCGGATTCGGCGGGTCCGCGAGCCTACGTCTCGTGCACCCGACGGATGCGCGCCCCGAGCGCGCCGAGCCGCTCCTCGATGCGCTCGTACCCGCGGTCGATGTGGTAGACGCGGTGCACCTCGCTCGGGCCGCGCGCGACGAGACCGGCGAGCACGAGCGCGGCCGAGGCGCGCAGGTCGGACGCGGTGACCGGCGCGCCCGAGAGGCTGGTCACGCCCTGGATCACCGCGCTCGTGCCCTGGCGACGGATGCGCGCGCCCATGCGGAGCAGCTCCGCGAGGTGCATGTAGCGGTCGGGGTAGATGCGCTCGGTGATGATGCTGAAGCCGTCGGCGAGCGTCATCAGCGCCATCCATTGCGCCTGGAGATCGGTCGGGAAGCCGGGGTGCGGCTGGGTCGTGACGTCGGTCGGGCGCGGGCGCTCGTCGTGCTCCTGCGTCTCGATCCAATCGTCGCCGCGCTCGAACGGCAGCGCCGCCTCGCGCAGGCGGTCGAGCAGCGCCGCGAGGTCCTCGGGCCGGCAGTCCTCGACGCGCACGCGGCCGCCGGTGAGCGCGCCCGCGAGGACGAACGTGCCCGCCTCGATCCGATCGGGCAGGACCGTGTGCACCGCGCCGCCGAGCGAGGTGACGCCCTCGATGCGGATCCGCGGCGAGCCGAGCCCCTCGATCTTCGCCCCCATCGCGATCAGGCAGCGGCCGACGTCCACGACCTCGGGCTCGCACGCGGCGCCCTGGATCAGGGTCGTGCCGCGGGCGAGGGTCGCCGCCATCATCGCGTTGATCGTCCCGGTCACGGAGGAGCCGAAGGCGGTGCCGAGGAACATCTCGGCCCCCCGCAGGCCGCCGGGCGGCGCCTCGGCCTCGACGTAGCCGTGCTCGATGCGGATGCGCGCGCCCAGGGCCTCGAGCGCCTTGAGGTGGACGTCGATCGGCCGCACCCCGAAGACGCAGCCTCCGGGCAGGCTGACGCGCGCTCGGCCGCAGCGCGCCAGGAGCGGCCCGAGCACGCACACCGATGCGCGCATCTTGCGCACGTGCTCCCAGGGCGCGACCGGCGACGGCTCCTGCGCCGCGCGCAGCTCGATCGCCCCCCCCGGCTCGCGCTCGATCGTCACCCCCAGATCCGCCAGGAGCTCCCCCATCGTGCGCACGTCCGCCAGGTCGGGCGGATTCTCGAGGCGCAGCGGCTCGGACGTCAGCAGCGCCGACGCCAAGCACGGTAGGACGGCGTTCTTCGCGCCGGCGGTCCGGACGGTGCCGGCGAGGCGCGCGCCCCCCTCGATGTCGAATCGATCCAAGTGCTGCCCCTCCGCGGCCCATTCTTCCGACCGCGGGGCGCCCGAAGAAGCTTCGAGGGGGGAATCCGAGCGCGTCCGCGTCCATTGACCGGGCCCGTCCGCGGATCTAGATTGTTCGCCCTCGTTCGGGCCGAGCGCGCTCCGCGCCCCGAACCGCGCCCCCGAACCGCGCCGCCGAACGGTAGTTCGCGTGCGCGCCACCCCAGAACGCACCCCCGAACCGAGGGCAGCGAGACGATGACCCCCGCGGAACCCGACGCTCCGACCGCGACCGCCGAGCCGCGCGCTCGCTTCGACCTGATGTCCAGCGAGAGGCCCAGCTTCTCGCAGCTCGACGACGCTCGCGCCGAGATCTACTCGAGCGCAGAGCGCCTGCGCAGCTTCCAAGCGCTCGTCGACGGCCTGCCGCCGAGCGGCGAGGAAGGCCGCCGCAAAGGCTTGGGGCTGTGGATGCTCGGCCGGCACGTCGAGGCGATCGACGTGCTCGCCGCGCACCCCAAGGATGCGGTCGCCGCGTACACGCGCGCCAAGGCGCTCATGGCGCTGCACCGCTATGCGGAGGCGGCGCCGATCTTGACCGAGCTCTCCGAGGCGTACCCCGACGAGCCGTCGCCGCGCGCGGGCATGCTCGAGGCGCGCGCCGAGGCGGCCCTCGCGGCGGACGACTGGGACACGGCGCTCGATTCGCTCGTCCAGGGCATCGACAACGCGCCCGCCTCGTTCGCCGACACGGCCGAACAGAGCTACGTGCGCGGCCGTCTCGCCGAGCTCGAGCGCGACCCCGAGGCCGCGATCAACGCGTACGTCGCCGCGAAGGAGCGCGACCCGTCGATGCGCACGGCGGTGTTCCGCGCGGCCCACCTCGCCGAGCGCAGCGGGCTCGACGACCTCGCGCTCGATCTGTACGAGCAGCTCTGCCAGTACCGCCCGATCGACGCGAACGTGCTGATCAACCTCGGCGTGCTCTACGAGGACGCCGGGCGCGACCAGGACGCGGCCGCCTGCTACGAGACGGTCGTTCGCAGCTTCCCGAGGAACAAGCGCGCGCGCCTGTACCTCGAGGACGCGAAGCAGGCGATCGACATGTACTACGACGAGGACCAGGAGCGGAAGGAGGATCGCCTCAACCAGATCCTCCGCATCCCGATCACCGACTTCGAGCTGTCGGTGCGGGCGCGCAACTGCCTCAACAAGATGAACATCACGACGCTCGGCGACCTCGTGTGCCGCACGGAGCAGGAGCTGCTCTCCTACAAGAACTTCGGCGAGACGTCGCTGAACGAGATCAAGGAGATCCTGCACAGCAAGGGCCTGCGCCTCGGCATGCCGCGCGACGAGGCCGTCGCCAGCGTCGAGTCGGCCGCGCACCGTGCGCGCGCCGGCGGCGAGCAGGACGACACGCTCAACCACCCGATCACGGAGCTGCAGCTCTCGATCCGCGCCCGCCGCACGGTCGAGGCGCTGGGCTGCCTGACCGTCGGCGACATCCTCAAGCACTCGTCCGACGAGCTGCTCGGGATGCCCAACTTCGGCGTCACGTCGCTGCAGGAGCTCAAGAACAAGCTCGCCGAGCTCGGCCTGACCCTGCGCGGCGACAAGAAGTAGGCGCGAGCAGGTCCTGCTTGTACGAGTACCTCGAGGGGCGCGTCGTCGAGCGCGGCGCCGCGCGGCTGATCCTCGAGGTCGCCGGCATCGGCTACGACATCGCCGTGCCGCTCGGCAGCGCGCTCCCCGATGCCGGCAAGAGCGCGCGCATCTGGACGCACTTCGTCGTGCGCGAAGACGCGCACCAGCTCTACGGCTCCCCCGACCGCGCGACGCGCGACGTGTTCCGGCTGCTGTTGCGCGTGCGCGGCGTCGGCCCCGCGATGGCGCTCGGCATCCTGTCGGGGCTGCCGCGCGCGGACCTGTTGCGCGCGGTCGCCGAGGGCGACACGAAGTCGCTCCAGCGCGTCAAGGGCGTCGGCAAGAAGACCGCCGAGCAGATCGTGCTCGACCTGCGGGACCAGGCGACGGCGCTGGTCGGAACGGTAGCGCGGGCGGCGGACGACGTGCTCGTCCCGCGCGCGGCCGACGCGGCGCGCAACGTGGAGGACGCGTTCGTCGCGCTCGTCTCGATCGGCTTCAACGAGAAGGATGCGCGCCGCAGCGTGGAGGCGGCGGCGCAACGCGTCGATCCCACCGATCTCGAGCTGCTCGTGCGCGCCGCTCTCGCGCCCTGACGCTCCCCCGCTCTCGCTCGCACTGTTTGGTGAGCAACGTCGAGCAACGTCGAAGAACGTCGAGCAACGTCGAGGAACTTTGGGGAACGACGAGGAACGAGCGCCCTTGAACGCGCCAGGCACCCGCAGCGCGCCGGAGACCGGCGACGCGAGCGCGGGCGCGCCGCGCATCCTGATCAGCGATCCGCTCGACGCGATCGCGCTCGAGACGTTCCGCGCGCGCGGGCTCGAGCCCGACGTCGCCGTCGGGCTCGACGAGGATGCGCTCGCGCAGCGCATCGGCGCGTACGACGCGCTCGTCGTGCGCTCGGGCACGCGCGTCACGCGACGCGTTCTCGAGGCGGCGGCGCGGCTGAAGGTCGTCGGGCGCGCCGGCATCGGCGTCGACAACGTCGACTGCGACGCGGCGACCGAGCGCGGCATCGTCGTGATGAACACCCCCGCGGGGAACGCGACGACGACGGCGGAGCACGCGCTCGCGCTGCTCGTCTCGCTCGCGCGGCACATCCCGCTCGCGGACCGCAGCGTGCGCGCGGGGCAGTGGAAGAAGAAGGGGCTGCTCGGCACGGAGCTCACGGGCAAGACGCTCGGCATCGTGGGGCTGGGACGCATCGGCCGGCTGCTCGCCGACCGCGCGCGCGGCCTGCACATGGACGTCGTCGCGTACGACCCCTACCTCGAGCCGGGCGCGGACGTTTCGATCGCCGGCGTGGTCCTCGTGACGTTCGACGAGCTGCTGGCGCGCTCGGACTTCGTCTCGCTGCACGTGCCGCTGACCGACGCGACGCGCAACCTGATCTCGTGGGAGGCGACGATGAAGATGAAGCCCGGCGCGCGGCTGATCAACGCGTCGCGCGGCGGCGTCGTCGACGAGGAAGCTGTGCTCGACGCCCTCGTCGAGGGCCGGCTCGCGGGCGCGGCGTTCGACGTGCTCGAGAAAGAGCCGCCGCCGGCGGACCATCCGCTGCTGCGCCGCGACGACGTCATCGTGACGCCGCACCTGGGCGCTTCGTCGCACGAGGCGCAGCACAAGGTCGCGGCCGACATCGCCAAGCAGATCGCCGACTTCCTGCTCGAGGGCGTCGCGCAGAATGCGGTCAACGCTCCGCCGCTCTCGCGCCAGGAGCTCGCGATCCTCGGCCCGTTCCTCGTGCTCGCCGAGCGCATCGGCAGCTTCCTCGCCCAGCGCATCGCCGGCCCGATCCGCAAGCTCGAGCTCACCGTCGCCGGCGAGGTCGCGCGCCACGACGCGGGCCACCTGCGTCGCGCGCTGCTGGCGGGCATCTTGCGCCACGGCGTCGGCGCGGAGACCGTCAACTTCGTCAACGCCGAGGGCGTCGCGCGCGAGCGGGGCCTGCGCTTGCTCGAGGGGATCGACGACGAGCCGTGGTACCGCGACGGCCAGATCAAGGTGCGCGCCTCGACGCGCGCCGGCGGCACGTCGCGCCTCGTCACCGGCACCGTCTTCGGCCGCGAGCCGCGCATCGTGCGCATCGACGACGTGCACCTCGACCTGCCGCCCGATGGCCCGCTCCTGATCACGCGCCACCGCGACGTCCCCGGCGTCGTCGGACAGCTCGGCACGGTGCTCGGCAAGCACGGAATCAACATCCGCCGCATCGAGCTCGGGCCCCCGCGCGACGGCAGCGGCCTCGCCTGCGGCTTCCTGACTCTGTACGACGTGCCCTCGGCCGACGTCCTCGAGGCGCTGCGTGCGCTGGACCCGATCGAGGAGGTCCAGCTCGTGCGGCTCGGATGAGCGCGCGGATCGCCGACTCGCCGCCGCCCTACGACGCGGTCGTCTTCGACTGCGACTCGACCCTCTCGTCGCTCGAGGGCATCGACGAGCTCGCGGCGCTGCGCCCGGGCGCCGGCGCGCGCATCGCCGCGCTCACCGACGCCGCGATGGACGGCTCGGTGCCGCTCGAGTCGGTCTACGGACGGCGGCTCGAGCTGATCGGTCCGACGCGCGCGGAGGTCGAGAGCGTGGGCCGGCGCTACGTCGAGACCGCGCTCCCCCACGCCGCCGAGCTCGTCGCCGCGCTCGCGGCTGCCCAGAAGCGCGTCGCGATCGTCTCGGGCGGCGTGCGCCAGGCGGTCGAGGCGCTCGCCGCGACGCTGGGCGTGCGCGACCGGGACGTCCACGCGGTCGCGCTGCGCCACGACGAGCGCGGCCGCTACACGGGCTACGACGAGCGCTCGCCGCTCGCGCGCTCGCTCGGCAAGCGCGACGTCGTCGCGGCGCTCGCGCGCGAGGAGCGGCTCGAGCGGATCGCGCTCGTCGGCGACGGCGCGACCGACCTCGAGGCGGCGGACCGCGTCGCGCGCTTCGTCGCGTTCGGCGGCGTCGTGCGCCGCGCGGCGGTGCACGCCGCGGCGAGCGTCTCGTGCGACGCGCCCGACCTCGCCGCGCTCGTCCCGCTCCTCCTCGCGCCGAACGAGATCGAGCGGCTCGCGTCCGATCCCCGACACGCTACCCTGCTCGACGCCGCCCGCCCCTGGCTCGACCGAGCGCGCCGATGACGACCAAGCTCTGGATCCCCGGTCCCACCGAAGTCCGCCCCGCGATCCTCGCCGCGTGCGCGGAGCCGATGATCGGTCACCGCGCGCCCGAGATGCGCGAGCTGATCGCGCGCATCGATCCGCACCTGCCCCACGCATTCGGCCTGGCGCCGGGCAGCAGCGCGCGTTGCGCCGTCGCGTCGACGAGCGCGAGCGGCGTGATGGAGGGCGCGCTGCTCGGCTGCGGCGCGCGCATCCTCGGCGTCGTCAACGGCGCGTTCTCGAAGCGCTGGCACGAGATGGCGCGCCTGCTCGGCAAGGACGCGGTCGCGCTCGACGTCGATTGGGGCGCCACGGTCACGCCGCAGGAGCTGCACCGGGTGCTCGCCGAGCAAGGCCCGTTCGACGCCGTGACCGTCGTCGCGAACGAGACGTCCACCGGCGTGTGCACCCCGATCGGGCCGCTCGCCGCGGCGCGCGACGCGACGAACCCGGAGACGCTCCTGCTCGTCGACGTGGTCAGCCTGCTCGCGGGCGCGCCGGTCGACTTCGACGCGAACGGCGCCGACTTGATGCTCGCGGGCGTCCAGAAGGCGCTCGCGCTCCCGCCGGGCCTGACGGTGTTCTGCGCGTCGGCCCGCTACGTCGAGCGCGCGCGCGAGCGGCCGAACCGCGGCTGGTTCCTCGACCCCGTGCGCCTCCTCGAGGGGCACGAGGCGCGCAAGACGCCCGCGACGCCGTGCATCCCGCTCTACCGCGCGCTCGCGAACCAGCTCGAGGACATCACCGCCGGCGCGACGCTGCGCGCGCAGGACGCGAAGCGCTCGGGCCGCGACGCGTGGCAGGCGCGCTACGAGAAGCACGAGCGGATGCGCGACCGCACGCTCCAATGGGCGCAGTCCCGCGCTCTGGAGCCGTTCCCCCGCGAGGGCCTGCGCTCCCCCACCGTCGCGTGCCTGCGCTCGGGCTCGATCGACGTCGAGCTGCTGATCGCGGGCCTGGTCGAGCGCGGCCTGCGCATCTCGAACGGCTACGGGCCGCTCAAGGGCGCGACGTTCCGCATCGGCCACATGGGCGACCACGACGAGGACGGGCTCGAAGAGCTGCTCGGCGCGATCGACGCCGTGCTCGCGAGCCAGCCGGCGCGGCGCTGAGCAGCCGCGCGTCAACCGGCGAGGTCGGCGACGACGTCGGTGAGCGTGCGCACCATCATCCCGTTCGCGCCCTTCGCGAAGCCGGGCCGGTCCTTGTCCTCCCACGCGTACAGGTCGACGTGCGCCCACGGCGTGTCGCCGGTGAAGCGCCGCAGGAAGAGCGCCGCGGTGATCGCTCCGCCGCGCCGGTCCGACGACGAGTTGTTCACGTCCGCCCACGGCGAGTCGATCATCTCCTCGTAGGCGTCGACGAGCGGCAGGCGCCACGCAGGCTCGTCGTTCGTCGCGGAGCGCTCGAGGAGACGCGCGACGAGGTCCTCGTCCGTGCCGAAGAGCGCCGGGACGTTCGGCCCCAGCGCGACGCGCGCCGCGCCGGTCAGCGTCGCGACGTCGAGCAGCCGCGCCGCTCCGAGCTCGCGCGCGTGCGCGAGCGCGTCCGCGAGCAGGAGCCGCCCCTCCGCGTCGGTGTGCCCGATCTCGACCGTCAGGCCGTCGCGCGAGCGCAGCACGTCGCCGGGCCGGAACGCGTCGGGCCCGATCGCGTTCTCCGCCGACGGCAGCACCGCGACGAGCGGTAGGTCGATCCCCGTGCGGCCGATCGCGTCGAGCACGCCGATCACGGTGCCCGCGCCGCCCATGTCCTTGCGCATGAGCTGCATCGAGCCCGCCGGCTTGATCCCCAGCCCGCCGCTGTCGAACACGACGCCCTTGCCGACGAGCGCGAGCGCCGGCGAGCGCCCTTCGAGCCGGTGCTCGATCACCGCCATCGTCGGGGTGCGGTTGCTCCCGCGCCCGACGGCGTCGATCAGGCCGAAGCCCTGCTCGCGCAGCTCGTCGACGCGCCAGACCCGCGCCTTCATGCCGTGCCGCTGTGCGACCTCGACCGCGGCGTCGGCGAGCTCGGCCGGTCCCTGGTCGCACGCCGGCATGTTGACGAGGTCGCGCGTCAGGAGCACCGCCTCGCAGACCGCGCGCGTGCGGCGCACGAGCGCGGCGTCGGCTGCGCGGCCGGCGAGCACGGTGCACGCGCCGGGCCGCGGCCCGGTTGCGGGCGCCTTGCGCTGCCCGAAGCGATATGGGCCCAGGCAGAGGCCTTCGATCGCGGCGCGCAGCTCGCTCGGCGACGGCGGCGCGACGAACGCGAGCGACCACGGCACGCCGTCGGCGACGAGCGCGGTCGCACGCGCGGCGGCCGAGCGCATCGAGTCGGTGCTCGCCCGCGGCCCGCGGCCGACGAGCACGACGCTGCCGCCCGCGCCATCCGGCACCGCGAGGTCCTCGTTCGGCCGCGCGGCGAAGCGACCGACCTCGGTCAGCGCGCGCACGTGCTCGCGCGCCGTATCGGGCAGCGCGCCGCCGGAGCCGGAGCGCACCGCGCGCAAGTCGTCGGCGGTGACGGGCAGGACGAGGACGCGCCCGCGCGGCGCGTCGCCCAGGTCGATCTCGAGCGAGATGCGGTCGGTCATGGGCCGGCGAGTCTGACCGAGCGCCCGCGCGCTCACCACTCGATCCGCTCGAATTCCGCGAGCAGCCGCGCACCGTGCTCGGCGTGCGCCGCGCGCACGTGCTCGATCCGCCCCCGCAGGTGCGCGCGGAAGTCCGGCGCGCCGGCGCGATTCTCGCCGGCCGGGCCGCGCGTCACGCAGTTGTGCACGATCGCCCGCAGGCGCCGGACGTCGTCCCGCGGCACGTTGATCCGGCGGTTGACGACGAGGCCGGTGACGCGCTGGCGGGCGCCCTTGCGGGCGAACGCGAGCTTGCCGGGCGCCGGAGGCAGCCGCTCCTCGCGCAGGATCTGCCGCAGGAGCGGGACGAAGCGGCGCACGTCGCGCCGGAAGGCCGCGTCGCCCGAGAACGTCAGGTCGTCGGCGTAGCGCGTGTAGCTCGCTCCGAACGCGTGCGCCAATCCGGCGAGGCGGCGGTCGAGGCGGCGGCACAAGAGGTTCGCGAGCGCGGGGCTCGTCGGCGCGCCCTGCGGGAGGATCGGGTGCAGCCCGCCGCGCGGCCCGTGCGCGATCGCGGCGCGCAGCCGGCGCGGGTCGAGCTCGCCGCTCGCGAGGAACGCGCCGTGCATCTCGCGCACGGGCGCGGTGCACAGGAACGCGAGCGCGCTCGCGACCTCGCTGGAGTAGCCGACGGAGCGGAACAGACCGAGCACGTGCCGGTAGCTGAAGCGGTGGAAGAAGTCGCGCACGTCCACGCGCAGCACGACGGCGCGGCCGACGTGCGGCGCGGCGTTCGTGAAGATCGAACGGCCGCGGACGAAGCCGTGCGCGCTCGGCTCGACCGTGAGACGGTCCAGCACGTTGCGCAGGATCCAGCGTTGCGTGCGCTTGAGCGCGGGGCGCGGCGCGAGGACGACGCGATAGCGCCCATCGCGCTTGATCCAGACCGTCAGCCGGTAGTGCGGGTCGCGCTCGGCCGCGAGGCGGCGCGCGTCGACGAGCCAGCGCAGGCGGCCGGCTTCGAGCTCGAGCGCGGCGGCGAGCGCGGCGACGTCGTCGAGCGGCGGCAGGCCGAGCGCGGCGACGCGCGCGCGGTCGCCGGCGGACGCGGCGGCCCGCGGTGCGCGCTCACCGGCTCGCTCGCGCCCGTCGCGCCGACGCTCCACGTCGCGGTCGGCGCGGCGCACGCCGTCGCGCTCGCCGAACAGCAAACGACGGATCGACTCGAAGAGGCTCATGCGAGCACAGGCGCGCCGGACCGCGTAGCGCTCTCCTTGGCCGCGACATCTCCGGTCAGGGTCGATTCCTCGCGAATCGACGGCCGGAGGCTAGGAACGAGCTGATGCGAAAGCGCGACCGGCGGAACGCCGGTCCCCTCGAAGCCGAGGATCGAAAGGCCGCGTCGGTCCGGCGCGTGCCGCATGGTCGGGCCTGCGCGCGCCTGCGTCCAGACCTTCACTCCCGCTGCGGTCACTCCCGCTTCGGTCGGCTCGGATCGGGAGCGGCGGGCGCGTCGCGCAGGGTCCAGCCGAGCCGGCGCGCGGTCTCCTCGTTCGGCGTCCCGTCGGGGTGCAGCGTGCCGTTGTCGACCAGGATCTGGAGGTACTCGGCGGTGCGCCCGCTCATGTACGGCACGTCGCGGTAGTGCGGCCGCAGGTGCCGGTTCGCGCGGATCGGCTGCGCGTCGGCGAAGCCGCGCCGCACGCCGGTGACGAAGAAGTCGAGCTCGACGTCGGCGGTCCCGCGCACGACGATGCGCTCGCGCGACTGCGACTCGACCCACACGAGCGCGGGCCCGCGCGCGGTCAGGTGCACGGAGATGCCGTCCTCGCGCGTCGTGAGCCGCCAGCTCTCGGGCAACGCGAGCTCGGCCCGTCCGCCGGCGAGCCGCGTCGAGCCGACGCAGTACGTCCGGTTCTCGTCGCCCTCGAGCGCGGCGAACACGATCTCGAGCCCCGCATCGGTCGGGTGCGGCTGCACGAAGTTCTTCGAGCCGGTGACCGTGAGGTTGCCCTCGGCGTGGAGCGCGGTCGCACCGGTGGTGTGGATCGCGTGGACGCCGTAGTCGAGGAACCACTCGGCGCGCCCGCGCAAGCCCGAGCCCCCGTTGCCCGCGACGCCGGCGAACCCGAGCGTGCCGCTCGCGTCGCCGAACTCGTTCTCGCCCATCAGCGCGTGCCCGCTCGAGCCGGGCACCTGGCTCTGGAGCGGGTTCGCGAGGTGCCGAGCGAGCACGACCCCGTCCGCGATCGTCGTCGTGAGATCGACGACGTTGGGCCCCGTCGGCCCGGCCGGCCCCGCGGGTCCCGACGGCCCCGTGGATCCGGCCGCTCCGGCCGCGCCGGTCGCACCCGCGGCCCCTGCCGCACCAGTCGCACCCGCCGGTCCGGTCGCACCGTTCGCACCCGCCGGTCCGGTGGCCCCGTTCGCGCCGTTGGCGCCCGTGGGGCCGGTCGCACCCGCGGCGCCGTTCGCTCCGGTGGCGCCGGCCGGACCGGTCGATCCCGCCGGGCCTTGATCGCCCGCGGGGCCCGTTGCGCCGACCGGGCCCGTCGTGCCTTGCGGACCGGTGGGGCCGGTAGCGCCCCCGGACGGTCCGGTCGGTCCAGCGGGTCCTTGCGGGCCCGTGGGTCCCGCCGAGCCATCCGTGCCCGCCGGACCGGTGGCTCCCGGAGTTCCGGGCGTACCGGCCAATCCGGTGGCGCCCGTCGCACCCGCAGGCCCGGTCGCGCCGCCGGGGCCGCTCGGACCCGTGGAGCCTTGCGGTCCTGTCGCTCCATCGGTGCCCTCGGTGCCCGTCGGACCCGTGGGGCCAGCCGCTCCCGTCGCGCCAGAAGATCCGGTCGCGCCGGCCGGTCCCGTAGTTCCAGCGGCGCCCTGCTCGCCCGTCGGGCCGGCGGGCCCCTCGGGTCCCGTCGCTCCTTCGACCCCGGCAGGACCGGTTGGGCCAGCCGCGCCATCAGCGCCCGTCGATCCCGCTGGTCCCGTCGCGCCGTCGGAGCCCTGTGGGCCCGTCGCGCCCTGCGCACCGTCGGCTCCGGCCGGACCCGTCGGCCCGGCGGCGCCTTGCGAGCCGGTCGGGCCCGTGGTTCCGGCGGATCCTTGCGGACCGGTCGCGCCCGCCGCGCCCGCCGCGCCGGTCGGGCCGGCCGCGCCATCAGCGCCCGTCGATCCCGCTGGTCCCGTCGTGCCGGCGGGGCCCTGCGGACCGGTCGCGCCAAGAGCTCCGTCGGCTCCGGCCGGGCCCGTCGGACCGGCGGCGCCTTGCGAGCCGGTCGGGCCCGTGGTTCCGGCGGATCCTGGCGGACCGGTCGCGCCCGGCGCGCCCGCCGCGCCGGTCGGGCCAGCTGCGCCATCAGCGCCCGTCGTGCCCGCTGGTCCCGTCGTGCCGGCGGGGCCCTGCGGGCCGGTCGCGCCAAGAGCTCCGTCGGCTCCGGCCGGACCCGTCGGACCGGCGGCGCCTTGCGAGCCGGTCGGGCCCGTGGTTCCGGCGGATCCTTGCGGGCCGGTCGCGCCCGCCGCGCCGGTCGGGCCGGCCGCGCCATCGGCGCCCGTCGCGCCCGCGGGTCCCGTCGTGCCCGCAGGTCCCGTCGTCCCGGCGGGGCCCGTCGTGCCCGCGGGGCCGGTGGCGCCGGCGGGACCGGTTCCTCCCGCGGGGCCGGTCGGGCCGGCGGGGCCGGCGAGGCCGGTCGGATCGCCGACCCATTGGCCGTTGGCGTCGATGACGGGGATGCCGTTGACCGTGACGCTGGCCGGGTGGATGTGCTTGTCGAGCACGTCGTCCGCGTTGCGCGCGCTCGTCGCACGCAGCGCGAAGGCGACGCTGACCAGACGGTGGCGCGGGACCGCCTCGCTGTCCGTGCCGACCTGGATGCCGAGCCAGAGCTCCTCGTTCGTCTCGAACAGGCTCGCGGGGAGCGGCGTCGTGTCGCCGATCAGCGTGCTCACGAAACCGCCGCTCACGTCGCGCGTCTTCAACTCCTCGAAGAGCACGAGGCCGCCGAGCGGGTCGTCGTAGATCCGGAACGCGAGCTGGATGCCTGCGCCGTCGACCGGGGCGCCCTGGGAATCGAGCATGCGCGCCTGGTACTGGAGCAGCGTCGGCGCGCTCGAGCCCCCGCCACCGCCCGCGGACGGAGCCGCGGGGGACGCGAGCAGGGCGAGCGCGGCGAGCGCGGCGAGCGCGGTGAGAAGAGCGACGCGAGGAGACGAGGAGAGGCTCATGGGGACGAACGAGGTGCTCGAGCGGGCCGACGAACGAGCAGCGTGGCGCTCCGCCGAGCCGACGGATCGGTCGGTCGGCGAGCGTCGGGACACGCACTCCGTCCCGCAACGGTCCCGCGCCGCCGGCATCTCGCGAGGGCCGATGCCGCCGTTGCTGGCTCCGTACCGGGAGGGTGGTACCGTTCTCAGGATGACAAGCCGCCGCGCTCCCCGGGCCGCCAAATGGCGATTTGGCGCCGCCCTCGCGGCGGGCGTCCTGCTCGCCGCGCTCGCCGCCCTCGCGCCGGTCGCCGGTGCCGCGGGCGACGACGCGCCGCCGCCCGCTCCGCCGCGCTGGGAGACGGTGCTCGACTGGATCCGCGAGGAGCGCGACCGCTTCGCCGCCGATCTCGAGCACGTCCACTCCGCGCTGCTCGAGCGCGCCCGCGTCGAGCAGCCCGACCTCGTCGCCAGTCTCTCGCCCGAGCCGCCGCGACCGCGGCCGCGCGGCTACGGCATCCTCCCGCCGTTGCTCGAGGACGCCGAGACGTGCACCGTGCTGCCGACCGCGAGCGTCTACTCGCTCGAGACGCTCAGCACGACGTTCGCGTCGGAGGTGCGCGACGCCGCCCTGCTCGCGCGGCGCTGCGAAGCCGAGCCCGACGCGCCGCTCGCCGAGCGCGTCGAGCGCTTCCTCGCGCTGCGCGCGCGCCTGCACAACTTCGAGGAGCACATCTCCTACCACGCGTTCTGGCAGCGCGCCGTCGCCGACGCGCCCGACGCCTTCGCGCACCGCAACGAGACGCTCGCGCTCGTGCGTGAGTGGGACCGACTGCGCCGCGCCGCCGGCTCGGTCGCGCGCATCGAGGACCTCTACCGCGAGATCCGCGAGCGCGTCGCCCCGTTCCGCGCGACGCCGGGCCTGCGGCTCGAGACCTCCGCCGACGGCGCGCGCGTGCTGCGCGTCCCGATCGTCACCGACATCGACGACGACGCGTTCCTCGCGCGGTTCGTCGAGGGCGTCGACGAGGCGTGGAACCAGAGCGAGGCGGCGCGCGCGCTCGAGCTGCGCCTCGAGCTCGAGCTCGAGCGCGTCGACGCCGCCGCGCTCTACCCCGACGGCGTGCCGGCGCTCGGCACGCCGATCGACGAGCGCGAGCACCTCGCGCGCTTTCCCGAGCAGGCGCTCGTGCTCACGAGCGGCGGCGACAGCACCCACGCGTTCGTCGGGCGCGCGATCTTCCTCGGCCCCGATCCCGTCGCGCCGCGCACGCTCGCGCACGAGCTCGGCCACCTGCTCGGCTTCAGCGACGCGTACCTACGCGCCCATGACCAGGGCCCCGGCGCGCCGTTCGGCAGCGTGCTCGTCGAGTGGACCGGCCTGCTCGACGACCTGATGGGGAGCCCGGGCAAGGGCGTCGTGACGCGGCGTCTCGTCGAGCAGCTCCTCGAAGCCTACGGCGCGTGACGCGCTCGGCGCCGACCTCACGGCGCGCCGACGTCACGCGCGCCGACGTCACGGCGCGACCAGGCCCTCACGCTCGGCGAGCGCGAGGGCGAGCGCGCGCACCTCTTGGGGCGCGAGCCGGTGGAGCTGGTGCGCGAGGTACGCGCGGGGATCGAGCGCGGGCCAGCGCTCGGGCTCCTCGGTGAGACGGCGGTCGAGCTCGACGAGCAGGTCGCGGACCAGCGTCGCGTACGCCTCGGCGTGCGGCAGCACGGCGATCTCGCGCGCCTCGGCGAGCGAGAGCGTCTCGGCGAGCACCGTGCGCGGGTCGGGGACGACGCACAGCGCCGTCACCTGTGCGCGGTACTCGAGGCGGCGGCCGATCGCGCGCGCCGAGAAGCCCTCGCGCGCGAGCAGCACCAGGATCTCGAGCCAGTTGCGAGCGAGCGGGAGGAAGCGCGTGCGATCGCACAGGTGCCCCTCCTCGTGCGCCGCGACGCCTTCGAGCAGCTCGTCGAGCGACACGAGCGGCTCGGCCGACGTCACGGCGGACGCGTCGCCGCGCGGCCGCGCGCGCAGGCGTTCCAAGAGGAGCGCGAGACGCACGCGGTTCGCCTCGCCGAGCAGCGGGACGAGCCGCGCGCGACCGGCTCCCTCGCCCACCGGCTCCACGATGCCCGCGAGCGGCAGCGGCCGCACCGACACCGCGCGCTCGGCCCGCTCGGCGTCGCCCGCGCGGACGAACGCGAGCTCGAGCGCGTGCCAGCGGCGCCACTCCGAGCGCACGACGTCGACGTCGATCCAGTAGCCCGCGTGCACCGCCGCCCCCGACAACACCGCGCCGTGGCGCACCGGACGGCTCGGCACGTCGTAGCCCTCGCACCACACGGCGCTGCCCCACCAAGGGACGCCGAGGTGCTCACCCGCGCGCTCCTCGTACCACAGCCGGCGCAGCACCGTCCCGTCCGGCCCGCCGGTGCCGATCGCCTCGCCGAACACGCCGAAACGGCCGAGCGCGGCCAGCTCGCGCGCGACGCCCGGCACCGGCTCGCCCGCCACACCCGCGCCGCGCCGCTCGTCCTCGAGCGAGAACAGCGGGCCGGGGTGCACGACTTCGGCCGCGGGACCGTACGAGAGGCGCGGCGAGACGTCGGCGAGCGAGCCCTCCGGCTCGTCGACCGCGGGCGCGTGGCCGCCGCCGTTCGCGTCGCCGTCGCCGAGCGCGCGCAGCGCCGCCCGGTGCGCGCCGAACACCGGCTCCATCGCCGCGAGCAGCTCGTCGAGGTCGTCGACGACCGCGCCGCCGGAACGCTCGTCCGCGTTCGGCCACGGCCGCCCGTCCTCGACGGCGCGCAGCAGCCGCTCGAGGGCGTCGATCGTCGCGCGGCCCGAGCTCGCCCGCGCGTGCAGGCGCCCCGCGGCGCGCAGATCGCTCGCCGCGAGATGCTCCGCCCACGCCTGCGCCTCGCGGAACCAGCCCGCGACGAGTAGCGCTTCGCCGAACGCGATCGCGTCGAATGCGCTCGCTTGCGGCGCCGCGAGCGCGCGCGAAGCGACGACGAGCGCGCGCAGGTCGCCGTCGCGAGGCAGTCCGTCGGCGGCGAGCACGGCGCGCGGCTGGGACGCGAGCCACAGCGCGAGCGCGTCGCCCGCGCGGCCGGCGGCGAGGCGCGCGGAGCGCAGCTCGACGCCGCCGTCGTGCTGCGCGCCGCTGGGATCGGCGCGCCACGCCTCGTACGACTCGACGCGCACGCCGGGCGCCCACCCATCGGACGCGAGGAGCGCGAGCGCGAGGCGGTCGCGGCCGGCGTCGAGCAGGAGCTCGCCGCGCAGCCGGTCGCGGCCCGGGCCGAGTCGGACGGCGAGCGCGGCGGAGATCTCGCCGCGCGCCTGGTCGCGGGTGCGCCCCGCGGGCGCCTCGAGCAACGCGACGACGAGCGCCGCGAGCGCGCCGACGTCGAGGTCCTCCTCGCGCAGCACGGCGAGGCCGCGGTCGAAGCCCCGCTCGGCGAGCGGGCCGAGCAGCGCCGCGAGCTCGGAGCGGGCGAGCTCGGCGCGCAGCGACGCGCGGTCGGTCGGGGCGAGCGCGGGCGCGGCGAGCTGCTCGCGCAGGACCTCCGCCGCGTCCTCGTGGCGGTGCAACTGCCCGAGCGCGCGCGCGAGCGAGCGAGCGAAGAACGCGCGCTCGCCCGGCTCGCGCGCGCGCACCAACGCGCGTCGCTCGTGCCGCGCCGCCCCCTCGTCGTCGCCGCGGATCGCGGCCTCGTACGCGAGGCCGTGGTGCGCCCAGGCGAGATGCCGGTCGGCCTGCAGCGCGGCGGCGAAGCGCTCGCCCGAGCGCTCGAGCCGGCCGGCGAGGTAGAGCCGCGCCGCGTCGCCGGGATCGCGCGCGAGCGCGGCGAGGTGGTCCCCGAGCGCCTCGGGACCGAGCAGGTCCTCGAGCGCGAGGTCGTCGAGCAGCCGGCGCGGCGCGACCCAGCCCGGCGCGAGCGCGAGGGCCTCGAACGCGCCGGCGCGGGCGCGGGCGCGCGCGTCCGGCGCGGGCACGCCGAGGGCGGCGCGCGCCTCGGCGAAGAGCGCCGAGGCCGCGGGCGGCACGGGCGCGACGCGCGGCGCTCCGCCCAGCGCGCACCCGCCCGCCAGCGCGGCCGTGCAGCACGCGCGGAGGAACGCGAACACGGCTCTCACGCGGCCGGCCGCGCCGAGCGCGGGCGCGTCCTTCGGGCGGTCGGGGCGGCGCACGGGGCACCTTGTAGCCCGCCCGGCGCGCCGGAACCACCGTGGAGCCGGTTGTCGGATCGCGTGGAGCGTGCACACTGGCGAGAGCCATGCGCTGCTCCATCTCCGTGATGTCGGTCGCGCTGTGCGCGGCCGTGGCCTGCCCCACGACGTCGCACGCGCTCCAGAAGCGCAAGACGGAGGAGCCGCCGCCGCGCATCGAGGTCTTCCGAGGCGAGCTCGCGGACGCGCGCACCCGCGCGCGCGACCGCAACGTCCCGCTCGTCGTCTTCGTGATCCAGGAGGGCGAGGAAGCGAACGAACGCTTCCGCGACGACATCTACGTGAACAAGGACGTGATCGTGGCGGTGCAGCACGTCGTGGTCGTGCTCGCCAACGACGGCAAGCACGAGATGAAGAAGATCGTCGAGGAGCGCGGCGAGGAGAAGGTCGAGCGCGAGGTGTGCGCGCGCTTCGAGACGCCGACGTGCAACGAGCACCGCCGCCACTTCGATACGTGCTTCGCGGAGTTCAACGTCGAAGGGCTGATGCAGACGCCGCAGACGATCGTGGTGCTGCCCGACGGCGTCGAGCACGGCCGCATCGTCGACGTGCCCGCGCCGTCGCAGGTCGTCGCCGTGGTGCAGGAGGCGTCGCGCAAGGCGGGGCCCGGGCTGTCCGAGGAGCAGTACCTCGAGGTGCGCAAGCTGCTCGACGAGGGCCAGCGCGCGCACACGCGCGGCAAGTGGGAGGTGTCGCTGCGCTGCTGGGACGCGATCCTCGCGATCGGCGACGCGGGGCCGTGGGCCGACGAGGCGCGCAAGACGCGCGCGGAGGCCCTGAAGCTCATGCAGGAAGCGATCGACCGCGCGCTCGCGCTGCTCGAGTCCGGCTCGGTCGCCGCGGGCTACGAGCGCCTGCTCGAGCTGCGCGCCCTGTACGAGGACACGCCGGTGTCGAAAGACCTCGAACGCACGATCCGCGCGGCGGAGCGCAATCCCGACTGGGCGGACGAGATCAAGGCGTACAAGCGCGAGGTCGAGGCGCGCGAGCTGCTCGCCGAGATCGAGAAAATGCTCGCCGCGGGCGACGAGACGAAGGCGAAGGGACGGATGCGCAAGCTACTGCGCAGCTACGCGGACACCGAGGCGGCGACGATCGCGAAGGGGCGCTGGCCGGACCTCGTCGACGTCGACGCGCCGGCGCGGTAGCGGGTCGTCGAAGCCCCGCTCTCACGTCGACGCGCGCAGGAACGCCTCGAGCACGGCGTCGTCGCCGACCTCGCGGTGCAGCCCGTCGAGGAAGTGCGACGGGTCGAGGTGCGACGCGAGCGAGGGGCCGCGGCCGCCGTTGATCGAGCCGGTGTAGACGCGCAACTGGTCGACGAAGCGCGCGACGAGGAGCGCTTCGAGCAAGCGCGGGCCCGCCTCGACGAGCACGCGGCGCGCGCCCTGCTCCCACAGCCACTCGAGCACGCCGCGCAGCGACAGGCCGCCGTCGCCCCCGCCGCGGATCATGTGCACGCGCGCGCCCGCCTCGGTGAGGGCGCGGTGGCGCAAGGCGCTCGCGCCGGGGCGGCACAGGATCGTGACCGGACCGCCGCGCTCGCCCGGCTCGCCCGCCGGCTCGAGCAGGCGCGCTCCCAGCGGCGTGCGCAGGTCGCTGTCGAGCACGACGCGCGCGGGGGCGCGGCTCGGCTCGCCGGGCGCGCGGACGGTGAACCGCGGATCGTCGGCGAGCACGGTGCCGATGCCCGTCAGGATCGCGTCGACGCGGCCGCGCAGCACCTGGACCTCGTTCAGCGTGGCGGGCGACGAGATCCAGCGGCCCTCGCCGACGTTCTCGGGCGGGGTGAGCTGGCCGGTGCGGGTCTGCGCCCACTTCGCGACGAGCCAGGGACGCGGCCGGCGCAGCCGGTCGAAGTGCGTCCAATGGACGAAGTGCGGCGCGACGTCGCGCAAGTCCGAGGCGTGCGGGAGCAAGTCGACCGCGACGCCGCGCTCGCGCAAGAGGTCGATGCCGCGGCCGCGGTGGCGCGGGTCCGGGTCGACGTCGCCGACGACGACCCGGCCGATGCCGGAGGCGAGGATCGCGTCGGTGCACGGCGGCTGCTTGCCGGAGGACGAGCAGGGCTCGAGCGTGACGGCGAGCAGGTCGTCACGCCCGACCGCGACGCCGGCGGCCGCGGCGGCGGCCAGCGCCTCGACCTCGGCGTGCTCGGCGCCCCACGCGCGGTGGAAGCCCTCGGCGACGACCTTGCCGTCCGAGACGATCGCCGCCCCGACGCAGGGGTTGGGCGCGACCTCGAAGCGGAACGCTCGGCAGCGCCGGCCGAGCTCCTCGAGCAGGGAGCGCAAGCTCCGCTCGTCCTGCTGTGTGCGCAGCGTCTGGGTCATGGGCGTCCCGCGGGATCTTAGACTATCGACCGGCGCACCTCGCGCTCCGGGGTCGGCGTCGCCGAAAGCGGCTCGCGCGCCCGAAATCGCGGCGTCCCGTTCCACCGCGCGCGCGCGGCGGCACACTGTGCGCCGTCCCTGGCCCCGCTTCCCTAGCACACGCGAGACACCAGCCCGCCATGAAGTCCACGAAAGCACCGATGCGGGTCGCCGTGACCGGCGCCGCCGGCCAGATCGGCTACGCGCTCCTCCCCCGCATCGCGAGCGGACAGATGTTCGGCCCCGATCAGCCGGTGGTCTTGCAGTTGATCGAGATCCCCGACGAGAAGGCGATGGCCGCGCTGGGCGGCGTCGCGCTGGAGCTCGAGGACTGCGCGTTCCCGCTGCTCCACGACATGGTGCTGACGAGCGACCCGAACGTCGGCTTCGCGGACGCGAACTGGTGCCTGCTCATCGGCAGCAAGCCGCGCGGCAAGGGGCAGGAGCGCAACGACCTGATCCGCGAGAACGGACCGATCTTCACGACCCAGGGCCGCGCGATCAACGACCACGCGTCGCCGGCCGTGCGCGTCGCGGTCGTCGGGAACCCGTGCAACACGAACTGCCTGATCGCGATGCACGCGGCGCCCGACGTGCCGGACGAGCGTTTCACCGCGATGACGCGGCTCGACCAGAACCGCGCGCAGAACCAGCTCGCGAAAAAGGCCGGGGTGCCGATCACGAGCGTCAAGAACACGCTGATCTGGGGCAACCACTCCGCGACGCAGGTGCCCGACTTCGTGCACACGCGCATCGACGGCAAGCCGGCGGTCGAGGTGATCAGCGACCGCGCGTGGCTCGAGGGCGCGTTCTTCGCGACGGTCCAGCAGCGCGGCGCCGCGGTCATCGCCGCACGCGGGCTGTCGAGCGCGGCGTCGGCCGCGAACGCGCTCGTCGACCACGTGCGCGACCTGTGCACGCCGACCAAGACGGGCGAGTACCGTTCGGTCTGCGTCAAGAGCGACGGCTCCTACGGCATCCCCGAGGGGCTGATCGCGTCGATGCCGGTGCGCGCCAACGGCTTCGGCGGCTGGGAGATCTTCGGCGGCCTCGAGCTCGACGAATTCCTCGCCAAGAAGATCGCGGCGAGCGTCGCCGAGCTGCAGCAGGAAAAGGAAGTCGTCGCCGACCTCCTCGGCTGAGATCGCCCCAGCGGGCACGAACGCGGGTCGCCGGTGAAGCCCATGGAGCCGCGCGCCCGATCCAGGGCTTGGGCGGGAACCTCGCGGCCCCGGGGTCCGTCCTCGTTTCGGAGCCGAGCCTCGGCAGGAGGCCCGGGCTCTCGCCTCGCTTCCCCCCGCCCCCCGGAGACGTCTCGAATGAAGTGGATCGCTCTCGTGCTCGCGGCCGCCGTCGCGGGCCTCGTACCGCCGCTCGTTCCCACGCCATGCCCCGCGCAGGAGCGGGACGCCCGCCCGGCCGCCCCGGAGGTCGGCTCCGCCGGCTGCAAGCCCCAGGCACCCGTGCGCATCACCGTGCAGGCGAGCGGCGGGAGCGACGCACTGCGGCTCGACTACGAGATCGAGCCGCTGGTCGAGGCGCAGGCCCTCGAGGTCGAGCTGCGGCTGCCGCACGGCGGCACCCTCGCCTGGCACGATCGTCCGGCGAGCGGGCCGCTGGGGGCGAGCGCGCGGCGCTCGGGCGCGGCGCGGGTCGAGCTGCCCCCGGGCGGCGCGACGGTCGAGGTGCTCGCGCGGATCGCGATCGAGGATCCGGACGCGCCGGACGGGGTCGCGTGGGTGACGGCGCGCAGCGTGGTCGAGCGCGGCGCGATCGACCGCACGCCGCCCGAGGTGCGGCGCATCGTGCACGAGGGCGAGGTCCTGCTCGAGGTGCCGTCCGTGCGCCGCGGCGGCACTCCGCTCGGAGGTGGACGGTGAGGGCGCGGGTCGCGCTGGCGCTCGGCGGCGCGCTCGCGCTGCTGGCCGCTCCGGCGAGCGCGGATTTCGTCGCGCGGGGCACGTTCCGCTACGTCGACCGGCCGTTCAGCTACGGCGGCGGCTTCGCGGCCGGCGAGACCGAGCTGCCGATCCGCCTCGCGTTCGTCCAGGTCTTGAACGCGGCCAACGGCAGCGTCCTCGCGACGGGCACGACCGGGCTCGACGGCGCGTTCTCGATCCCGGTGCCCGGGTCGGGGACGAGCGACATCGAGGTCCGCTGCCGCTCGCAGAGCTTCGCGTTCCAGAACCAGCTCCGCGCGACGGACGCCGGCAACAGCCTCTATGCCGTCACCTCGCCCGTGTTCCCGAGCTGGAACAAGAACGTCGACCTCGACGTCGGCGTCATCGTCGCGCAGAAGGTGTCGTCGGGCGGCTCCGTCGGCGGGCCGTTCAACATGCTCGACCAGCTCGTCTCGGCGCTGCAGTACGTCCAGGCGCAGGGCGTGGGCGGCCCGCCGCAGCAGATGCGCATCGAGTGGCCGGGCGGCAGCACCTCGTTCGCGTCGGGGAGCGTCGCGAACATGGCCGATGACGACGGATTCGACGACACGGTGCAACTGCACGAGATCGGCCACGTCGTCCACAACCTCTACTCGAACAGCGACAGCCCCGGCGGCACGCACTTCATCCCCGACAGCGACCAGGACCCGCGGCTCTCGTACGGCGAGGGCTACGCGACGTTCTTCGCGGCGGCCGTGCGTCAGTTCCAGGGCGTCTCGGATCCGGGGATCTACCTCGACTGCGACGGGAACGGGTCGACCGGCTTCGGCTCGCTGCAGCTTCGGCTGCGCCTCGAGAACGGCAGCCCGTTCGGCGCGAACATCCGCGGCGAAGCGGACGAAGCAGCGGTCGCGTGCGCGCTGTGGGACGTCGTCGACACGGCGGCGACGGACGATACGAGCCCCGGCAACGACGACGACGTGATCGATGGCTCGTTCCTGTTCGACAGCGGGCTGACGGGCGACGCCGTGCAGTGGAAGGTGTTCGACGGATCGCCCGTCGCCGGCGCGCAGAACCTGACGATCCGCAACAACTTCGAGGGCTTCTTCGCGCCGACCAACCACGGCCGCTACGCGGAGCTCTCGAGCGTGTTCGACGGCTGGGGCATGCGCTTCACGCTCGACGGCGCCGAGCCGAACAACACGATCCTCGCGCCGACGCAGTACACGCCGACGACGTCGTGGGGTCCGGTGCGCACGCTGTACGCGTCGTCGGCGAGCCCGCCGTCGCCCGGGACCGGCGACACCGACGTCTACGCGTTCTTCGTCGCGTCGGGCTCGGTCTTCGACGCGGAGACGCGCTACCCCGGCGGTGCCGCGGACGCCGACACGTACGCCGACACGTTCCTCGTGCTGCGCCGGCCGAACGGGACGATCTTCGCGCAGACGGAGGACGGCGGCGCCGGCCGCAACGCCGCGCTCCTGGGCGTGACCGCGGACGCCACCGGCAACTGGTCCGCCGAGGTGCGCACGCAGCACTCCTACCGGCGCACGGGCTCGTACGAGTTCCGAGCGCGCGTGACGTTCGAGGCGCCGACGCCCCCGGTGATCGCGAACGTGAGCCCTGCGCAGGTCCTTGCGGTCACGGTCGACGGGCCGCCGGTCGTCACCCTGACCGGCGGCGGCTTCGTCGTCGGGACGACCGTCACCGTCGGCGGCGTCGCGGTGACGCCGACGCTCGTCGGGCAGTCGACGCTGCGCTTCGACATGCCGCTCGTCCTCGCGACCGGCGCCGTGCCGATCGTCGTCACGAACCAGGCCGGCTCGGCGAACGAGACGATCACGGTGACGCTGAACGAGCCCCCGGTCGTCGACGTGGAGAACAGCGAGCCGTTCTTCTTGCTCTCGACGCTCGGGGCGACGATCACGCTGGGCGGGACGCCGGGCGACGTGATGATCCTCGCCGTGTCACCCCACCTGATCCCGTCGGTCGTCCCGGGGCTCTACTCCCTCGGCATCGGCAACGGCTCGACGACGCTCCTGAGCGTCTGGACGACGTTCATCCCGAGCTCGGGATGGGCCCGGCAGACGTTCCCGTTCCCGAGCGCGCCGTTCGGCACCAAGATCTACGTGCAAGGGTTGCGTTACGACGGATCCTTCCCGCTGGACGCGACGAACGTCCAGACCGGGACGATCGCGTTCTGACGCGCCGCGGTCGGCCGGGCATTGACCCTGTGCGGTGGCCGCGCCGATCATGGCGCGCCCGCCGCCGGCCGAATCCCGGTCGCTGTCCAAGGCCCCCAGACCTCATCGCCATGAAGATCCTGCTCTGCGTTCCCGCGCTCGCCATCGGGCTCCTCGTCCCCCTCTTGGCTCGTGGCGCCTCGTTCGGCCCGTCCGGCTCCGCTCCCGCGACGGCGGCTGCCGAGACGTACGAGATCGACACCACCCACTCGTCCTCGGTCTTCCGCGCGTGGCACATGGGCGTCGCGTACTTCTACGGGACGTTCAACCACATCGAGGGCACGGTCGTGATCGACGAGGCGAAGCCGGCGCAGAGCTCGGTGAAGCTGACGATCCCGGCGGAGAGCATCGACTCGGCGAACACGAAGCGCGACAACCACCTGAAGAACGCGGACTTCCTCAACGCGACCGAGTTCCCGGACATCACGTTCGTCAGCAAGAAGGTCGCGAAGAAGGGCGACGCGTACGAGGTCACGGGCGAGCTGACGGTGCGCGGCGTGACGAAGGAGAAGACCGTCACCGTCGAGCAGACCGGCAAGCGCACCGGCGAGCGCGGCACGAAGCTCGGGCTCCACACCGAGTTCGAGATCGACATGAACGAGTTCGCCATGCCGGCCGCGAAGAACATGCCCGACGACGCGCTCGGCGACACCGTGCGCATCTGGCTCGCGATCGAGGCGAACAAGCAGTAGCGCGCGGGGCGTCCGCCCTTGCTGGACCAGGCGCTGAACTTCGTCCTGCGGGGCGGTCTGCCGGCGTTCGCGTTGAGCGCGATCGTCCTGCTGCTCGCCGCGCGCGCCCGCGGTCCGGCGGCGGCGCCGCGGCGCGCGCGCGCGGTCGCGGCCGGGCTCGCGCTCGGCTACCTCGTCGGCCAGGGCCTGCGCTTCGGCTGGCCCGCGCTGTCCGAGCTGGCGAGCTGGCCCCCGCGCCTCGCGCGCGAGGGCCGGCTGCGCATGTTCTGGCTCGTCGGCGCCACGCTCCTGCTCGGCCTCGCCGAGGCCGGTGGCCGCGCGCGCGCCGCGACGCTCGCGGGCCGCGTGGCGCTCGCACTCGCGGTCCCCGCCTGGTTCCTGCTCAACGTGCTCGAGCGCTCCGAGGCCGGCGCGATCGCCGCGCGCGTCGGCGGTTGCGGCGCCGCGCTCCTCGCCGCGTGGATCGCGCTCGACCGCCTGGCGGCGCGGCGCGCGGGCCCGACGGTGCCGATCGCGATCTGGATGAGCGCGTCCGCGGCGTCCGTCGGGCTGATCATCGCGTCGAACGCCGTGGTCGCCGAGCTCGCCGGCTGCCTCGCGGCCGCGGTGGCGCCGCCGCTGCTCCTGAGCTTGCGCCGCGACGATCTGCTCCTCGCGCGCGGCGCCGCCGGCGTGGCCGTCGTCGTCCTCGCGTGCCTGCTCATGCAGGGCGTGCTGCTGACGAGCCCGGGGATGCCGATCCTCGCGGGGCTGCTCCTGCTCTTCGCGCCCGCCGCCGCATGGATCGGCGCGCTGGGCCCGCTCGCGCGCCTGAACGGCGCGAAACGCATCGCCGTCGAGCTCGCCGCGGTCGCGCTCTGCTGCGCCGCGGCGCTCGCGCTCGGCTGGGCCGCGAAGCCGCCGCCGTACGAGTACTACTGAGCGCCCGTCGGAGGACTGGCGGCCCGTCGAGTGCCGCCAGTTCTCCGACGGGCTCTGACTCGGCGCGGCCTCACCACGACGTCTCGTTGAACCAGACCTCGAAGTCGAGGTCGAACCGGTCGGCGCTCGCGTGGAGGTGCGGGCCGACTGCGAGCCAGACGACGTCGCCGGGCGACACCGCGAACGCGGGCGAGGCGGCGTCGCTGATCGGATTCGCTTCGCTCGCGTAGACGGGTCCGATCGAGTCGACGATGGCGCCGCCCGACTCGCGCAGCACGTACACGTCGACTCCGTTCGTGTTCGGGTTGAGCGGAGCGACGTCGATCGCCTGCAGCTTGACGAAGCCCGTCGACCAGACGCGCAAGCCCGCCTGCACGTAGCGGTCGTGCGCGACGCCCTGCGACGTGCCGAGACCCGGCCAGCCGCCGTTCGCGTGCAGCGCGCCCCAGGTGAGCTCGCTCGGGAGCGGGTTCGGCCAATCCGCGCCGGTCTCGGTGTACTGCGACTCGACGGGGTTCCAGTTGAGCGTCAGGCGGCTCGTCGGCGCGAGCACGGAGCCGCCGTCGTTCCACGCATAGAACCAGCCCGCGGCCGGCGAGCCGTCCTGGAAGTCGTCGCGGTAGCCGGCGATCCGGCGCGGCGTCCCGCCGAGCACCTCGAACACGTAGGTCGTCGTCGCCGCGCTCCCCGCCGGCGTCACGTCGAGCCGGTGCTCGCCGGCTGCGAAGCGTCGGCCCGCGAACGGGTTCGTCGCGTTCTTGAACACGGTGTACGGAGCGTACGGCACGTTCTTCAGGAGCCCGAGAAACGGCGGGCCCGGGAAGACCAGCGAGAAGTGGACCGCTCCCTGCGCCGCGTCGAGGTTCGCCTGCAGCGTGAAGACGCTCGGCTCGAGCACGGCCGGGTCGACGACGACGGTCGATCCGGATACGAGCTCGAGGAGCGGCTCGCCCGAGCCCGCCGCGACGAGGAAGACGGAGCCGATCTGCGACGTCTGCGCGCCGCGCTGCGGCAAGAGCCACGCGTCGGTCGGCGCGGTCCCGGAGAGCAGATCGACGTCCGCCGGAGGCTGGGCGACAGCGCCCGCGTTCACGTTGAGCGCGGGGATGAACCCGCCGAGCAGCGGCGGCGGCTGCATCGGCTGGCGCCGCGGGTCGTCCTGCGCGTCGACGGGCGCGTGCGCGAGCGCGAAGAGCGTCAGCCCCGCTTGCTCGCCGGGCGCGTGGCACGACAGACAGAAGCGGTTCGTCGTCGTGTCGGGCCGCGGTGCGTCGTAGTAGAGCGGGCCCTCGGGGAAGTGGACCGCGTCCGCGCGTGCGTGGACGTCGGCGGGCAGTGCGTCGGCGTACACCGCGTCGTCGCTCGTCGAGTCCTGGAAGCACGCGTACAGCGCGTGCGCGTCCTCGCCGCGGGCGCGCAGCTCGGCGGCGAGCTCCGCGTGCGCCCAGTCGGGGAAGCTCTCGGCGAACCGGCGCGCCCAGCTCGTCGCCGACGCGCCGGGGTCGACGCCCACGAGCGTCCCGTTCGCGTGGTTGCACGCGGTCTCGGGATCGAGCTCGTGCAAGAGCACCTTCAGCTCGTCGACCCAACCGCGGAACGACGCTCCGCCGTACGCGCCGCCGGGGTCGCCGACGACGAGCGGCCCGCCGTGGACGCGGAAGAGCGTGTCGACCGGGTGGCGCCAGCGGCTCAGCGGCAGGCCGGCGACGAGCAGCGTGACGGTGTGGCCCCCGTCCTCGATCCGCAAGCCCACGTGGGTCCAACCCGCGTCGGGGAAGAGCTCGAACGGCGAGGGCAGCGAGGACGTCGTATGCGTGAAGGAGCTCGGCAGCGGCGCGAAGTGCACCGGGCCCGCACCGTCGTCGAACAGGATCTGGCTGCGGCCGCGCAGGAACAAGCGCGAGCCGTCGGGGAAGGAGAGCAGCAGGCGATCGGCGTCGTCGTCGGCGAACCGACAGTCGACGAACAGGCCGACGTACGCATCGCGCTGGTCGGGGTCGAGGCCGCTGGGCGCGTCCACCTGCGAGGGCACGTCGAAGCGCAGGCCGACCCCGTCCTCGAGCCACAGGCCGCGCCCGTGGACGCCACCCGTCGCGGCGGGCTCGAGCCGGCCGTCGCCGGAGTGGACGAGCTCGCCGTACGGCGGCAGGAGCCAGCGGTGGTGCGCGGTCGCGGCGTTCTGGATGCGGATCGGGAACGACGCGGGAGGGCCCCACTGCTCGCTCGACGTGTTCCAGCCGTCGTCGTACACGAACGAGTTGCGCTGCGTGCCCGCGACGTCGTCGGGGAAGCGGATCAGCCCCGCCATCGAGGCGACGACGAGCGCGTCGGGGTCGACGTAGTCGTCGAAGACGAGCTGGTCGGTGTGCTTGCCGTTCTGCACGAACCAGACGACGTCGCGCGGGGCGATCGGCACGGCGTTCCGCTTCGTGTTGAGCTTGTTCTCGATCGAATCGATGATCGTCGTGTTCGTGTTCTCGCCGGGCGGGAACGCCGGGTTGTGATTCGCGCGCCCGTAGCCGAGCAGGAGCCTGCCGCTGCCGTCGGGGCCGCCGTCCGCGAACAGCTTCACCAGCCGCTGCTGCGCGCCGACCGGCGGCGCGCCCTGGTTGCCGATCGCGTAGTCCATGTCGTTGTTGAGGTTGTCGACGAGGACCGTCTTGCCGCGGCTCCACAGACCGGCGAACGCGACGCCGCGCGTGATGCCGTTCGCCTCGGCGCCGTAGAGCGGGTTCGGGTCGTCCGGGTGGAATTCGAGGCCATAGCGCCCCGCCATCCACCCCGACGAGGCCGTGTGCAGCCGCGCCCCGATCGTCGTGAAGAAGAGGTTCTTCGCCCCGCGGTCGATCCACGGGTACGTTCCGCCGAGATCCTCCCACTCGGGGATCGGCTGCCCGCGCGGATCGAGGAACGGGTTGCGCGCGAACCCGAACTTCGCGACGACGCGGACGTCGTACGGAGCGTGCGGGATCGGGTAGACGTCGAGCCACTTCGTCGGGTCGGCCGTCGCGCCGATCTCGTAGTACGAGTAGACGATGTCGACTCCGTGCGGCGTCGTGTTGCCGTCCGGCCCGACGGGCAGGTTCGGCGAGCCGATGCGGAATACGAGCAGCCGGCCGTCGCCCGCGATCGTCGGCTCGAACGCGGTGCCGTTGAACTGGCGCGTGACGAGCGGATCGCTGTCGTAGACGGGCCCCTCCAGCGTGAGCCCGCTCTTCGTGACCGACACGATGTGCGCGTTCGCCGTCTTCGGCTGCCCGACGACGACGGTGACCGGCGTCACGAAGATCTGCACGTTCTGGCTCGGGCTGTTCGTGGTCACGAGGACCTTCAAGTCGTAGACGTCCTGGCCGAGCCCGTTGCTGATCGGCAGCGCGTCGTCCCAGAGGCAGCCGTGGACGACGTTGCGGCTCGTCGAGCCGTTGTAGATGTTCGCCGCCGCGGCGGCCGTCCCGCCGACGTACCCGACGTTCGTGCCGGAGTCGTCCCAGCTCATCGTGTAGCTGCCGGGCGGCTGGTGCAGGAACGGCGGCGGAGCGGGGTTCGCGCCCGTCGGGTCGAGCTTCTCCGGCTTCAGCAGCGTGATGCGCGGCACGCCCTTCACGTTGACCGCGATGCGCCCGTCGCTCGTCGTGCGGAAGGACGGGACGTGCGGCCGCGTGAACCGCGGATCCCACGCATGACCGGCGCCCGGCAGGTTCTCGATGCCGGTCACCTCGCGCCAGATGGCGGGGCCGTCGGGGAGGTTCTGCGCCCGAGTCGGCGCGACCAGGACGGGGACGAGCGCGAGGGCGGCGAGCACGCGCGCGCGCGAGCGGCAATGCATCATCGGGACGGTCCTCTCTCGAGACTGCGTCGGGGGATAGCGGATCGTACAGCGACCGCGCCGGTGCGCGAGCGCCGTTCCGCGGAACTCGTCCCCCGCTACGCGCCCGACGTTTGCGCGCCTGCACCCGCGAGCGCGCCCGCCAGGCCGTACGCGCTCGCATCGTTCGCGACGGCGCGCACGGTCGTGCCGACGAGCGACGGGTCGCCGGCGAGCGAGATCGGCAGGTTGTGCCGCGTGCGGCCGAGGACGAGCGCGCGATCGCGCTCGCGCACCTGTTCGACGAACACGTCGAGCTCGCGGCCGAGGTGCGCTTGCATGCGCGCGAGGCCGACGCGCTCGGAGAGCGCGAGGAGCGCCTGGTTGCGCGCCTTCTTCGTCGAGGCGCTCACGTCGTCCGCGCGCTCGTGCGCCGCGGTCTCGGGCCGCGGGTCGTACTTGAACACGTAGTTCTGCACGAAGCCGATCTCGGCGAGGAACGACTCGCTCGCCGCGTGGTCGGCGTCGGTCTCGCTCGGAAAGCCGACGATCCAGTCCGAGCCGAGCTCGACGTCGGGGACGATCGAGCGGAGCAGCTCGACGCGCTCGCGGTACAGGTCGGTCGTGTAGCCGCGCTTCATCGCGCGCAGGATCCGGTCCGAGCCCGACTGCGCCGGCAGCGGCAGGAAGCGATCGGCCTTGTCGCAGTCGCGCAGCGCCTCGGCGAGCGCGCGCGTGACGTACGCGGCGTGGAGCGTGACGAGCCGGATGCGCGCGAGGCCCTCGACGCCCTGCAGCGCCTCGATCAGGTCGGCGAGGCTCGGGCGCCCGCCGCGACCGCGACCGCGGCCGCGCTCGCCCGGCCCCGGCGCGGGCAGGTCCTCGCCGTAGCTGTTGACGGTCTGCCCGAGCAGCGTGATCGCGCGGCAGCCGCCGCCGACCATCCAGCGCGCCTCGTCGACGAGGTCGGCGATCGGACGGCTCTGCACGCGGCCGCGCGTGCGCGGCACGATGCAGTACGTGCAGTTGAGGTCGCACCCGCGCATCACCGCGAGGTAGCCGTGCAGCCCGCCGGTGTAGGGCTCGCCGGCGCGCGCGACGGCGACCTCGTCGTCCATGCCGGCGTCGAGCACGCGCATGTCGGACCGGCGGCGGGCGTCGGGCGAGCCGCGCCGCGCGCGCACCTCGGCGACGAGCTCGGGCAGGTGCTGGAAGCGGCGCGTGCCGCACACGACGTCGACGTGCGGCGCGCGGCGGAAGATCTCGTCCTGCGCGCGCTGGGCGAAGCAGCCCATCACGCCGACGACGAGGTCGGGGCGCCGCTCCTTCGCGCGCTTGAGCTCGCCGACCCACGAGAGCGCGCGCTCCTCGGCGTGCTCGCGCACGGAGCACGTGTTGAACAGCACGACGTCGGCGTCGTCGAGGTCGGCGGTGACGCGGTAGCCGCTCTTCACGAAGCGCCCCTCGACGAGGAGCGAGTCGTACTTGTTCATCTGGCACCCGAACGTCACGACGTGGACCGACGGCTCGGCGGAGCCGGCGGGCGTCGAGTCGGGGGTCGCGGCGGGGGTCGCGGCGTCGCGCGAGCGGAAGCGCGGGAGAGTCATGGGCAGCCGCGCATGATAGACGCGGCCGCCGCGCGTTCCAAGGCGTGGAAGCCGAGCGACGGTGCCGACTCCCCGGAGAGGATTCGGGCTTCGTTCCGCGTACCATCTTCGCCCTGATGCAGCCTCACCTCGCGCACCTCTTGCCGCCCGTTGCCCGGCTCGAGGATGCGCACGCGCTGCTCACGCTCGCCATCGTCCTGCTCGCCGGCACGCTCTTCGGCGGCGCCGCGAAGCGCCTGCGCCTGCCGGGAGTCACGGGCCAGATCCTCGCGGGAGCCATCCTCGGCGGAGCGGGACTCGCGCTGTTCGACGACGACAGCCTCGCCGAGCTCCAGCCGATCAAGGAGTTCGCCCTCGGGCTGATGGGCGTCACCGTCGGCGCGCACCTCGACGTGCGTCGCCTCCGGAACGCGGGCAAGCGGCTGCTCTATCTGATCTTGTTCGAGGCGGCCCTGACGCCGGCGATCGTCTTCATCGCTCTGACGCTCCTGCCTTCCGTCGGTTTCCCGCTCGCGCTGCTGCTGGCGGCTCTGGCCTTGGAGACTGCGCCGGCCACGATCGTGGCGATCGTCAAGGAGAGCAGAGCTCGCGGCGTCTTCATCAAGACGCTCGTGGCGGCAGTCGCGATCAACAACATGCTCTGTATCGTGCTGTTCGAGCTCGCGCGCGTCGTCGTGAAGGCCCAGCTCGGTACGGCTCCGGACGTCAGCTTCGTAGAGGGGCTCCTCGCTCCGTCCATGCAACTGATCGGCAGCCTCTTGCTGGGCGGGCTCGTCGGCGCAGCGATGACGGCGCTGAGCGAACGCACCGCACGCCGCGACCGTGTGACCACCGCAGCGCTACTCGCGATCTTTGCGACCTACGGGCTCTCCATCCTCCTGGGGGTGTCGCCGCTGCTCGCCTGCATGGTGGTGGGAATCGTCCAGGCGAACTCGGCGTCCACGCGCGATCGCGTGCTGGACACCGCCTTCGCGTCCTTCGAGCCTGCGATCCTCGCCGTCTTCTTCACGCTCGCCGGGATGCACCTCTCGATGGACCTGGTCGGCCGAGCCGGCACGATCGCGCTGCTCTTCTTCGCGGCTCGCGCGCTGGGCAAAGTCGCCGCGGCGGGGCTCGCGATGCGGTTGGCGCATGCGACGAAGAAGGTACGGGACAACCTGGGCATGTCGCTCCTCCCGCAGGCGGGGTTGTCGATCGGGCTCGTGATCCTCGTCGAGAACGATCGCGGATTCGCCCAGCACCCGGACCTCGTGGAGCTCTTCGTGGGCGTCGTCCTGAGCGCGGTCACGCTCGCGGAGATCGGCGGCCCGATCCTCACGCGCATCGGCATCTCCCGCTCGGGCGAGGCAGGTCGGAACCGCACGCGCCTGATCGACTTCCTGCAAGAGGAGAACATCCTCACCGGCCTGCGCGGCCGCACGAAGCAAGAGGTCATCGAGCAACTGTGCGACCTCCTGCTTTCGTCGCACGCCTTGCGCATCGACCGCCAGCAGTTCGTCGACTCCGTCCTGGAGCGCGAGGCGCAGGTGTCGACGTGCCTGGGCGGCGGCCTCTTCGTCCCCCACGGCAGCCTGCCCGAGGGTCACCCGCACATGGTCGGCGTGATGGGGCTCAGCGCCGAGGGGCTGCCGTTCCAAACGCCCGACGGGCAGCCCGTCCACTGCGTCGTGCTCCTCGCGACGCCGCCGGAACAGCGGGCGCGCCACCTCGAGGTCCTCGCGACGCTGGCGCGCAACGTGGGCAAGGACGCGGCCTTCCAGAAGCAGCTCTTCTCGGCCCGCAGCCCGGCTCACGCGTGCGAGGTCCTCCACGGCGAGGACACGGAGGGCTTCAACTACTTCCTCGAGGACGAGCAGGGCAACGGCTCCGCCGCCCCGCCGCGCGGCCCCGAGCCGGGGGCACCGGGCGACGAACCGCGGCGGACCCCTGACGGCTCCGCCGCGCGCCACTAGACTGGGGCTGGATCTCGCGCACGGCCACGGCCGAGCGCGCGGTCTTCCCTCGCTCTATCCATACGACTATCACTCGGAGGAGGCAGGTCATGGGCCTCGCCTGGACGCCCGGCAATGCTCTCGGCTGCAACGTCAACTCCCACCGCAGCGGCTGGGGCGGGCAGATCTGCCAGGATGCTGCGAGCTGGAACTGCGGCGCGACACTGGACTTCCGGCAGGGATATTGCGAGCGCGGGGACGGCCGCTGCTATCACCTGAACCTGTTCAAGGAGGACGGGCCGAGCCTGGTAGTCGACGACCATGGCGTCGGGTGGCTGCTCGAGTCGAATGTCCACGCGCTCGACGACCAGCTCCTGCTGCTGTGGGGCCATCAGTTCTCCGAGCCCCGCGGCGTGCGCGAGACCGGGGGCCAGAAGGCCGCGGTCTTCGGCGCCTATCGCATCCGGCGCGTCGAGCCGATCACGAGCCACTACCGCACGATCTGGCGCATCGTCCCCTACCGCGACTGCTGGGCGCGCTTCCACAACCTGCAAGTCGAGCGGCCGCGCTACCAGAGCCTGGGCGGCCCGTACATCAAGCAGGTCGACCGCTCGGCGGTGCAGCGGCTCTTCCGGCGCGTCGAGGAGGCCGCGGACGGCGCCGAGGACGCCTGGATGCAACCCGAGGACCGCGCGCGCTTCGAGTACTTCCACGCGAACCTGAAGAACTGGCTCGACGACGCGGCCGCCAAGGCGCCGACGGTCGGCGGCATCGAGCCCGAGGTGCTGCATCCGTTGCCGCGCGCGAGCAGCGGCATGCTCCACAAGCCGTTCAAGGACCTGCGCGACCACGTCGAGGAGCTGGCGAGCGCGACAGCGAGCGGCCACGTCGGGAGCGCGAGCGAGTCGCCGCGCGAGGTCGCGGCGCGCGCCGTCGCGGCCGCAGCGACGGCGGCCGCGGCGACGGCGACCGCGGCGGCGGCGACCGTGGCCCCCGCGCCGGTCCACGCGGGCGTCGCGAGCGTGCGCGAGCCGAAGAACCAGCGCTTGCGCGTCGAGATCTTCGAGCCGCTCGTCGAGCCGGCGTGCCGCAGCGCGATCGTCGAGCTCTACGGCCGCAGCACGCTGACCGCGATCCAGGCGGCGTCGCTGACCAAGCCGCTGCTCATCCTGCGCGGCAACCCCGGCGTCGGCAAGAGCACGCTCGCGCACATGCTCGTCGACGACCCCGAGGGGCGCCGCTCGCTGACCGTGCCCGTGTCGTCGACGTGGCGCGGCCGCGAGGATCTGTTCGGGTACGTCAACCCGATCAACAGCGAGTTCGAGCCGACGAGCGTGACGACGTTCCTGAACGAGGCGGCGAACGCGTGGAACCAGGGCGACCGGCGTACGCGGCTCGTCGTCTTCGAGGAGTTCAACCTCTCGCAGCCGGAGTTCTGGCTCTCCGAGGTGCTCGTGCGCACGCAGTTCCCGGCGGACGCGCGCAAGGAGCGCACGATCCAGCTCGGCGGCCACCGCGTGCGCAACTGGTCGGGCACGAACACCGGCGTCTTCCTCGCGCCGTCGGTGCGCTTCGTCGCGACGGTCAACAGCGACCACACGACGCGTCCCCTTTCGCCGCGCGTGCTCGATCGCGCCGCCGTCGTCGAGATCACGATCGAGCCGCGCGACGCGATCGCCGCGGTCGGGCTCGAGCTCTGCGACGATCAGGTCGACGCGATCGCGGACCTCGACTTCCTCGCGCGCGGCAAGGGCGCGACGTTCTCGCTGCGCACGTCGCGCTCGCTGCGCGCGTGCGTCGAGAACATGGACCTGCTCGGCCTGACCGAGCCGTGGAAGGCGATCGACCTCGTGCTCGCGCAGGAGGTCCTGAGCAAGGTGCGGCTGCTCGCCGGCGATCCCGAGGACAAGGCGCTGTGCGATTCCCTGGGCAAGTGGAGCGAGCCGCTCGGCAAGCACTTGCCGGAGTGCTCGCGCCTGATTTCGCTGTGGCAGGAGATGCTGAGCGAGGGGCGCGACGTGCTGCAGGTATGAACCCGTTCCTGCGCAATCTCGTCGACGATCTCTACGCGTTCGCGAACGACATGCTCGAGTCCGGGCTCGCGCCGAAGGCGTCGCTCGACCTGGGCAACGCGCGCGCGCCGGGCCTCGGCGTGATCCTCGAGGCGGTCGGCAGCCTCTGCGCGCTCGTCCCGGTGCTGATCGACGAGCTCGAGGAGAGCGAGTCGCCCGACCGCGTCGTCGCGCTCTGGGGCCACTCGCCGGTCGGCGCGACGCCTTCGCGCCACCCGGCGGACTTCGAGCGCACGCACCGCTACGGCGTCGTCCCCACGCGCTGGGTGCGGACGGTCCCGGTGCTCGAGCCCGACACCGCGTCGCTCTCCTGGCTCGCGCACCTGATCGAGCTGCAGCGCTCGCTGCTCGAGTCCGTGCGCGAGCGCGCGCAGAAGCAGATCGACGACGCGCGCATCGCCCGCGCCGGCTCGTCGCCGTGGGCGCTCGCCGACGCGCAGGATCTCGAGAGCATGGAGCGCCGCCTCGACCTCGCCGCCCTCGCGCTGCGCCGAGCGGCGTCGGCGGTCGCCCGCGCGAACGGCCGCCCGCCGCGCCCGTCGGCGCGCGTCCCCTCGCCGTACCCGCGCTCGCGCGCCTGGGTGCGCCTGCGCCAAATGGCGCGCGACCTCGTCGAGCCCGGCCGCGCGCTCCCCCAGCAGCTCCGCACGATGCTGAGCCGCCCCACGGAGACCGCGGATCTGCCGTACCTGTACCAGCGCTGGTGCGGCGTGATGCTGTTGCGCGCGTTCGAGGAGCTCGGCTGGCGCGTCGCGAACGACCCGGTCGGCCCGCTCCTGCTCGGCGGCTGCATCCGCCTCGGCCGCGGGAGCGAGCGCATCGACCTGTGGGTCGAGGCGCGCATCACCCCCGAGCGCGACCACCCGTGCGGCTTCTACTGCGTCGGCCGCGGCGAGGTGACGCCGGATTTCCTGTTGGTGACGAAAGGTCCGAGCCGCCTCGACGCGTTCGTGCTCGACGCGACGATGACCGACGACCACGAGGTGATGCTCGAGAAGGGCAAGTACCTCTCGCTCCTGCGCTCGGCGCGCCCCGGGTACGCCGCCGGCCTCGAGGTGTTCTCGCGCCCGCGCCGCTCCTGGGCCGCAGCGCCGATCCCGGGCGGCCTGTCGCGCATCATCCGCGACACGGCGGAATGGGGCGTGGTCCCGATGAGCCCGGCGCGCTGGCGGCCCGCGCCGCTGCGCGCGTGGGTGCTCGACATCGACCGCTACACGCGCGCGTGGGCCCACGTCGAGGACGACCCGCG
>CAZGTQ010000102.1:0-10344 GCA_964528575.1 uncultured Planctomycetaceae bacterium | reverse complement strand
GCCGGGCCTCGTCGCCGCCGCGCTGCTGGCCGCGGCGGGCGCGGACACGCTCTTGGTGCGCACGCGAGCGCGTTTCGGCGCGGCACCGGGCCACGCGCTCGCGGTCGCGCTCCTCGTCGCCGCGCTGACCGGCCTGGTGCGTTGGAGCGAGCGGGACGTGTCTGCAAACCGTCTGGTGCACGCGCTGGCGCTGGACGAGCTCGCGTCGACGGACGAGGGCGCGCTGCTCTTCGTCGACGGCGACACGTCGATCCACGCGCTGTGGTACGTGCAAGCCGTCGAGCGGGCGCGCCCGGACGTGGTCGTCGTGAGCGTGGCACACCTGCTCCCGTGGTACCTCGAGCAGCTCGAGGCGCGCCACCCGACCGAGCCGTGGCCGCCGTGGACGGAGCCGTTCGACTCGCGCGCGCAGGCCCGCGCGATCCTCGCCGCGCTCGCCCCGGGCCGCCGCGCGTTCGCGACGCTGTCGGTCGACCCCGCGACGTTCGAGCGCGTCGGCTTCGTGCCGCACGGCCTGGTGAACGAGCTCCTCCCGTACGGCGCGAGCTACGACCGCCGCGAGCGAGCGCGCGCAAACGCCGAGCTCCTGACGGAGGCGATCGAGCGGATCGCCCCGCTCCCGTCGCATCTCGACGCGGACCTGGTCGCGGCGCTGTTCCAGTACGCGCTCGCCGCGTCGAACACCGCCGACCAACTCGCGGAGCTCGGCGAGCGCGACCTCGCGCGCCGCGTGTACGAGAGCGTGCTCACGCTCGACCCCGACCGCCACGAGCCGACGTACCGCGAAGAGGCCCGCCGCGGCCTGGGCGTCGCCCCCCCGCCGCTCGACCTGGCGGAGAAGGCGCAGGCGGCGCTCCGCAAGCTGTCCGCTCCGTAGCTCTAGCTACTCCTCCACGCGCGCCTCGCCGAACGGAGCGACGACGACCTCGCCATCGCGCGTCGTCTCGTCGTCGAGCGTGATGTTCCATGCGTAGGGTCCGTTCGGCAGCCCCGCGAGCCGCAGCTCCGCGCCGGGTGCGAACCCGCTGGAGGTCACGCGTCCATCGCCGATCCACTCGTCGACGAAGACGTCGTACTCCAGCGACCGCACGCTCACCGCGACGGCCTCGTCCGGAACCACGATCACGAGATCCCCGCGCCGCCGCAGCTCGACATCGTGCACCTTCGGATTGCGCGCACTCTCGACAAGCGCGCGATGCGGCCAGTAGCCGGGAAACGAAACGCGGATCTCATAGGTCCCTTTCCCGAGCCCACTCCAGTGAATCTCGCCGCCGGCGTCGGGATGGCCGATAGCGACCCAGCGGTCGGCGTCGGGCTCGTACAGCCACGCCGAGAGGCCGGTGAGCGGTGTGCCCCGGTCGCGTAGACGCGCACGTGCTCCATGGCCAAAGTCGGCAACGATCTCGGTGCGTTCGTCGGAGCGCAGCTCGAACCCGAAAGCGAACCCGCCCCCGTGACGGACAAGCGCGATGGCCGGATCGCACGGCGCCGGTCCCCACCGCCCCTCGCCGTCTCCGTCAGTCCGTACGCTCCCCTCCCAAGTCGAGCCATCCTCGCAGAGGATCGAAACACTCGCACCCACGAGTGGCAGCCCTGCAACGTCGATGAGGCGCAATTCGCCGCCCGCTCCGCCGAGCTCGACTTCGATTTTTTGCCGCGGAAGATCCTCGACGAGGATCGAAGCGAGCCCTGCCTCGACGCCGTTCTCGTCATAACCGACGACCGTTGCAGGGCCGACGGCCGCCGTGGTAAAGAGCGCGTGTCCATCCCGATCGGTCGCCACTGATTCACGCCAAGAATCGAACTCGGCGACTCCCTGGTGCAGGACGACCCAGGCGTTCGCCAAGATCCCTCCATCGGCTCGCCGCGCGACGATTTCGATCTCGCGGACTCCCCCGACCGTCAACTCGCGGCGCCAAGGCCCAGTCCCCTCGAGTTGAACGACTACCAACTGAGATCTGCCGTCAGGTCGGCCGAGGTAGAGCTCGTAAACACCAGGGATCACGCCGTCGAGGACGAGCGTCCCGTCCGCATCGAACGGAGCCTCTTCGAAGACGCGCGCACCGCGAACGGTCACAGAGTAGCCGGCTGGCGAAGGCCCAGCAGCGCGATCGAGCACGAGTTCGAGCGAGCTCTCAGGATGGAGAGGAAGAGTCCCGAGCTCGATTGTCTTGCCCGCCACCCCACGGCCTGAGAACGCCACCATCCCGTAACCTGGCGCAGAGACCGTGAAACTCGCGTCCCCCACAGGAAATCCGTGGATCCAGAACTCCCCGTTCTCGTCGACGGAGTGCTCGACTCCCCACTTCGTGATCAGTTGCGAAGAGGCATTGGTGTAGAGCTGGATCCGCGCCGACGTCACGGGCTGACGCGTAGCCGCATCCACGACCCGACCGCGCCCGGCCAACGCCTCGGGCAGTTCGATCTCGACGTTGGCTGTTTCGAAGGAAACGATCTCGGCGATTGCGACTTCGCTCCGCGGGTGCTCCTCCGAGGCGGCGATCATCTCAACCACTCCCGGCTCGACGTCCCCGAGCGTATAGGTTCCGTCCGCCCGCCCCTCGAAGGTGATCCATTCCGCGTTGTAAGGATCGTCGCGCCACAGAAGCAAGTCGAACTGCGTGACCGGCTCGCCCTCGTGCTCAACGCGGATCTCGAGCGTCCCGAGGCCGCGCAGCATTACTTCGACCTCCGTCGGCGAGTCCCCGGGAGCGCTGTCAAAGGGGCCGGCCCAAGCGCTCACGTACCCCTGCTTGTCCGCTCGAATCCAGACGCGCTCCGCGCCACAGCCGCGCAGAAGCGCCGTACCATCCTCGCCAGAGTCCTCCTCTTCGGACAGCACACCCTCGCCCCAACGTGCATAGACCTCAGCGCCTACGACGGGTCCACTTCCGTCGGTGACCTTTACTACGAAGAGGCGCCCTCGAGTGCCTTCAAAATGCAGGTCGACGCGGGATCCCGCAACGGGTGCCGGCCGCACGTCGCGCTGGGACTCGATATCCCCACCAGTCGCAAAATAGACGTAGTTGTCGGACGGGATCGCCGGCAAGGACACCGGGCCGAAGGCCCCCTCTGGCGGCACGGTTGCTCTGCCCGCGAGTAGGTAGATGTCGTTGCGATCGGCGAAAACCGTTATGGTCACGGGTCTGCCAGGAACTTGCGCGTCGAATGGGGCAATCGTGCCTGCCAACTCGAACGTGGGGTGCATGACCAGTTCGAGTTCCTCAGCGGGGCATTCGACGTCATGGGACGGAGACGAGCGGCCCTGCTGGAGGGCGAAGATTCTGAGTTCTCCTCCGTAAGGGTGGAGCCGAGCCAATCCATGCTCGTCGGTGGTGTGAACCAGCTCAAGCGACTCCCTCGGATCGGCTGTGTTGATCGTTCGAAATTCGTCGTTTCCGTACTCGCGGATGCCGCGTTGGATAACGCTAGCATTCGGCACGGGCGCTCCCGCGGCGTTCACCACGCGCGCTGTGGCGCCCTCGTGCGGCTCGAGCGCGACGATTTCACCCTCGAGGGGAGCTGGCACTGCGCGGGCAACGTAGTCCGGATGGCTCACCCACAAGAGTCCGCCGCGCTGCGATCGCGCATCGTCGACGATAAAGGAGCCGTCGCTGTCAGTCTGCACTGTCTGGGTTGCGGCGCGCACTCGGCTCCAGTACTGCTCCTCGGCCATTGCGACTGATGTCGGGCCGAAGTTGCGCGTCCACGAGACGGTTGCGCCAGAAATCGGCCCTCCTTCCGAATCGCGCACGAACCCGGTCGAGGCACGGCGCTCATCAACTGTTTCGCGTGCCGGTACGTCGGAAGTCAACGCGTCGGCGGCGGCCCCTCGATCGTGCGGGCTCTCCATGGGCGCGGCAAGATCCACGGCATCGCTGGCTTCAGCTGCGCTGGAGCTCGACGAGCGACTCGTGGGCGTCTCTCCTGCTTGCGGGCGAGTTTTCTGTATCACCCAAAGCGCAATGCCGATGCCGGCAAGTGACAGGAGGGCTGCAACGAAGAATATTCGCGCGCTCACGACTCACCTACGGGTGCGGAAATGTCCTCTGCCGAGAAGACGTTCACATCCAGAGGAGCTGGCGATCTCGCTCAGTCGCGCGTTCGTCACAGTGGCCTCCAGATGCGAGGATCCGGTTCGAGCGGGGGGAGCTCGTGCGGCGGCGAGCCGCCGGACCCGATGATTGGCAACCTAACCGGCGGCGAGAGCGGCGCATTGCCCGCGCTCGGCGCCGACTTGGCCTTGGTCGGGGAGGGACCAGGCCCCGCGATCGCTACGGTTGCGGCGTAAGCAAGCACAACCACGAGAGCTGCCACTCGCCTGCTAAAACACCTCATCGACCACCTCTCCTGCAGGCCCGCGCGACGCGTTGCGAACGGCGAGCGCTACTGCCGCTGCGTCGGCACTATGTGTCAGCTGGGTCAGAGCCGCCTTGTTGCGAAAGGCCGTGATCGCAGCTCGAACGGTCGCGTCAAGCGCGGAGGTTCGCGTATCCAACCGCTCCTCCGCCCAACGAGCCGTCGGTCGGTGACCGGCAGCAACCGCGAAAAGCAGCAAGAGAACCAGCGATGTAACTTCCCTCTTCTGCCCGAGTTCGTCCGCAAGAGCGATCTGTGCGGCAAGATGCGAATGCTTCAACGAGTCCTCGATGTCGCCCAAAACGTCACAAGTGCTTGCAAGGACCTCGTGCGCGCACTTCCTCACGAGGGGAGCCGGCGGCACTGCGCAGACTCCCGACAAGAGAGCGTACGCGCTCCGCGGCTGCCGCTCAGCGAGCAGCGCGTCTCCTAGATTAACGCGAGAGGTCGCAGTGTCCTCCACGCCCAAGGCGACGAGAGCGAGCTGTGTCCGGCCAAGGCCGCCGCTCGACAAGTAGGTCCGCAAGACTTCCGAGGCCGGCTCAGTGTCGGAATCGATGTGCTTGGAAGCCAGGGCGAACCGCGCCTTGACCTCCCATTGCTTCCGCGGCGGGGGCTCTTCGATGACGTAAAACCTCGCGCCTCGGTCGGAACTCCGGCTCGACTCATCCAAGAACAACCACCGCAGCAGGTAGGCCAGCTCCGCTCGATGCACCGCCAGCAGTTCCCTCTCCACCGGCAACAGCCCCGCTTCTGCGGCGCTGCGGCGGAAGGCGCTCGGGACGCCGCGCGAGAGCACGGTGCGCGGGTCCGCGCGGAAGAGACGTGCGTCGCGGTGCGTTGCGAGGTCGCGGACACACTCCTCGAGCTCCGGCGAGAGTGAGAACGGCTCGCTCATCGCTCCTCCTCCAACTCTTCGTCCTCGGGGTCGGGGCCGAGGGCCTCGTCGAGCTCTTCTTGTTCCATGGGCTCGGAGTCCGGGTCGTGCATGAGCAAGAGCGCCAGCATGCCGCGCTTGAGCATCGCCTTGGCGCGCTCCGGCGGGCCGTGGCCCTCGGCGACCCAGCGATTGAACGACTTGCGCTCGACGAGGACCGCGTACACCGTGCGGCGGACCTCCTCCGGGAGCGCGTTGAATGCGACGCACATCGAGCGCGCCTGGCCCGGCTCCACGCCCGCGATCTCCGTGAACATCGCGAAATCCGGGTCCCAAGGCGACGCGGGCGGGATGCCGCGGCGCTCCGCCTCGATGTCCTCGCACAACAACTCCTCGAGCGACTGGTCGATCGCGATCGCGATCCAGTCGGCCAGCGGCGGCTCGCCCCGATACGCCATCGCCGCGTACGCGAGCCGCGCGGCCGTGCGCTTCACGACCCGATCGAACGAAACGAAGTACGCCCGCTCCAACAAGCGCGCCTCCACGTGGGACGCGAGGTCGAGCGGGTCCCCATCGAGCAGACGGTCGAGCACCGCACGCGGACTGCGGCCGATCAACACCTCGCTGCCCGGGAAGGACGGCCGAGGCGGCACGCGGTAGGTGCGGAGCTCCTCCTCGCCGCCGCGATCGGCGGACGGATCGGGCCCCACGCCGGCTCCTCTCTCTGTAGCCATACCGGGACCCCACGCCACCGCGGCAACATGCGCGAGCATGCCGAGGGGGGAGAAGCGGTGGGGCGGCCCGAATTCTCCAGCGACACGGGGACGAGCGCAAGAGCGAATGGCGCCGCCCCGCGCGGCCAGCCTGTGGTCCGCCCCCACCGCCGCGGTTCAAGCCCCGTCGACCCCGAGCCCGCGCCCAAGCCGGCGCGACGACCCAGCGATCAGCTCGGCCACTCACTGTCGGCGTCCCGTGGGAGCCCTGTCGCGCTGCCCTTTCCCCGCCGGCTGACTCTGGAAGCGCCTGCGTCGCGGCCGGCCTGGCTGGATCGCGGCGCCAACGACGACGGGCGGATTCCCCACCTACCGCACGCGCGCACCGCGCTTGATGCGCAGGGCTCCATACCCAACATCGAAGGAAGAGTCGTCCGCGGACGACACGGCGAATCGCTCTCACGACAGCCGTGACCCGCTGACCCGCGTCAGTGCACGGACACGCCGGAGAACGCGACCATCCGGTACGCGGCCTCCGCCAGCATCCGCGGCGCCCCGAGCACGTCGAACGCGAGCGCGGGGACCGTCGCGAGCACGCGCACGAGCGTCGCGCCGCCGAGGTCGCTCGTTCCGCCGAGCGGGAGCGTCATGCGCTGGCCGCTCCACGCGTCGCCGTCGGCGAGCTTGCCGGTCGTCCAGTAGGTCTCGGGCCCGGCGACGACGCACTCGAAGCCGGGCAGGAGCCAGCCGTCGGCGGACAGGACCCGCAGCGCGCCCGGCGGCACGGAATCGCCGAGCTCCACCGGATCGGGCGGATCGCTCGAGCGGAACCGGTTCGGCCGCGCGAGGAGCTCCGCCTCGCTCGCGGTGTACGTGAGCGTCGCGCGGCTCTCGCTCGCTCGCAGCCAGCGCTCCGTTCGCTCGACCGCGTACTCGACCTCGAGCCCGCCGTCCGGCGTCCGCCGCGCGCGCACGCTCGGCGGCAGGACCACGTCGGTGCGCGTCCCGACGCGCGTCCACAGCGCGTGCGTCGCCGGCTCGAGCGGGTGCACGACCTGGACGGCGGCGAGGGCGATCCAGAAGAGCGGCGAGCGCAGCAGCCGGCGGATCCTCACGCCAGCTTCCGCGCGAGCGCTTGCGCGAGCCGCTCGTACTCGCGCTCCTCGTTGTAGAGCTGCGCCGACACGCGCACGAGCCGCCCGATCCCCGGCCAGCCGTACACCGGCACCTCGATCCGCTCCTCGCGGAACAGCTCCGCGTTCAGCGGGTCCGCCGCGCCCGGCGCCGTGCTGGCGACCGCCCCCGGCAGCGGCACGGCGGCGAGCGAGCCGATCATCGCGTCCGGCGCCGGCGGCCCGATCGCGAGCGCGGCGCACAGCACGTCGCGCGCGCGCAGGGCGAGCGCGCGGTTGCGCCGGCGCACCTCGTCCCAGCCGCCGGGGACCAGCCCGCCGACGACGCGCAGCGCCTCGGGCACGCACAGCAGCGCCGTCGGGTCGTCCGTGCCGCACCCGCCGAACTCGAGCTGGAAGCGCGAGCGGTCGGTGCGCGGCGAATTCGCGCCGTGGCTGATCACGGCGGGCCGCACGCTCCCTTGCAGCTCGCGCCGCACGAAGAGGAACCCCGCGCCCTTGGGCGCGCACACCCACTTGTGCAGGTTGCCGACGTAGTAGCCGGCGCCGAGCGCGTCGAGGTCGAGCGCGAGCATGCCCGGCGCGTGCGCGCCGTCGACGAGCGTCTCGATGCCGCGCTCGCGCAGCGTGGGCACGAGCTCCTCGATCGGCAGGACGAGCCCCGTCGGGCTCGTCACGTGGTCGATGAGCACGAGCCGCGTCCGGGCGCTCACGGCGCCGAGCACCGCGTCGGTCACGGCGGAGGGCGACGCGATCGGGAACGGCAGCTCGGCGACGACGACGCGGGCGCCGGCGCGCTCGGCGACGAAGCGCGCCGCGTTCGCGCACGCGTTGTAGCCGTGGCTCGTCACGAGGATCTCGTCGCCCGGCTCGAAAGCGAGCGAGCGCAGCACCGCGTTCACGCCCGCCGTCGCGTTGCGCACCGCCACGACGTCGTCGGGATCGGCGCCGACGAACGCGGCGATCGCCGCGCGCGCCCCGTCGACGAGCGGCTCGAGCTCGCGCGCGAGGAAGAGCACGGGCTCGCGCTCCATCCTCGCGCGCAGCGTCGCCTGGAGCTCCAGGACCCGCGCCGGGCACGCGCCGTACGAGCCGTGATTGAGGAACGCGACCGTCGGGTCGAGGGTCCAGGATTCGCGCATCAGAACCGCGACTCGAACGTCGCGATCTCCCACTGGTCCTTCTTCTCGTTGAGCGTGGCACAGAGGATCTTGTCGCCGTCCGTGCGCACGTTGACGAGGCCATACGTCACCCGGTCGACGACCCGCGTGCCGGCGCGGAAGTACCGTTTCACCTTCGCCGGGTGCAGGTCGCCCGCCTTCTGGACCTCGTAGTGCATCCACGCGTTGTCCGACGGACGCAGCTCCACCTCGATGTCACCCGTGTGGTGCTGATAGCGGCCGTCGGTCACCTTCACGAGCCGGCCGACGTCGATGCTGCGCGAGATCTCGGTCGAATAGACGAGCGGCGTGAGCATCTCGTCGTCCTCGATCGTGACGAACCCCGTCGTCGCGCTCGCGGCGACGATCGTCGGACGCGGGTGAGCGTGACCCTCGTTGTCGCCCGACGAGATGATCGTGGCGGCGGCGCGCATCCCTTGCAGGAACGTGTACGACACGTCGTCGCTGCCGTGGTGGCAGCCCTTGGCGACGTCGCACGCGAGGTCGGTGACGTCCTCGATGTCCTCGAGGATCGACGCCATGCTGCGCTTGTTGAGATCGCCCGTCAGCAGGATCCGCGCGCCCTTGTAGTCGAGTCGCAGGAGCAGGCTGTGGCCGTTCGTGTTCTTGTCCGGGCGCTTCTTCGGGTCGTCGTAGGCGCGCAACGCCGGCGCGCCCGTGTCATCGTCGTACTCGACCGGCGCGATGATCTTGAGCGTCGCGCGCTCCTCGTCGTCGACCGGCTCGAAGCCCGGCACGTACCCGTCGACGTGGCTCAGCCGCCGGATGTCGCAGCCGTTCTCGATCGCCGCCGTAAGGAACTGCGCCCACTCGCCCTGCAGCTTCGGCCCCGGCGCGGCGGGATCGAGCGCGTCGATGACCTGCGCGCGGTCGCCGAGCAGTTGCACGAGGTACGTCTCGCCCTCGATCGCTTTCGTCGCTCCGAGCCAGCGACCGCTGTCGCCCTTCCACCACGAGACGCCCGCGTGGTAGAGCACGTCGACGTCGGTCCCTACGGTGTCGAGCTCCTTGCGCGCCTCCTCGGACGTGTTGAAGAGGTCCCACAATCCGCCGTAGTGGTCGGCGTCGCAGTGCGAGGCGATCATCGCGTCGAGGTGGATGCGCTCGAGCCCGTAGTCGTCGTGGAACTTCCAGTCGACGAAGTCGGCCGCGTTCTTGCCGGTCGGCTGCCGCGTACGCATCCACCCGCCGTCGATCAGGACGTGCTTGCGCTCGGGCGTGCAGATCAGGACGCCGTCGCCCTGGCCGACGTCGATGAAGTAGACCTCGAGCAGCGGCGAGCCGCCCAGGTGCGCCGCATCGACCACCCCGAGCCGCCCGCGCGCCTTGACCGTCGTCTTGCCGTCGATCGTGCCCTGCACGTCGACCTCGTCGCCCCAGAGCAACTGCATCGTGCGCTGGGCGCCGGACGAGTCCGCGTACACGAGCTTCGCGGTCTCGCTCTTCACGTAGTCCTTCGCCATCTCTCTCTCCCTTTCTTCCGGTCTCCCGGACGAAGGCAGAGCGTAGCGTCGAGCGCGCACGACCGCTGCCGGACCGGCGGAGCCCGGCGCCGCCGAGCCGCGCGGGCGGGACCGGGCGAGGATCGGCCCAGGCTCGCCGGCCCGCCTCGCCCGCCGCCGCGCTAGCCTACGGCCCCGCCGCGACCGCCCCGGCCACGGCCCTCGCCCACTCGAGGGGAAGCGCCAGCCATGAAGCAGCTCCTGATCGTCCTGCTGGTCCTCGTGCTGGTCTTCGTCGCCGTCGGGCTCTTGCTGCCGACGGAGTACGCGGTCGCCGTCGAGACGACCATCGAAGCGCCGCCGGAGAAGATCCACGCGTACGTCGGCGACCTGAAGCGCTGGCCCGAGTGGGACCTGTGGCGCGAGCGGGACGCGACGATCCGGACGACGTACGGCGAGAGGACGACCGGCGTCGGGGCGCACCAGAGCTGGACCGGCGACAAAGGCAGCGGCGAGCTCACGCTGACGAAGTCGGACCCCCAGCAGGGCATCGCCTACGACTTGACGCTCGTCGAGGGCGACGTGAGCGCGCCCGCGAAGGCGGCGATGCGCTACGAGCTGGTCCACGGCAAGACCGCC
>CAZGTQ010000101.1:0-7981 GCA_964528575.1 uncultured Planctomycetaceae bacterium | reverse complement strand
ACCGCAGCGGCATGAGCCGGCCCGGGGCGCCGCTGTGCACGCCGGGCGGGAGGCCGCCGCACCAGCGGCGCAGGACGTGTGCGCCCGTCGGGTCGCGGCCCTCGAAGCCGCACGCGAACGGGATCCCGTCGGCGCGCTGGTCGAAGTCGATCGGCAGGCGCGCGCGCAGGCCGCGGCCGCCGCGGCGCAGCTCGTGGCCGACGAGGACGAGCGCGCGCAGCTCGGTGAGGCCGCCCGCGTTCTCGACGCTCGCCAGCAGCGAGGGGCCGTCGCGGCGGATCGCCATCGTCGCCTCGCGCTGGCCCGGAGTCTCGTTCAGCATCCGCACGCGGCGCGCCTCGGGAGCGGCGAGCAGCGTCCGGCGGCGGTGCAACGGGGTATCGAGCGCGAGCTCCCCCGCCGCCCGGCCCGGGCCCGCGTCCCAGCGGAAGCGGCCCGCGACGAGCGGGTCGCCGCCCGGCGACCACGAGCCGCCCTTGAGGCCGCATGGGACCGTCGCGGCGCCGAGCGGCGGCAGAGCGCGCGTCGCCGGCAAGCCCTCGACGTCGAACGCGCCGCGGCGGACGGCGAGCTCGAGCTCGACCTCGACGCGGAACGGGAACGGGTTCGCGAGACGAACGTCGAGCTTCCACGCTCCGAACCACTCGCCCTCCGCGCCGTGCGCGCCCGGCGCGACGTCGAGCTCGCCGACGCCGATCGGATAGTCGCCGCTCCACTCCGGCGCGAGGCGCACGAGCGAGCGCGTCGCGAGCGCGCGCCGCGGCTCGTTCGTGTTGATCCCGAAGAGCGGCGTCCGGCACGCCTCGAGCAAGTCGCGCGGCTCGTCGACCGACCACGACCAACGCTCGCAGCGCCAGTCGCCGGCGCCCGCGGCCGTGCGCCAGCCGCCGGGGCCGACGCCGTACGCGTCGACGCGCTCGTCGCGCATGAAGCGGCGATCGTCCTCGTTCGCCTCGTCCGCGAGCAGCATCGCCGGCAGACCGAGGTCGCGCGCCTCGAGACAGACGCCGCGGTGGAAGCTCGCGAGCCGGACGGGCAAGCCCGCGCCGCGCTCGGCGACCGCGCGCGCGACCTCACCGACGAGGCCCGGCTCCTTGAGCTCGATCATGTGGAGCGGACGCTCGCTCGGCCCGCGGCCCGGGACCGACAGGTCGAGCGCCTCCTCGAGCAACGGCAACGGCTCGCCCGCGAAGTGCCGGTGGAACCAGCCGCCCGCGTCGACGCCGAAGAGCTCCGGCAGCGTCTTGTCGCGCACGTAGCCGTGCGCGTCCGTCGTGCGATCGAGCGTCTCGTCGTGGATCAGGATCGCTTCGCCCGACGCGCAGGAGTGCACGTCGTACTCGACGCCGTCGAGCCCGAGGTCGAGCGCGCGCCGCAGGCTCGCGAGCGTGTTCTCCGGGGCCTCCAGCGGCGAGCCGCGGTGACCGAGGATCAACGGCGGCGCCTCGCTCACATCAGCTCGATCACGTGCTCGCCGCTCGCGACGAACGTGCCGACGCGACAGATGGGCAGCGAGCGCGCCGCAAGCTCGCGCTCGAGGTCCGCCGCGCGCTCGGCGGGCACGACGATCAAGAGGCCGCCCGACGTCTCGGCGTCGAAGAGCAGGTTCACGAGCGCGTCGTCGATGCCGGCACCGATCGAGACGGTCGGTCCGAGGTTCGCGCGGCCGCGCTTCGCGCCGCCCGAGAGGTGGCCGCGCCGCGCCAGCTCCAGCGCGCCCTCGAAGAGCGGCACCGCGCCCGTCTCGATGCGCAGCGTCGCGCCGCTCGCGCGCGCGACGTTGTGCGCGTGGCCGACGAGCCCGAAGCCGGTGATGTCCGTGCACGCGTGCGGCTTCCCGTCGGGCATCGCCGCCGCCATCGCCTCGGCCGCGGCGGCGTTCAGCGTCGCCATCTGGCGCGCCGCCGGCTCGAGCGTCTCCCACCCGATCGCCTTCTTCTTCGCCGCCGTCGTCAGCGTGCCCATGCCGATCGATTTGGTCAGGTACGCGACGTCGCCCGGCCGCGCCCCCGCGTTCGCCGCGACGCGGTCGCGGTGCACGGTGCCGGTGACGCTGAAGCCGAACTGCACCGCTCCCTCGACGGTGTGACCGCCGGCGACGACCGCGCCCGCCTCGACGATCTTGTCGAAGCCGCCGCGCAGGATCGTCCCGATCCATTCCTCCTCGAAATCCTTCGGGAAGCACGCCAGCGTCAGCGCCGACAGCGGACGGCCGCCCATCGCGTAGACGTCCGAGAGCGAGTTCGCCGCCGCGATCGCGCCGTAGTACCAGGGGTCGTCGACGACCGGCGGGAAGAAGTCGACGGTCTGCACGAGCGCGATGGCGTTCTGCGCGGACAGTCCTTCCCCGCTCCCGAGCAGCACGACGCCCGCGTCGTCGAGCGTGTCCGGGCCTACGAGGAGCCGCTCGTCGGCCGGCCGATGGAGCCCGCGCAGCACCTGCGCGAGTCGCCCTTGGGGCATCTTGCCCGCTCAGCCGGCGCAGTCGGCGAAGTCCGTCAGTCGCTTCTTCTTCAGGATCGACACGCGCACGAGCATAGCGGGCGCCGCGCCGGTCCACGAGTCAGCGGTCGTCCGACGGCAGGCCCGTGCGCGCGTAGAGCTGGTTCGCGAACGCGATCCGACAGCGCCCGTCGTGGTAGCCGGCGAGCGCGTGCAACAGCGACACGTCGGGCCGCAGCTCGAGCCCCTCGGTCGCGGCGGCCCACTTCTTGCGCTCGTCCGCGGTCGGCGCGGGCACCTCGTCGCCCGGCACCTCGTCGAAGAAGTAGCGCCGGCCCTCGAGCAGCAAGAGCGTGTCGATCCGCACCCGCCGCAGCGCGTTCAGCCGGTCGACGAGCTCGACCAGCTCGGCGTTCGTGCGCTCGGTGCCCTCGGTGACGAAGCCGTCCGTGACGAGCACGACCTGCTCGAGGTCCTCGTACTCGAACGCCGCCGCGAGCGCCGCGGCGTAGTCGGTCAGCCCCTGCTTCGGCTCGGCCTCGTAGAAGCGCAGCAGATCCTTCTTCACCCGCTCGGTCGCCGGGCGCAGCGCCGGCTTCGTCTCGCGGTGGCGCGGCTCGGCGGAGAAGAGCGTGAGCCCGACGCGCACGTCCTCGTCCATGCTCTCGAGCTCCAGCGCGAGGTTGCGCTCGACCTCGTCCTCGAAGCCGTCCCGCATGCTCTCCGAGACGTCGACGAGGAACAGGACGTGGTCGAGCTCGGTGCCGAAGAAGCTCACCTTCGGGTCGACGTAGCGGCCGATGTCGCTGACGCTCCGCGGCCGAAACGGGATCGGCGCTGGCTTGCCGGGCTTCCAGCGCTCGCTGCGCTCCGCGAGCCAGGCGCGCCAGACGGCGGCGTCCTGCAACGTGAGCCCCGTGAGCCCCGCGAGCGAGCCGACGAGCGCGTCCTTCACGCGCGGATGCTGCTCGCCGTCGAGCGCGGCGATCAACAGGGCGACCGCCTCGCGCGACGCGTAGCCGCCGAGCGCCTCGGCGTACGCGAGCCGCGTCTCCCAGTGCTCGTCGCCGTCGATGCCCGGCGGGCGCGGCAGAGGCACGTCGGCGCCAGCGTCCTCGTTCGCGAGCCGCTCGCCCGGCGCGCGCAGCTCGGCGAGATAGCGCAGCGCCTGGCTGCGCAGCTCCTGGTCGGCGGGGCGCGTCTGGGCGAGCCAGCCGACGAGCGTCGTGGCGACGCTCGCGCTGCGCAGGCGCAGCGCGCGCAGATCGACGAGCGTACGCGCGCGCTCGTCGTCGCGGCGCGGCAGCAGCTCGGCGAGCACCGGCGCCGGATCTTTCGCGCGCGACGCGCGATACCAGCCGGCGGCGAGCGCGAGTCGCGGCCGATCGCCGACGAGCCGCGAGCGCTCGACGTCCTTCGCGAGCCGCTCGGGCAGCGGCTCGGCGGCGCGCGCGGCGAGGCACAGCAGCGCGGCGACCCGCACCGCCGCCTCGTCCGCGTCGGCGGCGCGCGGCTTGGTCTCGAGCAGCGGCTCGAGCAGCGCGGCGACCTCGGCCGCGGGCGGCCGGCGGCGCCAGCTCACGACGCGGTCGAACGCGCGGCGCCAGACGACCGTCGCGCCGACGACGTCCGCCCACATCTGGCCCAGCGGCGGGCCGAGCCACTGCTCGAGCCGCGTGCGCAGCACCCGCTCGGCGTCCTCCCAGCGGATGCGGTCGTTCGCGTCCCACGTGCCGAGCCGCCGGCCGGCGGGTCCGACGAGCGTGAGCCGCCCGCTCGGCGCCGGCATCCACTGCTCGACGACGGCGGCGTTGTGCGCGGCGTGGATCGCGATCCGCCGGTGCGTCGGGCCGTAGCGGTGGGCCGTCGCCTCCTCGTCCGCCGGCACGACGTACACCTCGATCACCTCGAGCGCGCCCGGCTCGATCTCGAGCCAGCGCGACAGCCGAGCCGACAGCTCGACCTCGTCCTCGTCGTACTCCCCGAGGCGCGCTGCGTCGGCGAAGAGCACGGCGTGGAAGCCGTCGCCGAAGTGCGTCCAGTCGTCGCGCAGGAGCTCGCCGCCGCGCTCGTCGACGAGCACGAGCGGCGGGAGGTGCTCGTCGTCCGCGCCGGCGGGGTGCGCGGCGCAGAGCAGGAGGGCGAGGCCCGCGAACGGAGGCTGCATCGACTCTTGTAGTCCGCCGCCGCGCGCGGGCCTACGGAACACGTACGCGAATCAGACGAGCGAATCAGACGGCGAATCAGACGGGCGAATCAGACGGGCGAATCAGAGGGTGCCGGACCGGTCCGCGAGCGCGCGGAAGGCGACGAGGAGCGCGTCCTCGTCGCCGGGCAGCAGCGTGCGCGGGTCGAGCACGAGCTCGTCCTCGTGGATGCGCGCGAAGACCGGCGGATCGCCCGCGCGCAGCTCGTGCGCGAGACGGTCGACCGAGCGGCCGCTCGGCCGCACGCGCACGACGAAGCCCGGCAGCTCGACGCCGGGCGCGCTGCCGCTGCCCGGCTGGCCGGCGCCGAGGGCGACGCGGGCTGTGAAGCCTTCGAGGCGGTCGAGCGCGGTCGCGATGCGCTCGGCGCGCGGCCACAGCTCGTCCGGGCCGGCGCGCAGCATCGCGCGCGTCGGCAGCTCGTCGCCACGGCCGGCGAGCAGCAGCTCGAGCGTTCGCTCGAGGCCCGCGAGCGTGACCTTGTCGAGCCGCAGCGCGCGGTAGATCGGGTTCTTGCGCATCGCGGCGAGCGCCTCGCGGCGGCCGACGAGCAGGCCCGCCTGGGGGCCGCCGAGGAGCTTGTCCCCCGAGAACGTGACGACGTCGACGCCGCTCGCGACCGCCGCGCGCACGAGCGGCTCGTCGCCCAGGCAGGCGTCGAGCCGCGTCGTGCCCTCGCACTCGAGCAGGCCCGAGCCGAGGTCGAAGACCGACGGGACGCCCGCCTGGCGGCCGAGCTCGCCCAGCTCCGCCGCGCCCACCTCCTCGACGAACCCGACGAGCCGGAAGTTGCTCGTGTGCACCTTGAGCAGGAGCCCCGTCTCCGGGCGCAGCGCGGCGCGGTAGTCGCCGATGCGCGTGCGATTCGTCGTGCCGACCTCGACGAGGCGCGTGCCGGCGCGCTCCATCACGTCGGGCATGCGGAACGAGCCGCCGATCTCGACGAGCTCGCCGCGGCTGACGAGCGTCTCGCGGCCGGCGGCGAACGTCTGCAGCGCGAGCAGCATCGCCGCCGCGTTGTTGTTGACGCCGATGCCCGCCTCGGCGCCGGTCAGGCGCGCGAGCAGCTCGCCCAGGCGCCCGTCGCGGTGGTTGCGCTCGCCGGTCTCGCGGTCGACCTCGAGCACGCAGTACGAGCGCGCGACGCGCTCCATCGCCGCCGCGACCTCCGGGTGCACCGGCGCGCGGCCCAGGCCGGTGTGCAGCACGATGCCGGTCGCGTTGACGACCGGCACGAGCCCGCGGCGGCGCTCGCGCTGGACGCGCTCGACGATGGCGCGCGCGAGGCGGTCCTCGGAGAGCCTGCGCTCGAGCTCCCCGGCGTCGAGCCCCGCGCGCACCTCCTCGCGCCACGCGTCGAGCTCGCTCTGCACGAGGCGCACCAGCAGGTCGCGCCCGACCTGGTGCTCGAGCGCGGCGATTTCGGCCAAGCCGAGCACGTGCTCGACCGACGGGATGAGCCGGTAGGGATTCTGGGCGCGTGAACTCATCGAAGCGAGAGCATACGCTGGCCGGCGAGCCAGCCGCACGCGCGTTCCGCGCCAGCAGCACCGCGCGGAACGCGCCAGCAGTACAGCGCGTTCCGCACGGCCGGCTCGCTCGTCATCGTATCCGCACGCGTCCGCCGAACCAGGTACCCCTTGCCCACCCTCGCGCCCCGACTCTGCCCGCGCTGGATCCTGCGCGCTCTCGACGACGAGGCCGTGCAGCTCCTCGGCCGCGCGCACCGGCTGCCCGCGTGCATCGCCCGCCTGCTCGTCGGCCGCGCTCTCGCGGAGCCCGCCGACGCCGAGCGATTCCTGCGGGCGAGCGCGCACGAGCTCCACGACCCGGCGCTCCTGCCGGGGATGGAGGCCGCGACCGAGCGGCTCGCGCGCGCGATCGCGGACGGCGAGACGATCCTCGTCCACGGCGACTACGACGTCGACGGCGTGACCGGGACGGCGCTCCTCGTGCGCCTCCTGCGCCTCTTGGGCGCGCGCACCGAGTGGCACATCCCCAACCGCCTGACCGACGGCTACTCGTTCGGGCCGCACTCACAGGAGCGCGCCGCCGCGACGGGCGCGCGGGTCGTCATCAGCGTCGACAACGGGACGAGCAGCTTCGAGACGATCGCGGCGCTCATGGAGCGCGGCGTCGACGTCATCGTGACCGACCACCACGAGCCGCCGCCGCCGCACCCGCTCTACGGCGACCTGCCGCCGGCGACCGCGATCGTCAATCCCAAGCTCCCGAGCTCGACCTATCCGTGGCGCGAGCTGTGCGGCGGAGCGGTCGCGTTCAAGCTCGCGTGGGGCCTGTGCCAGCGCGTGAGCGGGGCCAACCGCGTGCGGGCGGAGCTGAAGCGCTTCCTCGAGGACGCGCTGGCGTACGTCGCGATCGCGACGATCTCGGACGTCGTGCCGCTCGTCGACGAGAACCGCGTCTTCGCGCGCTGGGGCCTGCGCTCGCTCGAGTCCACGCGCCACGCCGGTCTGCGCGCGCTGCTGGAGGCCGCGGGCGTCGCGGGCCGGCCGCTGTGCGGCGACGACGTCGGCTTCCAGATCGGCCCGCGGATCAACGCCGCCGGGCGCCTGGGGAGCGCGCGCAGGGCGGTCGCGCTCCTGCTCGCGGAGGAACCGAACGAGGCGCGCTCGCTCGCGCAGGAGCTGGACGCGCTCAACGCCGAGCGCAAGCGCATCGAGGCCGAGGTGCTCGTCGAGGCGCGCGCGCAGGCCGCGGACTACGCGGATGCCGACGAGCACCCGGTGCTCGTCGTCGCGGGCGACGGCTGGCACCCGGGCGTCGTGGGCATCGTCGCCGCGCGGCTCGTCGAGGAGTTCGCGCGCCCCGCGATCGTGATCGGGCTCGACGGCGAGCGCGGCGTCGGCAGCGCGCGCACGGTGCCGGGCTTCCACGTGCTCGAGGCGATGCGCGGCGCGGACGGGAGCTACGTGCGCTACGGCGGCCACGCGCAGGCGGCGGGCTGCGAGCTGCGCCGCGACGCGCTCGACGACGTGCGCGCGGCGGTGTGCGCGCGGGCGCGGGAGCTGCTCGCCGGGGCCGCGCCGCTCGACGCGCGCGTGCATGTCGACGCGGAGCTGCCGCTGCCGGGCCTGACCGACGACCTGGGCCGCTGGATCGACCGGCTGGGCCCGTTCGGCGAGCAGAACCACAAGCCGATCCTGCTGTCGCGCGGCGTGCACCTCGCGGAGCCGCCGCGCGCGGTCGGCGCCGAGGCGACGCACCTCGCGCTGCGCGTCCGCCACGGCTCGACCGAGCGGCGCGCGATCGCGTTCCGCATGGCGCACCGCATCGGCGAGCTGCGCGCGGGCGAGCCGCTCGACGTCGTG
>CAZGTQ010000100.1:0-1646 GCA_964528575.1 uncultured Planctomycetaceae bacterium | reverse complement strand
GGGCGGTGCCTGGTGCCGCACCTGGCACCTCCCTGTCGCTGAACGACAACAAGGTGTGCGACTCCGTTACAGCCGGCCGATCGTCACCGGCGTCTCGTTCCACAGGCGCTCGTGCAGCGCGGCGAGCTCGCCGGGTGCGGCGGACGCGGCGCGCAGCCGCTCGACGAGCTCGTCGCGCACGTCCTGGAGCGCGGTGACGACGCGCGACTCGACGAGGAACAGGTGCAGGCCCGCCTGCGTTTCGACCGGGCCGCCGGGGACGCCGACCGGCTGCGCGCGCACGGCGGCGGCGAGCTCGGGGCCGTAGCGGCGGTAGTTGTAGTCGGGCACGAGCCCGCCGTTGTGGTGCACCGAGAGATCGTGGCTCGCGCGGCGCGCGACCGTCTCGAAGTCCGCGCCGGCGTCGAGCTCCGCCCGCAGCTCCGCGGCGAGCGCCGTGAGCCGCGCGCCCAGCGCCGCCCCGTCGAGCTCGGACGGCGACCCGCCCGCGCGCGCGAGCTCGCCCTTCAGGCGCTCGCGGTTGAGGAGCAGGTGACGCAGCTCGACGCGCACGCCGCCGACGCCGTACTCCTCGTCGAAGCGCGCGCGCACCATCTCGTCGGTGACGACGCGCCACGCGCGGCAGAGCGCTTGCTCCAGCTCCTCGCGCCGCTTCGCGTCGCGGAAGTTGCGCCGCAAGTCCGCGAGCGTGTAGCCCGAGCGCGCGAGCTCCTCGCGCAGCGCCGCCTCGTCGCCGCCGTGGCGCCCCGCGGCGACGCGCGCGACCATCGCGTCCGTCTCCCGCTCGAGCGACTCCTCGTCGAGCGTGATGCCTTCCGCGCTGCAGGCGCGCTCGAGCAGGCGCTGCGTGACCAGCTCGCGCAACGGCTCGACGCCGCTGATGCGCACGAGGTGCTCGGCGTACTCGGCGCGCGTGATCGACTCGTCGCCGAGCCGCGCGACGACGCCGGCGGGCAGCGGCTCGTCGGCGGCGGCCGCGGGTGCCGGAGCGGGATCCTGGACGGCCAGGACGAGCGCGAGGGAGGCGGTCGCGATGGGGAGCGCGTGGCGCAGGCGGGATCTCATCGGAATCGGCTGGCGGTGAGGGAAGCGGCGACCGAGGTGGCTGGCATGAACGGTGGCTGGCATGAACGGCGGCTGGCATGAACGGCGGCTGGCATCGACGGCGCTGGCATGAACGGCGCCCGCGAGTCGTAGTCTCGGCACCGCGCCGGGGCAAGGCGACAGGAGCCGCGCTCGGCCCCTTGCTTTGCCCGTGGGCCAGGCACGATAATCCCCGGCCACTCAGGAGACGGCTGACCCTTCGCACGTGAGTCGCGCGGGGTGGAGGAAGCCGGGAGCCCCACTCCGACTCCGTCACCCCCACCCCCCGTGAGCTACCCCCTCACCGCGATCATCTCCGACCTTCACGGGAACGTCCCGGCGCTCGACGTGTGCCTCGAGGACGCGAAGGAGCGGGGGGTCCGGCGCTACGTCTGCCTCGGCGATGTCGTCGGCTACGGGGCGCGCCCGCGCCAGAACCTCGACATCGTGATGCGCCTGTGCGTGTCCGAGCCGCGCCCGCTCGACGGCGAGGTCGCCGGCGAGCTCGAGGGCGGCTTCTGCCTGCAGGGGAACCACGAGTACGCGCTCTTCAACGACGCGGC
>CAZGTQ010000099.1:0-3628 GCA_964528575.1 uncultured Planctomycetaceae bacterium | reverse complement strand
TGGAACAACTTCTCCTCCGAGACGCCGGGCCAGCGCTCGGCCCTCTCCGACGTCGAGCCGACGATCTGGCAAGCGATCGAGCAACTCGAGCACGAGGGCCTGTACTTCGCCGAACGACGCGAGTCGTGATGGACGGCGACTCTCTCGCGCTCGCCGCGGAGTTCGCGCTGGGAGGTGCCCGACGCGACCGAGGCGCACGAGGTCGTGCACGCGGTCGAGGCGCTGACGCTCACCCGCCCGCGAGCAGGTCGCGCAGGTATGCGTCGTACGCGTCCTTCATCGGCAGCTCGAGGTCGCGCACGAGGCGCCGGCGTGTCGTGGCGACGGTCGCGCCCGTCCGCGGGGGTTCGTGTTGTCGACGACGAGCCGCTGCTCCAGGTCGAGGCACGCGCGGATCAGCGCGCGCTCGCGGTGCCGCGTGCGCACGACGTCGAGGCTGATGCGCACGTGCGTGTGGAGGAAGTGCTGCGCGAAGAACGTGGACTTCCCGCTGCCCTGGACGCCGGCGAAGACGACCATCTGCATTCAGCGCATGCTCTCGCGGGCGTACGCGAGGGCGCGCTCGCCGAGCTCTCGCGCGGTCATTCCGAAGGCCTTCTCGACGTCGAGCCCGGCGTCGTCGCCGCGGTAGTACGCCGCGAGGTACTCGAGCAGCGCAGCGCGCCGCGCTCCGTCCTCGGCTGCCCAGAGGTAGTAGCACATCGTCTGCGCCTGCGCGTAGTAGAGCGCGGTCGCGCTCGTCGGGCTGATCATCCCCAGACGCGTGCGCAGCGGGATCGTGACGCTCGGACTCTTGTCGAGCGCGAGGAAGTCGCGCGCGTCGCCGGCGAGCACGACGTCCCACGGCAGGAGCTTCGCGGGGTCCGCGCTCGTCACGAGGTCGCGCCGCCGCGACGTCGGGTTCTCGTGCGTCCACGTGCGGGCGGCGGGATCGAACGTGAGCTCCTCGACGAGCGACGCGAAGCCCTCGACGATCCAGTGGCCGCCCGTCGGCGGCTGGTGGAGCCGCAGCACCGCCTCCTCGTTGGTGAAGAGCGGGCAACGGTTGCGCACCCACTGGTGCGTCAGCTCGTGCACGAACGTGCGCGTCACCTCCTCGAAGCTCTCGTCGTCGGTCGGCAGGAACAGGCGCGAGACGTTCTCGTGGTTGTCGTAGTGCCCCGCGGTCCAGCCGAGGCTCAGGTGGCCGCCGCCGCGGTTCTCGCTGTGCGCGAGGTACTCCTTCTGCGTCTCGAACAGGTGCACGTAGAGCGGGAAACGCTCGTCCCGGCGCTCGGCGCCGCCGGCGAACATCTCGTCGAGCACGTCGCACACGAGCTCCCCCAGCGACAGGCAGCGGGCGAGCGCGCCCGGTCGCGCGACCGGCGTGATGACGAACAGGTTCTCGCTCGCGAAGCCCTTGACGTCGGGGCGCCAGTGCAGCGCCGCGGAGCCGAGCTTGCGCTCGCCCGGACCGAGGTCCACCGACGGCGGCCGCGGCTCGTGGATCGCGACCGGCGTGTGGACCGTCGCCTCGAGATAAGCGAGCCAGTCGAGCGTCTCGAGCGGGTCGGCGGGCGCGAGGCCGTCGGGCAGGAGCGCGCGCACCGCGGCGTCGATCGCGGGGGCGCCGGGGTGCGCGCTCGCGACCTCGCGCAGCAACGCGACGCGCAGGGACGCATCGAGCGACCCCAGCGCGGCGAGGCTCGCCGCGTGCGCGGGGTCGGCGAGGAGCGCGGGGCGCAGGAGCGCGTAGCGCAGCTCGTGGTCGTCCGCGGGCAGCGCGCGCGCGATCGCGCAATAGCGGTCCGGGCGCCGGCGGTCGAGCTCCGCCAGGCGCGCCTCGATCGGGGCGGCCTCGTCGTCGCGCCGATTGGTCGCGCCCTCGCCCGCGCTGCGCTCGAGCAGCCGCGTCGCGCGGCGCAGGTCGGCCTCCGACACGCCGCAGGCGCGCGCGCGCTCGACGATCGCCGCGACGAGCTCGTAATCGCGCGCCGGGAGCGCGTCGATCGCGAGCTGCGCGTAGTCGGCGCCGAGCTGCTCGTCGATCAGCGCGTCCACGCCGCGCAGGAGCGCCGCCGGGTCGGCCGCCCAGATCACGCGGTCGTCGGCGCCGAGCACGAGCTGCGTCTTGGCGATCGGGTGCAACTGGTGCCGCGTCAGGTCGTCGCTCGAGCCCGCGCGCCGCACCGTGACGAGCATCCGCTCGCCCTTGCGCTCCTCGATCAGGAAGTCGCCCGCCTCCACCGAGCCGTCGTCGAGCACGGCGCGCGCGTCGGCGATCCGCGCGCCTTCGCCGCCGCCGCGCACGGCGCCGAACGCGAGACCGCTCGCGCGCACAGGCTCGCGCGTGCGCCACGCCTCGAGGCGATCGTCGGCGCGCACGACGAGCACGCAGCCGCGCGCGGGGATCATCGGCCCGAGCGCCGGCTCGTCGAGGCGCCACAGGACGAGGTGCGAGGCGTGGTCGAACGCCGCGCCGGCGAAGTACGCGGCGCGGCCGGCGCGCGCCGGAGCTTCGGTGCGCGTCACCCAGCTCGGGTGCGACTCGCCGGTCGCGAGCGGGACGAGCTTGTCTCCCTTGCTGAGGAACCACAGGTCGTCGATCGAGCCGATCCAGCCGCCCGGCGTCTCGGCCGCGTCGACGCGGTGGAAGAGCCAGTGCGTCGGGACGCCCTCGCGCTCCGCTCTCACGCGACGCGCGCTCGTCGCGACCGAGCGCGTCGTGCGGCCGAGGCCGAAGTCGATCGGCTGCTCGACGTAGACGACGAGCTCGTCGGCGAAGGCCGCCACGTACGCGCCGCCTGGATCGCCGTGGTCCGGCAGGCCTCCGGGCGCCGGCGCGGGGATGAGGTGGCCGACATGCTTCCCGCTCGCTCGCTCGAACGTGTCGATCGCGATGCGATCGCCCGCGCGGCCGGGCACGTACACGCGCTCGCCGCGCAGCGACGGCCGGCCGTGGAAGAGGCCCTCGGTGCGCCAGAGGGTGCTCCCGTCCGCGGCGCGCAGGCGCAGGAGCGCGTCCCCGTCGACGACGTAGATCTCGTCGCGCACGAGCAGCGGCGGCCCGTGCGCGGCGTCCGCGGTGCGCGTCCAGAGGCGCGAGAGACCGCGCGTGCCGACGCGGTACGCGCGCAGCTCGTCGTCGCGCACGAGCAGCAGGTCGCCCCACACGCACGGCGCGAGCGGCGCCTCGGCGGATGCGAACGTGAGCCGCTCGAGCGTCGAGCCGTCACGCAGGTCGAGCACCGCGAGGCCGCGTCCCTTCTTCGTGCGGTACGCGACGAACGCGCGCCCGCCCCATACGAGCGGGTCACCCTCGATCGGGCCGGGCGCCTCGAACGTCCAGCCGAGGTGCGGCTCGACGAAGAGCGCGCGCGTCGCGCTCGCGCGATTGCGCGCCGGCGAGCCGCCGTGCGTGACCCAGGCGTCGGCGGGCGCGAGCGCGCCGTCTTGGTCGTCGCCGGACGCGAGCGCGACGAAACAGGCGAGGAGCGTTGCGAGCATGGCCGGATGATCGCCCGCGCGCGCAGCGGGGGCAACCCGGGGCGCGCTACTCGTCGCCGGGCCGCTCGCCGAGCCGCGCGAGGACGCGCTCGCGCAGCGCGTCGATGCGCGCGTCGAGCTCCGCGGGCGCGCCGAACGGCTC
>CAZGTQ010000098.1:0-2383 GCA_964528575.1 uncultured Planctomycetaceae bacterium | reverse complement strand
ACAGCATGCCGCCGGTCGCCGCGTACACGCTCGGAACGGTGCGGACCGACGCGGACGGCCGCTTCGAGTTCCCCGAGCTCGCGACCCAGGGCACGGAGCTCCAGCTCCAGGACGAGGCCCGCATCTTCTTCCGCACGGTGCGGCTCGCCGACCACGCCGACCCGGGCGACCTCGTGCTGGTCGAGCCGATCCTGTGCGAGCTGCAGGTCGAGCTCGGCGCACAACCGGGCCTCGCCGACCGGCTGCAGGTCCTCGACGCCGCGGGCGAGCCGCTGGCGCTCTTGGAGTCGTACGGCGCCTTCTTCAGCTTCGGCCCGCACGCGCGCATCGAGAACGGCCGCTCCGGCGTCCTGCGCGTCCCCGAGACCGGGCGCACGCTCCTGCTCGAGCTCGACGGCGAAGAAGTCGCCCGCCGCTCGATCGAGCTCGACGTCGAAGCGCGCCTGACGGTGCGGCTGTAGCGCACGCCATGCGCGCCCCTCTCCTGCTCCTCGTCGCGCTCCTCGCCGCTCCGGGCGAGCCCGAGCTCCGCTCCGTTCCCGACCTGGTCGAGATCGGCTTCGAGCGCGCGCGCGTCGTGATCGTGAACGAGGCGCACTCCGGCCTCGCGCGCTCGATCCGCACGCGGCTCGTCGGCGCGTCGGTGCTGCCCCGCGCGCACGCCGCCGGCGTCCGCGACCTCGCGGCGGAAGCGCTGACCGAAGCGTTCGCCGACGAGGCGAACCGGACGCGACGGCTGCCCGCGGGCGGCGGCTACCTCGCGCAGCCGGACATGCGCCTGCTCCTGCGCTCGGCGCTCGATCTCGGCTGGACGCTGCACGCGTACGAGGCGACGCGCGACGAGCGCCCGGAGCACGAGGATCCAACCGAGGCGGTCAACTGGCGCGAGCGCGAGCAAGCGCGCAACCTCGGCGCGCTCCTCGAGCGCCTCGGCGACCGCGGCAAGCTCCTCGTCTGGTGCGGCAACTCGCACCTCTCCGAGGAGGGTGGTCCGGGGCCGCACGGCGCTCGCTTCGAGCCGATGGGAGCGCAGCTCCGCGCGCTGACGGGCATCGACCCGTTCACGATCGACCAGATCGTCACGGTCGACTTCGAGGGCGACGGCCGGCGCGGGCGCACGTGGCTCGAGCGCTTCGGCGCAGAGCTCGAACGCTTCCCGCTGCACACGGCCGGCGTGCTCGCGGGCGAGCTCGACGCGAGCGACGACGTCAGCGAGGACGCGCTCGTGTTCTCGCTCGACAACGCGCTGACGGACGGTTGAGCGCGAGGCTCAGCGCAGCGCCGCGAGCGCGCGCTCCAGCTCCGCGTGCAGCCCGCGCACGCTCTCGTCGCTCCACGTCCCCGGCTCGTCGCGCAGGAAGCTCGTGCGGTCGACGCGGTTGTCGAAGCGCGCGATCGGCACGACGAACGAGCGGCCGCGCGCCTCGATGCGCACCGTCCCGGGCCGCGGGCCCGTCGCGATCAGGTGCTCGACGTCGTCGAGCGCGTACTCGCGCAGCATGACCTCCTCGGGCACGCCGTGGTGCAGGATCGACGCTTCGCCCTCGCGCCCCGGGCGCGCGCGCTCGCGGTTCTTGCGGCGCGACTCCTCGGGCGTCACCCACACGTAGAGGATCGCGGCGCTCGCGAGCAGCTCGTCCGAGAGGCACGCAAGGCTGTACGCGTAGCCGTGCGGTGCCGGCAAAGGGAGCGGCGCGCCCGCCGGCCCGCCGCGCGCGAACTCGACGACCACCGTGCGACCCGCGAGCTCGAGCGCCGGCCCGGCCGCGCGCTCGTCGAACAGCGCGCGCGCCTCGCGCTCGAGGCGATCGGCGAGCGCGCCCCGCTCCCGCGCCGCCAGCGCGGCGAACGGCGCGCCCGCTCCGACGGCCGTGCGCGCCGCGTCGATGCGCTCGAACAGCCACTGCGCGCAGGACGCCGGCGGCGCGCTGGGCGCGCGCGCGAGCGCAGCGAAGTCCTGGTCGAGCAGCACCGAGAGCGTTCCCCAGTCGCGCGGCTCGACGAACGGCCGATCGCGCCCGGCGAAGAACACGGGCGCCGCCCCGAGCGCGCTCCGCTCCTCGTCGACGCGCCGCATCAGGTGCACGTACGGGTAGTCGTCGAGCTGCACCGTCGGCCCGAGCCCGAGCGCGTCCGCGCGCCCCGTCGCCTCGAGCTGCGCGAGATAACGGCGCACCTCGGATTTCCCCGACGCGGGCAGCGCGAGCAACAAGAGCGTGCGGATCGAAGCGCTCATCGGCGCGCGGAGCGTAGCACGCCCGCTCACCCGTCCGGGAGTCGCAGGCCTCCAGCGACGCCGCGTCCCAGGTGCACGATACACCCATCGCGCCGGGCGACTACGCATCAGAGCGCATGGCCGCGTGCGGCCACCGCCGGCGACGCT
>CAZGTQ010000097.1:0-38830 GCA_964528575.1 uncultured Planctomycetaceae bacterium | reverse complement strand
CGACGCCCGCTTCGCCGCGCGCGTCCCCGCCGGGCTCGCCGCCGTACGCGCCGCCCGCAGCGCCGTCGCCTGCCGCGTGCACCGCCGACGGTGGCTCGTCGTGCTCGAGGTCGAGCATCCGCGGCGACCCGAGCGTGGCGCGCGGGGGGCCCGGCGGTCCGACGACGGGAGCCGCGCACGCTGCGCAGAGCGCGAGCGCGAACGCCCACCGAACCGGGTACGGCTGCGGTCCCATCTCCTCCTCCTGGCCCGTGAACGGGCGTGCTCGTCGAGAGCGTTCGCGGCAGATCGTCACCACGGCCGCCCGCGATGGCGCCCAGAGTGTTGTCGAGCCGCGCGCATCCGCGCAACATCGCGCGCCAGAAATCGAAGCGGTAGCGATCGACGCGGCGATCCTCTAACGTGTGCGCGCGATCGCGCTCGGAGGGAGAGCTCGCTCCATCCGCGCGTACCGCTCGAGGAATTCGCATTGGCTCGCGGCACCGCGCAGGGCTGCACGCGCCGCGAGCACGAACGGAGACAGACATGCGGAGCATGCGGATACGCGCGTCGCTCGTGCTCGTGGGCGCGGGCGTCGTCGGCGCTTGGACAGGGTCCTGCGGAGGCGGCGGCTTCAAGGGCACGATCGGCGGCGACGGGCTCGACCCGAACGTCGTCAACACGCAGTTCGCGCCCCCGACGACGCTCGTCGCGGCCGACGTCGACCGGATCCTGTCCGTCGCGACGCGCTCGACGAACAACCAGCGCATGTCGATCGTGATCGTCGACAGGCTCGGGATCCCGCTGCGCATCTTCCAGCGCGGGATCAGCGGGACGCTCGGCCCGAACCCGACGATCCTCGGCCTGACGGGCGGCGAGCTGGAGCGCGTGAACTTCGCGCACGGCATCGCCCGTGCAGCGGCGTTCCTCAGCCACAGCGAGGCTCCGCTCTCCTCGCGCACGGGCGAGTTCCTCACCGCGTTCCACACGCCGGCGAAGTACGGGCCGGCCTTCTACGACGATCCGACGGACTTCATCCCGGTCTACCCCGGCGTGATGGTCCCCCAGCGCGAGATCCTCGGCATCACGAACACCGGGCTCGCGGACCTCTACCAGATCGACGCGTCGAACCGCGGCACGTTCTTCGCGCAGGACCCCGGTCTGCCGCCCGGCCCGCGCGCGTTCCCGTTCGACAACTTCCCCGACAACACGTCGCTCACCGTTCCTCCCACGGTGTACGAGCCCGGCTTCGCGGTCCCGGTCCAGGCGAACCCGGACGGGACGACGCCGTCGCCGGGCCTCGGCCCGCTCCCGGGCGGCATGCCGCTGTACAAGCGCACGGCCGCCGGCGCGGCCGCGGCGAGCCGACCCGGCGCGATCCGCCGCCACGTGGGCGCGATCGGCGTGTACATCGAGAACGCGGACGGCACGCCGAACTTCGCGCTCGCCGACAGCGTCGCGACGCAGGCGACCGCGGCGATCGAGGACGGGTCGGGAGAGCCGTACTCCTTCCTGCCGATCGTCGACCCCGCGGGCGGCGTGTTCCTCGTCGGCCTGCTCCTGCCGTTCGCGCAGATCGACCCGCCGGCGGGCCTGATCCCGCTCGGAGCGAACGCGCTGGCGAGCTCGAACCTCTCTGCCGCCGACGACGCGGACCAGATCTTCACCCTGGACGACGTCGACGACGGCGACGCGCTGTTCGACACCGTGGGCACGCCCGATCCCGAAGAGCAGCAGACCCTCGGAGCGCAGAACCAGCAGGGCGTCTACGTCATCGCGCCGACCGACAGCTCGTTCCCGTTCGGCCTGACCGCGACCGAGGTCGACACGATCATCCAGGGCTGCCGCCAGGCGTCGCGCCAGACGCACGCCGCGATCCGCCTGCCTCCGGACGCCGCGTGCCGCATGTGGATCTCGATCTGCGACCTCGACGGCCGCCTGCTCGGCGTCTTCCGCCAGGTCGATGCGACGCTCTTCTCGTACGAGATCTCGCTGACGAAGGCGCGCAACGCGACGTACTTCTCGAACCCGGACTCGCGCTACGTGAACGACCCGCTGATCGCGGGCCCGCTCGCCGGCCGCCATCCGCTCACCGGCTTCGTGCCCGACGTGAAGCCCGACGGCACGTTCAAGCGCATCATCGACGGCAACGGCAACCTGATCGGCGCGAACGGGCAGATCGAGAACATCTTCCCCGTCGGCGACCCGCTCAACGCGCCGAACGAGCCGGGCCTCACGACGACCGGCATCGCGGTGACCGCGCGTTCGCTCGGTTTCCTCGGCGCGCCGTTCTTCCCGCCGACGATCGACCCGAACCTCGATCCGGGGCCGCTGTTCTACCTCGTGCTCAAGAACCGGCACCCCGACTCGTTCGTGCTCGAGAGCTTCCGGCCGACGTTCGCGCAGGACCCGGTCCAGACGCCCCAGCAGCAGGTGCTGAGCGGGATCATCTTCTTCCCCGGCGCGGCGCCGCTCTACAAGAACGGCCAGCTCGTCGGCGGCATCGGCGTGTCGGGCGACGGCGTGAGCCAGGACGACATCGTCACGTTCCTCGGCATCCGCTTCGCCGAGGACGGCTTCACCCTGACGCCCGGCATCGACGGCGAGCCGAACGGCACCGTCTTCCCGCCGCTCGTGAACCCGGGCCAGCCGGGCGACGTCGGCGATCTCGAGCCGGCCGACGCGATCAAGAGCAGCTCGTTCAGCTACCAGAACATCGCGATCCCCTACATGAAGTTCCCGCAGAACCCGGGCGGCTGATCGAGCGGATGGTCGCACTCGAGGACGTTCTCGCCGGCTGGATCGTCGAGCGCCTCGGGCGAGCCTCGGGAGCCGCGGTCGACGAGCGTGCGGCGCGCGCCGCGATCGCGCGCACGCTCTCCGCGTCCCGCCGCGCGGCCTGCGCAACCAAGGTCGACGAAGCGCTCGCGGAGCGCATCGCGAAGATGCTGCGGACCGCGACCGCCGAGCTGGCGCACACGCTCCCGCTCGACGAGCCTCCTGCGATCCCGCGCGTCGTCGTCGTCTCGGACGCCGGCGAGGACGCCGCCGCGACGCTCGCCGCGACGCTGCGCGAGCGAACCGCGACCGACGAGGAGACGCTCGTCTTCACGAGCACGCCGGCCGCTGCGGCCGCCGAGGCGGACGCCACCGTGACGGTGCACGCGGTGCCCGACGACCTGCGCGAGCTCGAGCGCACGATGACGTTCGAGGACGCGCCGCCGCCCGAGGGCGGCCACCACCGCTACGTCGGGGACCTCGTGGGCCAGGTTCTGCGCGGCAAGTACCGCGTGCTCGCGCTCGTCGGTCAGGGCGGCTTCGGCGAGGTCTACGAGGCCGAAGACGTCACGCTCGGCACGCGCGTCGCGCTCAAGGTGCTCAAGCCGGCACGCCGCTCCGCTGCGGACGTCGACGACTTCAAGGAGGAAGCGCGCCGCGTCACGCGGCTCAACCACCCGAACATCGTCGATTGGAAGGTGTTCGAGGACATGGGCGACGGCTCCTTCTACTTCGTGATGGAGCTGCTGCGCGGGGAGGAGCTCCAGGAGACGATCGCGCGCGAGGAGGTGCTCGAGCCCGCGCGCGCCGGCCGTCTCCTGCTGCAGATCCTCGACGCGCTGCGCGCGGCGCACCATCTCGGACCGAACGAGCACGTCCTGCACCTCGACGTGAAGCCGCAGAACGTCTTCGTCGTGCGCGGCACGACCGAAGAGGGCATCGACGAACGCGCGAAGGTCATCGACTTCGGCATCGGCCAGCACGTGGGCGGAGCGAGTGCGCAGAGCGCCCGCGGCGCCACGCCCGCGCCGCCGCTGCGGGATCCCGAGCTGGCGTTCGAGGGCTCGGAGGAGGCCGGAACCCTCGTCTCGGTCCGCGACGACGAGGTTCCGGCCGCGCCGAGCTCGATCGTCCGCTGCCGCGCGTGCACGCCCGAGTACGCGTCGCCCGAGCAGTGCGCCCACCTGCTCCACGACACCGAGATGGTCCCGCTCGACGGCCGGTCGGACCTCTACTCGTTCGGCGTGATGGCGTTCCGCATGGCGACGGGCCGGCTCCCGTTCGACGCGCCCGACGACCGGCGCCAATGGCTGCGGGTCCATCGTGAAAAGGAGCCGCTGCGCGTGCGCGCGGTGAACCGATCCGTCCCGCGCCCGCTCGCCGCGTTCATCGACCGCTGCCTGCGCAAGGACCGCGACGCGCGCTGGCGCGACACGAACCAGGCATACGCGGCTCTGTACGAGGTCGTGTACCCGCCGCTGTGGAAGAAGGCGCTCGAGGGCGCCGGCATCAGCGCGGCGATCGCGCTCGTCGCGTTCGGCCTGTACGAGCTGTTCCGCGCGGAGGAGCCGCTGCCGTTCGACCTGATCGAGGGCGGCGCGATCGTGCAGAGCGAGCTGTGGTTCGGGCCCGCGACGCCGGAGCGCACGCTCGAGCTGTCCGAGACGGAGCTCCCTGATCCGTCCGCGTCGCTGCGGCTCCTCGCGAAACGCGGCGACGCGGCGGAGATCGATGGTTGGTCCGCGGCGTGGGACGGCGACGACGTGCGCGTGACGTGGAACGAAGGCGGAAGCGCGAAGCGCGCGGACGCATTCCTCGAGGTGGACGGCGACGAGCTGCGGTACTCGAACGTCTTGACGCTCGCCTCCGTCCCACGGACGAGCTGGAGCCTCGATCGCGTGCGCGTGCAGGGCGTCACCGACCTCGCGGCCCGTACGCTCGATCCACGCGGGGCACAGCTCCAGATCCTCGTGACCGCGGCGAACGACGTCGCGGCGAGCGCGCTGCGTTCTGTGCGCGTCGAGCACGACGACGCGCTGTTCGACGCGCGGCGCGGCGCTCTCGTCGGCGGCGAGCTGACCTACGTCTTCGACCTGCGGGAGCTCGGCCTCGACGCGCCGGGGCCGCTCGAGCTCGTCGTGCGCGCCGAAGACCGCGCTGGCCGCTCCGAGCCGCTGCGCATCGCGACGTACGCCGACCCGCGCGACCTGGCGGTCACGGCGGCGCTCGACGGCATCTTCCGCGGCGACGACGGCGCGTACCAGATCCGCCCGACGACCGACCTGACGCTCGCCGTCACCGCGAACCGTCCCGCGCGGCTCGAGTACGAGGTGCGCGACGCGAGCTCGGACGAGCTGCTCCGTGAGCCGCAGGCGATCGCGAGCGGCGTCCGGGAGGCGCGCTTCGACGCGCTCGAGCTCGCGGCGCTGCGCGGCGGCGAGGACTACCGCGGCGAGCTGCGGGTCGTCGCGACCGATGAGGTCCTGGGCTCGAGCGGCGGATCGCGCGCCGAGCACGTCGTGACCTTCGAGCTGCGCACGCGCACGACCGACTTCGGCACGACCGTCGACGGCCGGCCCGTGCGCGCCGGAGAGCCGATCCACCTCGGCGCCGCGACGTGCGCCGTCCAACTGGTCCCGACGCAGCAGCTCGCCACGCTGTTCCGCGTCACGAGCGGCTCGAGCGTCGTCGGGCTCCCGTTCCAGAAGGACGTGCGCGGCGGCACGCCCGCCGACCTCGAGCTCGGCTTCTCCGGCGACGGCGTGCACGAGCTCGTCGCGGAGGCGTACCCGTTCGAGAGCGGCGCCGCGCCGCCCGAGCCCGACGTGCGCGTCCCGTTGACGTTCGTCGTGGACACCACGCCGCCCGCGCTCGCGTGGACGCGCGTGCCCGCGGTCGTCCGCGACGAGCCCGCGCCGGCCGTCCTCTCGGCCCTCGACACGAACGAGACGACGCTCGCCTGGTCGCTCTCGGACGCGCGCGATCGGCCCGTCGCGATCGACGTGAGCGCGCTGCCGCGCACGGGCGGCCCGGACCTCGCCGTCCCGCTCTCGCCGCCCGCCGGCGCGTCCGACGGAGCGTACGTCCTGGTCGTCGACGCGCGCGATCGGGCGGGGCACACCGCCCGGGCCGAGGCGCGCTTCGAGCTCGCGCGCAGCGGCCCGGCCATCGACCTGCCGCCGATCCGCGCCCCCTGGGCGGCGGACAACGACGGCACGTTCGTCGTGCGCGCGACGATCGACGATCCGAACGGCGTCGGGCGCGTCGTCGCGCGGCTGACGTCGGATTCGCCCGCGCCGCTCGAGCGGACGACCGAGCTCGAGCGAACGAGCGGATCGCGCTGGAAGGGCGCGTTCGAGCTCACCAGCCTGTGGTCGCAGCGCGCCGTCACGATCGCGATCGAAGCGGCCGACGAGCACGGCCTCGAGAGCGAGGCCGAGACCGCGACGACCCTCGCCGAGATCCTGCCGGTCTACCCGGACGCGCTCGAGGTCGAATGCCCGCGCCATTCGATCGGATCGATGCGACGCGTCGCCGTCGACCGCGACCTCCCGTACGTGTTCGGCGGCGACCTCGAGTCCGTCCGCCGCGAGCGGCTCGACCGCGCCGGGTTGCCGGCGCCCGCCGCTCTCCAGGACGGTTGGCGCTCCCGCTACCAGCCCGGCGAGATCCGCCCGTACTACCTCGACGAGCACGAGGTGACGTGCGCGGAGTTCGCCGCGTTCGTCGCGGACGGATACGAGGAGCGCTCGCACTGGCCGAGCGGCGCCGTCGTGCCGCTGTCGGCGGAGCTCTCGGCGCGGCTCGCGCCGACGCCGGATCTGCCCGTGACGGGCGTCACGTGGGCGCAGGCGGCGGCGTACGCGCGCTGGGCGGGCAAGCGCCTCCCGTCCGTCGTCGAGTGGGAGCACGCCGTCCGCGGCGGAGCCGAGATGCGCGTGTACGCGTCGCAGACCGGTTCGACGCCGCCCCGCCCCGATGAGGTGAACTACGCGTCGAGCGGACCCTGGGCCGTCGGACGGGGCAACGACATCGCCCGCGACGGCCTCCGCGACCTCGCGGGCAACGTCCGCGAGTGGAGCACCACGCCGCTCTCGTTCTCGGGCCCCGAGCCGGAGAACGTCGGCGCGTACGCCGTCGCGAACCGCGATGGCTACCTCGATCCGCGGACGCGCGAGGGCTGGGACCTGCGCCCCGCGTACTGGGTCGTCGGCGGCTCGTACGCGAGCCGGAAGCACTACGACTTCTCGCGCATCGTGTGGCGCGCGCGGGACGAGACGGCGGACGACGTCGGCTTTCGCTGCGCGCTCGACGCGGCCGTCCTTCTGGACGCGCTCGGCTCGGCCGGCGGTACACTCCAGCACGCCTGCGACGGGGAGACACGACGATGACAGCGACGAGACTCCTCGCGGCTGCCGCCCTGCTCGGCGCCACCGCCGCCTGCGCAAGCGACGAGATCGCGCGCCGCACCACCAGCCTTCCCTTCCACGCGGCGCTCGTCCCCGTCGAGGTCTTCGTGGACGCGCCGCGTGCGCCGCGGGAGGCGTCGGCGGAGACGGACGCCGAGGACCGGCTCGCGCTCGCGCTCGACGGCTCCGCGGCATCCCGCGCCCTCGCCGACACGCTGCGCGGGAGCGGCTTCAGCAGCGTGACGCTGCTGCCGCCGCCGCCGGAAGGCGTCGACGCCGAGGAGCACTGGCTCCAGGCGGCCAAGGCCGCGGGCGCCGACGTGTTCCTCACCAGCGGCGAGCTGCGCTATGCGCCGTCCTTCGACAGCCGACGCAACGAGAAGTTCTGGCTCAACCTCCCGCTGTTCCTGCTGGGCGGTCCATTCTGCTACTGGGTCGACGACCGGACGTTCGTCGCAACGGCCTCGCTCGCGATCGACGTGTACGACGTGAGCGCGCTGCGGCGGCCCAGCGACCTCGACGTGCTGCGCAACAAGCTCGTCTCGTCGAAGGTGCGTTTCGACGAGGTCGCGTTCGACTTCGTCGACCGCGGCGGGCTCTCCGCCGGGACGGTCGCCGCCTCGCTGATCATCCCCGCGGGCTTCCTCGCGACGCAGAACGAGGCCGTGCTCGCGGAGCTGGAGGGGGCGGTCTTACACCAGCTCGCCGGCAAGCTCCGCGACGACCTCGTCGACAAACGCGGCTCGATCGAGTGGCCCGAGCAGCTCGTGAGCTTCCGCTTCGTCGACGAGCCCGTCGTCGAGCGCGCCCCGGACGGGTCGGTCACGATCCGCGCCGAGGTCGGGCTGCGGGACGACGGGCTCGCCGAGAGGATGCGCGAGTGGCGCGTCTTCGGCGTCGAGTCGCGCCCGGACGCGGAGCCACGCGTCACGCCGGTCGGCACCTACCGTTTCGGCGAGCACACGGTCGACGACGCGGGTCGCTTCCCGACGCTGGTCTACGCGCTCGATGAACGCATCGACCGCGTCGATCCGGCGTTCGACCGCCTCCGCATCGAGCTCGTCGACGACAGCCCGAACGCGAACCGGCGCACGTACACGTTGGTGCTGGCGCCGGCGGCGGACGCGTAGAGCGCCCGCGGGACCTCACTCGGCGGCGCCGTCGCTGTCGCCGACCCGAGCGCGCGGCAGGACCGCGACGAGGCGCACGCGACGCGGCGAGGCGTCGTGGATCTCGAGCCGCGCTCCGCCCGCCGTCTCGAACACCTCGCCCGCGCGCGGGATGCGGTCACCGGCGAGCTGGACGACCAGGCCGCTGACGGTGTGCGCGTCCGAGTCCCTCTCGAGCGACGTGCCGAGCTCGCGGTCGACGTCGCGCAACGTCAGGTCGCCGCGCAACCGCGTCGAGCCGTCCGGCAGACGCTGGAAACGATGCGCGCTCGTCGCGTGCTCGCTCTCGATCTCGCCGACCAGCTCCTCGAGGATGTCCTCGAGCGTCACGATGCCCGCCAGCCCGCCGTGCTCGTCGACGACGACGACCAGGTGCTCGCGCGAGTGCAGCATCTCGCGCAAGAGCGGCGCGGCCGGCGCGGCCTCCGGGACCGGCCGCACGTCCCGCACGAGCTCGCGCGGAACGGCGCTCTTCCCGCTCCACACGCGCTCGACGACGTCGCGCCACGAGATGTAGCCGACGACGTTGTCGATCGAGCCGTCGTACACCGGCAGCCGGCGGTGCCCCGACTCGACCAGCTCCTTGCGCAACGCCGTTTCGTCCGCGTCGATCGGGAGCGCGCGCACGTAGCGCCGGTGGACCATCACGTCGTAGGCCGTCAGCTCCGACAGGTCGAGCGCGCGCGAGGCGATCAGGCCGGCGCCGGGGTCGAGCGAGCCGCCCTCCCGCGCCTCGTCGACCATCGAGCGGATCTCGTCGAGCGACACGCGCGTCTCGAGGAAATCCGTCCTGTCCCCGAACAGCCGCAGCACGGCGTTCGAGCTCGCGGTCAAGAGCCACACCGCCGGCGTCAGGGCCTTCTCGAGCGCGGTGAGCGGACGCGCGACGATCAGCGAGTACGGCTCCGACGCGCGCAGCGCCAGCGACTTGGGAACGAGCTCGCCGAGGATGAGCGAGAGGTAGGTGACCAGTGCGACGACGAGCGTGTACGCCACGGGTCCCGCGTACGGCGCGAGGAGCTCGGAACGCGCGAGCACCTGCGCCAGATCGTCGCCGAAGCGCGCGCCGCCGAAGGCGCCCGCGGTGACGCCGAACACCGTGATGCCGGTCTGCACCGTCGCGAAGAAGCGCTCGGGCCGCTCGCGCAACCGCTTGAGCGCGCGCGCCCCCCTGCGGCCGTTCTCGACCAGCTCGTCGATGCGCGACGCCCGCACCGTGACGACCGCGATCTCCGCGCCCGCCAACAGGCCGTTGACGAGGACGAGCGCAAGCAAGACGGCGATCTCGGTAGCGGTGCTCATGAGAGCCGCGGGAGCCCTACAGGCTCACGCCGTACTCGTCGCCGCCCAGCGGGTACTGCGGTCCACCGGGACCGCCGACGCGCTGGCTCCACGGGTCGGGTCGCGACAGCGGGCGCACGACGTCGCGGCTGACGAGGATCGCCGCCGAGTAGCGCGCGCCGCGGACGATCTTCGACCACGCGAGCGCGAGCAGCGTGACGAGCACCATCAGCACGACGAGCCAAAGCCCGTCGCCGTCCTCGAGCGCGGCCTGCATCCAGCCGTGCAGCAGGGGCGCCGCGACCATCAGCACCAGCGCCTCGGCGAGCGCGAGCAAGAGCATCGGCCGCAGCGTCTTGATCGGATGGCGCAGCATCACGAAGAACGTCGCGAAACCCGCCGCGAGGGCCGAACGCGTCTCGTGCAGCGCGAGCCGCGTACGCGTGTAGTCGCCCCACGTCAGCACGAGCGCGAACAGCAGCCAGTGCACGCCGCTCTGCAGCCAAACGAGCTTCACCGCGATCCACTCGGAGCCCAGCGTCTCGAAGTCGCCCTCGGCGACGTCCCACGAGCGCTCGAGCACGAGCGCGTCCCACGGCCACCCGTACACGAGCCAGCCGAACAGGGACAAGAGGAGCAGCGTCAGCACGAGCACGCGCACGAAGCGCCAGAAGTAGCGCGCGCCGCCGAACAGGAAGCGGCGCACCGAGCGCCCCTCGGTGCGCTCGAGGAACACCTGCAGCCAGCCGCCGGCGAAGAACGCGCCGCCGAGCAGCGCGACGAGCGCGAGCACGGACGCGAGCGCGCCCGTCGTGCCCGACAGCGCGGCGAGCGAGTCGCCGTGGTCCGTGCGGAAGTTGCGGTCGAGGCCGTAGAGCTGCGAGCCCGGCTCGTAGTGCCGCTCGAGCGCGTCCGCGAACCACGCGTACCACAAGAGCGTCGGCCCGAGCACGAGCAACACCTCGACGAGCCACGTCAGCCCCCACAGCGGCACGCGTCCGAGCGACGCGCGCAGCGCGTACCAGAACACCGGCCCGCGCTCCCTCGGAGCGACGCTCTCGGTCACCATCGCCTAGCCCCCGATGCCACCGAGGCGGTGCAGGTGGTGCGCGAGGCGCGCGAAGACGCGCTCGCTCCAACGCAGCGGCGTCGCCACGTCGGTCTCGTCGAACCAGTCGTCGTTGGACATGTCCGTGTCGAGCCAGATGCGCGCGTCGGGATCGACGCGCACGGCGAGCAGCTTGCGCTCGCTGATGCTCTTCCAGCGCCACCAATTGCGGCCGCGCTGGTCCTCGCGCTCCCACACGTGCTCCTCGACGACCGGCGGACCGTCCTCGTCGCCCTCGAGCTCGAGCCGGATCACGACGGGCAGGCGCAGCTCGCCGCGCCGCCGCACGACGACGTCGATGTCCCACGGCAACTGCTCCTCCTCCGGGTCCTGGTCGTCGACCGCCGGAGGCACCACGACGTCGTCGCCGATCGGGGCGGGCGCCGCGGGCTCCTCCGGCTCGGGCTCGACGAACACGCCCTCCTCGTTCGGGAACAGCCCGCGCGGCTTCTTCTGACGGGCCTGTACGGCGCTCGTCGAGAAGTCGATCGTCCCCGTGCCGCGGAACACGTCCTCGAAGTACCACGCGATGTCGTCGCCGAGCCCCGAGCCCTCCGCGAATGCCGCGAAGAAGTCGTCCGGGTACGGGTGGCCGTAGCGCCACTTCTCGGAGTAGTAGCGCATGCCGCGCAGGAACGCCTCGCGGCCGACGATGCCGGCGAGCGTGCGGAGCGCGACCGCCGTGCGCGGATAGCTGTTCGTTCGGTAGCTCAGCCGGTCGACGTACTCGAACGCCACGGTGTCGATCGGATCGCTCGCCGGGTCCGCCAGGTAGCCCGCCCGATCGCTCCAGCGCGGGTCGGTGAGCTGCGGCGCGAGCGCGAGGAGCGGCTGGTCGAGCCAGAAGTCGACGAAGCCGGGCTGCCGCTCGCTCTCGGAGTACACGCGCGGACGCACCGGCGCGAGCCGCAGGCCGTCGCGGAGCCAGGCGAGGGAGGCATCCTGCAGGGTGAGCCAGCCGAGCAGCCCGCTCGTGCGCGGCGCGCCTCCGACCAGCGTGCCGCGCAGCGGCCAATGGGCGTACGACGTCGTCGCGTGCGACGGACCGTACACGCGCATCAGCACCTCGGAGTCGGCGTACGAGTTCAGCCCCTCGTCGAGCCACGCGGCCTCGAACTCATTGTTGCCGACCAGGCCATAGAAGAACTGGTGGCCGGCCTCGTGCACCGTCACGCTCTCCGGCCGGTGCATCTGGGCGCGGGTGAACAGCGCCGTGCCCGCGGTGAACAGCGTCGGGTACTCCATGCCCCCCGCCGCGCCGCCGCCCCACGCGGGATCGACGACGGTGATCTGCTCGTAGGGGTACTCGCCGAACCAGAGGCCGTAGAAGAAGAGCGCGGCCGCCGTCGCCTCGAAGTGGCGCTCGGCCTGCGCCTTGCGCTCCTCCTGGACGAGCACGCGCACCGCGACGTCGCGCAGCGCCAGCTCCTCCTCGGGCCCGAACGCCGCGCGCGCCTCCTCGACGGCCTCGGGAAACCGTTCGGCCCAGTCCGCATAGCGGAAGTGCCGCACGTGCTCGTGGAAGTCCATGTCGGCCGTCCACGTGAACGCGTGGACGAGCGGCTGCTGGCCGGTCGTGTCGATGCGCGTGCGGTCCTCGGGCGAGGGCGCGGCGAACTTCACCTCGACGCGGTCGCTCCCCTTCTTGCGCTCGAGCGTCGTCACGCCGGAGCCGCCGACGTGGTCGGCGTAGCCGACCGGCAGGTCGAGCACGACGTCGTACGTACCGAAGTTCGCGTAGAACTCGGTGTTCATGTGGAACTCGTGGCAGTTCCACCCGCGGCCCGCCTCGTACACGCCGAGCTTGGGGAACCAGTGCGCGACGAGCAGGAAGTCGTCCTTGTGGCCCGTGCGCCGGCGCACGCGCGGGATCTGCGACTCCCACTCGACCTCGACGACCGCCTGCTCGCCCGACTCGATCGGCTCGGGCAGCTCGACGCGGAACACGGTGTAGTCCTGCGCGCGCCCGCCGTGCGGGCTCTCGAACGTCAGCGTCGGGAGCAGGTCGGCCGGCTCGCCGTTCGTGCCGAGCAGGCGGATCGCGGTGACCCGCTGCCAGCCCCACTCGCCCGGCTTCATCTCGACGTCGCGGAACTTGCCCTTCGCCTCGAGCTGGTGCGTCGAGAGCGTGTTCGCGAACGCGTTCCAGTACAGGTGGAAGTACAGCTCGCCGACGGCGTCGCCGCTGCGGTTCGACCAGACGAGCTCGAGGCGGCCGTCGAGACCCTTCGTCTCGTCCTCGAGCCGCGCCTCGATGCGGTAGTCGACGCGGCAGTCGCGCGTGTCCGCGCGCTCGGGATCGATCGGCGGCGGAGCGGGCGGCGCGGGCTCGGCGGCCGTGTCGGGATCCGGCTCCGTGCCCGGGTCCTGCTCCGCATCCTGCTCCGGGTCCGGGTCCTGGTCCGCTGCTGGTGCTGGCGGGTCGAGGGGCGGCGGGTCGAGCAGCGTGGGATCGGTCGCCGGCGGGTCCTGCACGGCCCCGCTGCCGACCGCGGGCGTCGCGATCGCCACGACGGCGACGAGCGCGGCGAGCGAGCCGACCCAGAGCGTCGCGCAGACGCTCGTGCGCCCCGTCTCTCCGCCCCGGGTGTCGGTGCGGGTGACGGTGCGCGTGTCGGGGCGGGTGCGGGCGCGCGTGCGGGAGATCGAGGAGGGCTCGGCCGTCCGCTCGGCCTTCGATCGTAAACCCATGATCTTCAACGACTTGAGGGGTCCGCGCGGACGTTGGTCGGGGCGCGGGAAGGCCCGGAATTCTAGAGAAAACATCACGGGCCCGCACCGACCCTTCCGATAAAGGACCCGAAGCCTCCTCCTCGCGTGGCCGAGAGGGGGCAGGACCATGGACAGCAACATCGGGATCTCCAGAGCCCGCCTCGAAGCGCTGAGCCAGGAGCTCGCCCGCGCCAACCAACGGCGCATGCACGACCTGCGCGAGTCGCTCGACGACTCGCGCCGTACCGTCACGCAGCAAACGCGCGCCGCAGCGGGCGACCGCGTCGAGCTCTCGGACGAAGCCGTCGCGCTCGCGCGCACAGAGGACGTGACGCCGCCCTCCGGCGCCGAGCGCGCCGAGCGCGTCCAGGCGCTGCGCGAGCTCCACGAGCAGGGCCAGCTCAACACGCCCGAGCGCATCGCGCGGGCGGCCGAGCGCCTGTTGTCGGGCAGCGAAGAGGCGTAGAAGCGCTCCGCAGGCTCGCGGACGGCGTCGGACTCGGGTCCGCGGCGCCCGCGCGGGAGTCTGCTCCTACAGCAGGCTCGCGATCTGCCACGCCGCGAACCGCGCGAAGCGGTCGGGCGAGAGCAGCGCGACCTGCCACGTCCCATCGACGTCGCCGCCGCCCCACACCTCGAGGCCCCGGCGCACGCGCGGGTCGGTCGCGTCGAGGTGGACCGAGCCCGACCAGATCACCAGGCCAGTCTCGGCCGCGACGAGGTCGACCTGGACCGAGACCTGGAGCGGGGGGAAGTGGCGCTGGTGCGTCACGGTGGCGAACAGCACGCCGTCGAGATCGAAGCGGCGCGCGACGTCGGCAACGGTGCGCGGCGCGTAGCGGCCGCGACGATGCGGCTCGCTCTCGAGCACCTCGGCCAGATCCTCGGGCAGGAGCGCGACGAGCTCGTACGGCGTCGTGCGGCTGAGCTCGGCGAAGAGCGACTCCTGCAGCTCGCTGCCGTGCTCGACGTCGAGCCGCTCGCCGGCGACCGGCGGCAGCCCGACGCGGCGCAGGCGGTACGTCGCGAAGTCCTCGGCGACCTGCGCGGTCGCGAGGATCGGGACCTCGCGAGCCGTCGCGCACGCGGCGCCGAGGCCGGCGAGGACGAGCAGGAGCGCGCTCAGCGCGGGTCGTCGGCGGGAAGGTCCCATCGGGAGCTGGCTCCGATCGGTTCGGTGGCGTCGGTCTCGGCGGGCGGAACGGTCCCCTCCTGCGCGGCGTCCGCGCCCGGCGAGGGGGGCGTCCGTGTCGCGGCCGCAGGCGGCACGTCGGGCGAGGAGATCGCCGCCGGCGCGGGCGCGGGCGTGCCGCGGCCCTCGAGCCACGCGATCTTCGTCTCGAGCAGCATCTTCTCCGCTTCGAGCCGCCGGATCTGCGCGGTCGCGAGCCGCGCCGCGAGGTCGACGTTCTCGTCGAGCAACGCGCGCCCGTCCTCCTCGAGCCGTGCGAGGCGCGCGTCGCGCTCGGCGAGGGCCTGCTCGCTCGCGGCGACCGCGCTCTGCAGCTCCTCGACGCTCGTGTACAGGCCCTCGACCTCGATCTGGAGCGCGTCGCGCTCCTCGATCGCCTGCTGGTAGAGCTCGACGATGTACATGCGGCCCTGGCTCGCCGGCTCGACGCCGTGCGTCGGCGCGCCACCCTCGGTCACGCTGCCCGGCGCCGGCGGCTCGACGACGCCGCCCTCGCGCGAGAGGAGCGGCACCGCTTCGGCCGTCGGCGGCGCGAACGCGAACTTGTCCTGCGGATGGCGGCGCGCGCTGCTCGAGCCGACGCCGATCGCCCGGCCGTCCATCGGTGCGCTGCACGCAGCGACAGCGCCCAGGAGCGCGACGGCCAGCGTGGTCCGAATCCCGTTCACGGTCTTTCCTCCGTTGTCGCTTCGCTGGAGTCGTACTCGATCTCGACGACGGTGGTCTCGCCGCACGAGCACACGAGCTCGAGGCCGCACACGCGCCCGGCGGCGCGGACGAGCCGCACCTCCTTCGCGTGCGCCGCTGCGCGCGTCCCGTCCGCCGCCGCACCGACGGCGCCCGCCGGGCCGTTCGCCCGCTGCGCCTCCGCTCGACCCGCGCCCGACTGCGCGCCCTGCCGCCGCGCGCCTCCGTCGAGCCCAGCGCCGTCCCGTGCGGCGCCGTTCGGGCCGCCGCGCCCTGCACCCGCGCCCCGAGCGCCGCCGCCCGGCGCGCCGCCGGCGGCCGCACGCCCCCCGGCCCGCCCGGCACCACGCTGCCCGGGCTGCTGCGCTCGGGCGTCCGCACGCCCGGCACCGCCCGCTTGCGCCGACCCCGCCTGCCCGGCGCCAGCTCGCCCGGCGCCAGCGCCAGCTCGCGCGGCGTTCCCATGCCCGTCGGCCGCTCGGTGCGCGCCGGCTCCGCCAGCGCCCGGCGTTTGGGCGCCCGATGTTTGGGCGCCCGATGTTTGGGCGCCCGGTGTTTGGGCGCCCGATGTTTCGGTGCCCGGCGTTCCGGCGCCCAGCGTTTCCGTGCCGGGCCGCATGGTCGCCGGGCGCGCGGACGGCTCGTGTGCGCGCGCGCCTCGGTCGGGTCCCGCGGCCTCGTCCGACCCGCTTCCCGCCTGCTCGTCCGCCGTCGGATCTGCGGCTCCCGCGCTCGAGCCCGACGCGGCCGCAGCGCTCGGACGGGACCGCGCACCGCTCGCCGTCCCGGTCCGCTCCTGCGGCGGCGGCGCGATCGCCTCGAGCTCCGGCGGCTGGATGCGCTCGACGGGGTGCGCCAGGCCCTCGAGCTGGTCGCGCTTGATCACGGGCGCGGTCACGGCGCTCCGATCGCGGCGCGCAGGCCGCAGTTGAGCCGGTACAGCGCCCGGCTGTGGATCTGGCTGACGCGCGACTCGGTGACGCCGAGCACGTTGCCGATGTCCTTCAACAGCAGCTCTTCGCCATAGTAAAGGGTGATCACCGTCTTCTCTTGCTCGGGCAGGCTCGCGATCGCCACGATCATGCGCTGCTTGAGCTCCTCCCACTCGGCGCTGCCGACCGGGTCGTCGCTCGAGGGGTCGGAGAGCAGCGCCCCGAGCTCCTGGTCGACGCCGTCCTCGAGCGAGACCACCGTCGTCGAACGCGCCGCGGCGAGCAGCTCGTCGAGCTCGGCGAGATCGATCCCGAGCTCGCTCGCGAGGGCCTCGGGCGCGGGCGGCGCGCCGCTCTCCTGCTCGAGCCGTCCGACCGCGCGCTCGAGAGCGCGCACGCGCTCCCGCAAGCCGCGCGAGAGGAAGTCCATCCGGCGCAGCTCGTCGAGGATCGCCCCACGGATCTTCGGGAAGGCATATGTCGAGAATTTGAGGCCCCGTTCGGGCTCCCATGTGTCCGCCGCGCGGATCAGCCCGAGCATGCCGTACGCCTCGAGGTCCTCGCGCTCGACCCGTCGCGGCACGTCGATCGCCATGCGCGTGACGATGTGCCGCAGGAGCGGGACGTGCTCGAGGATCAGACGATCGCGCTCGCCGAGCTCGTAGTGACGCGCGTCATCCAACGGAGGGGATCGATGGGGCACGGGGAAGGCGGAGCACCGCTCGTGCTCTATCGTCCAGGTGGGCCGAGAGCCTTAGAACGCAGGAACGGCTGCAGGCACCCGGCCGCCGATGCCGACGAGAAGGCTCGCCCATGAGCCTTGCAGCGGCGGCGGCAAGAGCCCGCGCTCGCCGCGCTCATGACGCCGCGCCCTCGTCGGCGCGCTCCGGCGCCGCGTCGCGCGAGAGCGCGCGCTCGAGCAGCGCGAGCCCCCCGCGCCAGACCAGCGCGATCGTGACGAGCGTCGCCGCGCCGACCAGCACCGCGCGCAGGAGCGTGCCCTCGCGCATCAGCACGACGAGCGCGAAGAACGCCGCCGAGCCGCTCGCGACGCGGCGGCCGAGCAGGCGCCACACCGGATCGAGCGCGACGTCGAGCGCGACGAGCTCGTGATCGACCTCGCTCTCGAGCGCGGTATCGGGCGCGGCGGGCTCCTCTCGCTTCGTCGGGTCCATCGCGCGGGCGCCTCAGGAGCGGGATGCCGGGGCCGGGGCCGGCGGTGCGAGGCGCAGGACGCGACGGGCGAGCCGCGCGACCTGGCGCGACGACAGCGCATCGGGCGCGGCGAGGACGAAAGGACGCTGGGTGAACGCGCTCTGCGCCACGGCCTGGCAGCGCGGGAGCCAGCCGGCGAGCTGCGGCGCGCGCGCGAGGAACCGCTCGCACACGGCGCGCAGCTTCGCCGCAGTCGACTCGGCGTCGTCGGCGCCCGCGGCGAGGTTGACGACCAGCTCCGGCGTCGGGACGTCGACGGCGTGCTCCACGGCCCACGCGTGCAGCGCCTTGACCAGGCCGTACGCGTCGGTGAGCGCCGCCGGCTCGCCCGTCGTCACCGCGAGCACGCGGTGCGCCGCGAGCGCGAACGCGAGACCGTCGGCGCCGATGCCCGCGGCCGCGTCGCCCAGGACGAGGTCGTAATCGGCGCTGGCGGCGGCGAGCGCGTCGAACAGCCGCGCGCGTCGCGCGCGATCCGGCCGGCCCATCGCGGCGTTCCCCGAGCCGGCGGGGAGCAGCTCCACGCCGAGCGGGCCGCGCACGATGCAGTCCGACAGGCGCGCGTCGCCCGCGAGGAGGTCCTCGACGCTGCGGCGCACCGACAGGCGCAGCAGCACGTTCAGGTTCGCGAGGCCGAGGTCGAAGTCGACGAGCAGCACGCGCCGGCCCGCGCGGCGCAGCTCGATGCCGAGGTTCGCCGTCAGCGTCGTCTTGCCGACGCCGCCCTTGCCGCCGCTCACCAGCACGAACGGCACGGGGAGCCGCGCGGGCCGCTCGCCCGCCGCCGCGTCGCTCAGCCCCGCCGCCTGCTCGTTCACGCGATCCTCCCGCGCAGGACGAGGTCCGCGAACCGCTCGGGGTGGGCGCGGAACAGGTGCTTCGTCACGTCCTGACCGTCGCACAGGAACGCGTACGCGAGCCGCAGGCGCAGCGTGCGCTCGAGCGCGGCGCCGACGCGCGTCGTCTCGTCGAGCTTGGTCAGCACGAGAGCGCTCGGGCGCGTCTCGCGGAACGCGCGCGCGTAGTCGTCGAGCTCCGCGTTCGCGAGCGGTGCGGGCAGCACGAGGAGCGACTGGAGCGGGGCCGCGAGCCCGGCGCGCGCGAGGTCGTCGCCGAGCCGCTCGAGATTGTCGCCGTCGCCGGGCGAGCGGCCTGTCGTGTCGACGAGCACCACGTCCGCCGCGCCGGCGGGGCGCGCCTCGCGCGCGAGGACCTTCGCGAGCTGGTTCCCGTTCTTCGCGACGTGCAGCGGGACCTCGAGCAGCTCAGCGTACGTGCGGAGCTGGTCGACCGCGCCGACGCGGTACGTGTCGAGCGTGGCGAGCGCGACGCGCCGCCCCGCGCGCACGAGGCGCAGGCCGAGCTTCGCGATCGTGGTCGTCTTGCCGGCGCCGGTCGGGCCGACGAACGCGAGCGCGCGCGGGCCGGACGTGCGCTTGGGCGAGGGCGCGACGGGGAACAGCGTGCCGATCGCCTGCGCCGCCGCGTCGATCGCGAACGCGCCGCGCGCTCCGCGGCTCTCGACCACGCGGCAGACGCGCTCGACGAACGCGCGCGAGCAGCCGGTCGCGTCCATGCGCCGCCGCACCTCGCCGGTGCCGACGGGCGTCGCGCGGCGGTCGTCGCGCACCGCGATCGTCACGCCGCCGCCCTGGGCGGGCTCGTGGCTCAGCACCACCGCTCCCGCGCCGTGCACGTCGCGCGCGCGCCGTAGCGCGTCGCGCAAGTCGTCCCCTCGAACGCGATGGATCCGCATCGCCACCACCTCAGCCGTCTCGGCCGTCCATGGACACGATCGCGGTCGTCTCGACGGCCTTCGCCGGGACGACCTCGTTGTACGAGAGCACCGTCACCTTCGGCAGCGACGCGCGCACGAGCTCGTGCACGAAGCGCCGCACGTTGGAGCGCACGAGCACGACGACGTCGCGCCCGCCGCGCGCCGCGTCCCCGAGCGACTCGGCGATCCGCTCGACGAGCCCCTGCAGCCACGCGGGCCCGATCGGCGCCGCGTCCGGCTCCCGCGTCGATCCGACCGCCGCCGCGAGACGCGACTCGACCGTCGGATCGAGCGTCACCGCGTACACCGTCCCCGCCGCGTCCGCGTGCATCTCGCAGAGCGCGCGGCCGAGCCGCTGGCGCACGAGCTCGCTCAGCGCCTCGGGGTCCTTCGTGCGCGCCGCGTTGTCCGCGAGCGTCTCGAGGATCGCCGGCATGTTGCGCACCGGCACGCCCTCGCGCAGCAGGTTCGCGAGCACGCGCTGGATCGCGCCGTAGCCGAGCACGTCGGGGACGAGCTCCTGGACGACCGCCGGCGCGGTGCGTCGCGCTCCCTCGACCAGCTCCTTGACGTCGTCGCGCGAGAGGATCTCGGAGAGCGACCCGCGGATCGTCTCCGACAAGTGCGTGACGAGCACGCTGGTCGGGTCGACGACGGTGTAGCCGGAGAGCTCCGCCTCGTCGCGGTCGCGCTCGGCGATCCACCAGCCCGGCAAGCCGAAGGTGGGATCGCGCGTCTCGCGTCCGCGCACCCTGCCCGTCGCTCCGCCGCCGTCCATCGCGAGGAATGCGCCCGGCTCGACCTCGCCGCGGGCGACCTCCTGGCCGCCGATCAAGACGCGGTACGCGCTGGGCTCGAGCTTCAGGTTGTCCTTGATGCGCACCGGCGGCAGCACGACGCCCTCGCGGCTCGCGAACCGGCGCCGGAGCTGCGCGACGTGGTCGAGGATGCCCGTGCCGGCCGAGTCCTGCACGAGCGGGATGAGCCGGTAGCCGATCTCGAGCGACAGCCGGTCGACCTGGAGCAACTCGTCGACCTCGTCGCCGCTCTTCTCGCCGCCCGCGCCCTGCGCCGCCGCCGCGTCCGCGGTCGCACGCTCCGCTTCCTCGCTCTTCGCCATGTCGCGCGTCGAGCGCCACACGACGAGCAGCGCGGCGCTGAGCGCGAGGAACGGCAGCGCCGGCATCCCCGGCAGGAGGGCGAGCACGGCCATCATGCCCGCGGCGATCAGCGTCGCCTTCGGACGGCCGCTGATCTGCGTGACGATGTTGTGGCCGAGGCTGTGCTCGCTCGTCGCGCGCGTGACCAGCACGGCGGCTGCGGTCGAGACGAACAGCGCCGGGATCTGGCTCACGAGACCGTCGCCGATCGTCAGCATCGAGTAGACGTCGACCGCCTCGCCGATCGGCATCGAGTTCAGCGAGCCGATCGCGATTCCGCCGATCAGGTTGAGCGCGGTGATGATGAGTCCCGCGATCGCGTCGCCGCGCACGAACTTCGAGGCGCCGTCCATCGCGCCGTAGAACTCGGCCTCCTGCGCGATCGTCGCGCGCCGTGCGCGCGCGTCGTCGGAGTCGATCAACCCGGCGTTCAGGTCCGCGTCGATCGCCATCTGCTTGCCGGGCATCGCATCGAGCACGAACCGCGCCGCGACTTCGCTGATCCGGCCCGCGCCCTTCGTGATGACGACGAACTGGATGATGATGAGGATCAGGAAGACGACGAGACCGACCGCGAGGCTGTCGCCGACGACGTAGCGGCCGAACGCGGTGATGACGGTGCCGGCGCGTCCCTCGGACAGGATCAGGCGCGTGCTCGCGACGTTCAGGCCGAGGCGGAACAGCGTCGCGAAGAGCAGCACCGCGGGAAACGTGTTCAGCTCGGCCGCTCCGCGCACGTTCATCGTGACGAGCAGCATGAGCAGCGACAGGGCGATGTTCAGCGCGAGCAGCCCGTCGAGCACGAGCGGCGGGACCGGCGTGACGAGCGTCACCATCAGCCCGAGCACGCCGACGCCGAGGAACCAGTCCGAGTGCCGGACGAGCAGCTCGCCCAGCCGCGCGAGGCCCGCGCCCGGGGGCGCGCTCTTCGTCGTCGCAGCCATGGATCAGACCGCCGCCTCCTCGGCGCGGTACACGTACGTCAGGACCACGGCGACCGCGGCGTACAGGTCCTCGGGGATCGCGCGGCCGACCTCGGTCTTCGCGTAGAGCGTGCGCGCGAGCGGCACGTCCTCCCAGCAGCGAACGCCCGCCTCGCGCGCGATCTGCTTGATGCGCTGCGCGAGGTGGTCCATCCCCTTCGCGACGACGACGGGCGCCTCGTCGAGCGGGTCGCCCTTCTCGTCGCGCGCGTAGCGCAGCGCGACCGCGTAGTGGTCCGGGTTCGTGATGACGACGGTCGCGTCCGGGACGTCCGCCATCATCCGCTTGGTCGCCATCTCGCGTTGCACGCGGCGCACGCGCGCCTTGACGTGCGGATCGCCCTCGACGTTCTTGTGCTCTTCCTTGACCTCTTGCTTGGTCATCTTGAGGTCGCGCTCGTGCTGCCAGCGCTGGAACACGAGGTCGACGATCGAGAGCGCGAGGATGACGAGCAGCGCGCCGGCGGTGCAGCGCACCGCGACGTGCCCGAGGCCGACCATCAGCGGCCCGATCTCCGCGGGGCCGAGGCGCGCGACGTCGTCGACCTGCGCCCACGCGAGCGCGCCCATCGTGCCCGACACGGCGACGATCTTCAGGATCGCGAGCAGCGTGCGCATTACGGAGCGCGCGCTGAACAGCCGCTTGGTGCCCGCGATCGGGTCGATCTTCGTGAGAGTCGGCGCGACGGCCTTGCCCGAGACCTGGAAGCCGACCTGGCCGTAGCCGACGAGCAGGCCGACGGCGAGCAGCGGCAGCATGAACGTGGCGAGCTCGGGCAGCACCGCCTGGAGCGTGCCGCCGATCACGGCCGCTCCGTTCTCGACGGTGATCTCGTCCGTGCCCTTGTCGCCGAGCTGCGCGATCGAGTGGGCGAGCTCGCCCCCGACCGCGTGCGCGAGCCGGCTGCCGCCGAACGCGAGCGTCGCGAGCCCCGCGCACAGCATCGTGGCCGAGACGACCTCGCTGGACATCGCCACCTGCCCCTTCTCGCGCGCCTCCTCGCGCCGCCTCGGCGTCGCGGCTTCGGTGCGCTCGTCGCGCGAGGTCTGCTCGGCCACCGCTCAGCCTCCCAGCGCGTCGAGCGCGGCGTCCAGCCCGGCCTCGAAGCGCACGAACACGTGCTCCAACGAGGGACCGAGCAACGGGGCGAACAGCAGCATCGTCACGAACGCGAGCACGATGCGGACGGTGAAGCTGACCTCGAGCACGTTGAGCTGCGGCACGGCGCGCGAGAGCAGGCCGACGAGGATCGAGACGAGCACGAGCAGCACCATGATCGGCGCCGCGAACGAGATGCCCGCGGCGAACATCTCAGTGAACACGAGCTGCGCCGCTACGGGTACGCCGGCCGCGAGCTCCAGCCGCCCGACGGGCGCGCGCTCGAACGACGAGTCCAGCGCGCGCAAGAGCCAGTGGTGCCCGTCGACCGAGAGCAGGCCGAGCAGGAAGAGGTTCTCGTAGACGCGCGCGATCAGCGGGACGGACGCGCCGCTCTCGGGATCGACCTGCGACGCCATCGCGAAGCCCATCTCGTGGCCGATCATCGTCCCGCCGACGCGCACCGCGAGCACGGCGAGCTGTCCGACGAAGCCGAGGAACAGGCCGATCAGCACTTCGCGCAGCCCGAGCGCCGCGAACGGCACGAGCCCGTCGACGGGGATCGCCGGGGCGCCGGCGGCGACGAACAGCACGAGCGCGAGCATCGCGATCAGCGCGATCTTGTAGCCGGAGAAGCCCGACGAGAGCCCCAGGAGCGGCGCCGCGAGGACGAACGTGCTCGTGCGGACGAGGTAGAGGCCGAACGCCTCGATCGTTCCGGGCTCGAAGGGCATCGCCGGCTCAGGACAGGCCGAACTCGACCATCTGCTCGAACACCCGCAGGGCGTAGTCGCGCAGGATCCCGATCGCGGGCGCGAGCAGGAGCAGCGTGACGACGACGACGGCGAACATCTTCGGGACGAGGCTCATCGTCTGCTCCTGCACCGACGTCAGCGCCTGGAAGAGGCTGACGGCGATGCCGACGACGAGCCCGACGAGCAGAACGGGTCCCGAGACGAGCATCGCCGTGACGAGCAAGTCGCGCGCGAGGTCGGTGAGACGCAGGTCGAAGTCGGGCATGGGTGGAAGTGGGCGCGTCAGGCGCTGAAGAACGACGTGACGAGCGAGTGGCAGATCAAGTGCCAGCCGTCGACGAGCACGAACAGGAGGATCTTGAACGGCGTCGAGATCATCACGGGCGGCAGCATGAACATGCCCATCGACAAGAGGACGCTCGACACGACGAGGTCGATCACGAGGAACGGCAGGAAGAGCAGGAAGCCCATCTGGAACGCGGTCTTGAGCTCGCTCAGCACGAACGCGGGGACGAGCACGCGCACGGGCAGCTCGGTGAGGGGCGCGTCGGGCGCCGCCTCGACCTCCGCCATCTCGGCGAAGAACGCGAGCTCGCCCTCGCGCGTGTTCGCGACGAGGAAGCCCGCGAGCTCGCCCCACGCGACGTCCCTCGCGTCGCCGAGCTCGAGCTCGCCGGTGGTGTACGGCACGTAGGCGCGCTCGTAGACGCGCTCGGCGACGGGCCCCATGACGAACGCGGTGAGGAACAGCGCGAGCCCGATGATCACCGGGTTCGGCGGCAGCTCGTTCACCGCGAGCGAGCGGCGGACGAACGACAGCACGATCACGATGCGCGTGAAGCTCGTGACCGAGATCAAGAGCGCCGGCAGCACCGACAGGACGGTGAGCAGGAGCGCGATCTCGATCGCGGTCGACGCGCGCCCGCTCGGCGGCGCCGCCGCGCCGGCGGGCGCGGGCGCGTTCGGCGGAGCGGGCGCGACGATCGCGCTCGCTGCGCCGTCCGGCGAGCTGGACACGCCGGTGACGACGCCCGCATCTGGGGGCGTCGCCTGGACGGGTTCGCGCGGCGCGGCCGGCTCGAGGCCCTGCGCGTGGGTCGCGGGCGCGAGCGCGAGCAGCGCGAGGAGCGCGACAAGCATGCGCAGGAGCGCGCTCATCCGAGCACCCCCTCGCGTCCCATCCGCTCGGGCTCGCGCGACGCGCCGCGGGACGCGCGCACGCCGCGCAGGAGCTCGGCGAACTCGAGCGCCTTGGCGCGGCTGGGTGCGGCGCTCGTGGCGCGCGCGGGCGCGGCTTCGATGGCGGGCTCCTCTTCGTGGTCGAGCTCGGCGACGAGCGCGATCTCGCGGTCCCCGAGCCCGAGCACGAACGTGCGGTCGTAGCACGTGACGACCGCGAGCCGCTTGCGCCCCCCGAGCGGCAGCACGTCGAGGACGCGCAGCGACCGTTTCGCCGCGCGCGCGCGCAGCGATCCGGAGAGCAGGCGCCGCATGCCGATCCCGAGCGCGACGATCCCGCCGACGAGCAACGCGCACACGAGCGCATAGCGCGTCAGATCGGGTCCGTCGCCGCCCAGTTGCGGGACGGCGCTCACGAGCGCGAGGATCGGGACCATCGGGACCTGGGAGGGTTTCGCCGCCGGCGCAATCCGCCGGCCAAGCGTCGAAGCGCGACGGAGGGGCCCGTCGGACGCTGTCCCTATCGCCAGGAACCCCGCAGCGCTTGAACCGTCGAGAATCTCGACGCCGCAGAAGTCGACGACGCGCGCGCCCGTCGCGAGCTCAGGCGACCAGCTCGGTCCGGGTCGGACGGACCGGTGTCGCCGCGGCCGCGATCGGGGAGTAGTCCGCGCCGGAGAAGGGCTCGAACCCCGCGACCGCGGTCGCCTCGAGCCGACAGAGCAGCCGCTCGTGGACCGGTGCCGGATGCGGATTGCGCCGCTCGACGGAAGCGCGGAGCGAGCTGCCGCGCGAGCGCACCCGCTCGAGATCGCCGAGGAGCGTCGCCGGCACCCAGCCGAGCGCTCCGCCACCGCGACGGTCGACGACGATCGCCAGAGAGCTGACCGGGTTGTCCGGCTCGGGTCGCAGACCGAGACGCTCTCCTTCGGTCAGGGTGGCGATCCGCTCCTCCGCGCCGGACACGTGGCGGACACCGCGCAGGAAGAACAAGTAGACGAAGACCGAGCGGGCCGGCTCGAAGCTCGGAAAGCCGAACACCTCGATCTTGTCCGTCTCCCGCCGACCGCCGCTCCGAGCGAGGATCGGAACGGGCGCCTCGAGCGCCGAGGGGAGCGCCAGCCGATCGATGAACTCCCGATAGTCGGGCCTACGCCGCGGCATGAGCCGATTCTGGAACAGGGGAAACAGCTCGTGGCTCAGATAGACCTGGTCCAAAGCGGGGAACTCGAGGAAGGCGCAGAAGCCCTCGTTCAACGCCTCGCGCACACCTTGCACGTAGGAGAGCTCCCAGCCCGCGCCGTCTTCCAGCTCGACCAAGCGGGCCACGGCGTGGATCCGCCGAGTCCACGGGCTGCGCCAAGCGACGAACAGGACGCGATGGAGCAGAGTCATCGGAGGTCGGGGGCTTGCAGAATTCCGCAGTCGGTTTCCAGGAGGCGGATCGCGAAGCGGCGCGCCAGCTCGCTCATCCGCTCTTCGGGGACGCTTCGCACGATCGCTTCGACGTCCGCCATCTTCACGTTTGCGATGCGCTGGCGCCAGAACTCGGCGGCCGCCGGATAGCGGTGAGCGGCGTGCTCGAAGGCGGCGAACGTCGTGGCGGGCCGCCGGCCCTCCGGGGAGACGTACAGGTGCGAGCAGGCCTTTCGTGCCCACGTCCCAATCGCGTAGCCGCTGTCGCGAGCATCGAGCCGGCCGGAGCGTTCCTCGTCCGCCAGGACCTGGCCCAGGCTCGCGGCGTGATCGAAGCTCGGGGCGAGACGCAGGCTGAGCAACCGCTCATGACTGAGCTCGAACAACGGCACGAGCAAGACTCCCCAGTTCTCGTGGTGTCGGTCCTGATTGCCGATCCAAGCGTCGAAGGCGAGATACCCGGCGAAGCAGTCGCACGCGGTCAGCACATGTCCGTCCGAGTGCCGATGGCGCCCGTCGGGAGGCTGGACCGGGTAGGTTTCGAGGCAGTCCATGACCGCGTCGACCGTGTGCTGGCGAACGCGACGGCGTTCGGCCTTCGGATAGCTCGGATTCAGCTTCCAAAGGATTTCGTTGCCGTGCACGAGCCGGACCGCTCCGCTGGCCGTGTTCGGTAAGAAACTGCGGGTGATCGAACCGCGCTGCACCCCCACACGCGCAAGCTCGACGCGCGGACACGGAGGTCCGATCGCAGCGCCGAGCTCCGCCGTGATCTTCTCGGCCCAGTCGTCACCACTGGTCTCACGAGGCGCCTTGAACAGCCCTCGTCCGCCGTCGGGGTCGCTCAGCCAGACCTTGCGCTTGGAGCCCATCGGCTCGCCCCCAACCGACGGCCAATCGGTCACGTCGACGACTTCGAAGGGCTTCATCGGCACAGGGAGACCTGCGTCGACGGCCGACGGTAGCGGCGAATGGAGCGGCGCTCCAGCCTGGCCGGCGGGTCAGCGCCGCGCGCTCTGCTCCAGCTTCGCGCGCGTCTGCGCGTCGAGCTCGATCGTGAACGACTGTTCGTCCGCGACGTCGGCGACCTCGATCGTCGGGCGGAAGTGCCACGCGGCGGCGCCGAGCCATTCGGTCGAGCCGTTGCCGGTCGGAACGCGGTCCCTGCGCTGGAACATGAGCTGCCACGAGCCGGGCATCGGCAGAGTCGCCACGGCCGTGCCGCTCGAAGAGAGGTCGAGCTCGACGTGCGGCAGAGGATGGCGGGCCTTCGACGTCAGCGTGACGGCGAGCAAGCCGTGCTCGCCGAGCTCCGGCGGGTTCGAGACGACGACGCGCACGCGCAAGCCGGGCTCGAGGCGCACGCTCGTCACGCCGGGCTCGAGAGGGGCGCTCTTGGAGCGCATGCCGCTCGCGTCGATGCGCACGACGAGCGGCGGCGGCGGCGCGACGAGGCGGAAAGCGCGGCGGCCGGCCGAGCCGACGTACGGGACGAAGACGGCGCGGCCGAGGTGCTCGTAGACGAGACGGGGGCTCGCCGCGGGGCTGCCGTCCGGAGCGAGCACGTGCAGCTCGTACGCGCGGAGCGCGCCGCGCACGTCGAGCGGAGCGAGGCGCGAGTCCGCCGCTCCGCCGGCGGCAATCGCGCGAACGGCGACCAGGCCGACGTCCGACCCGTGCCTCGGGTCGAGCCAGACGTAGAGGTCTGCCGGGCCCGGCGAAACCGGGCCGACCCGGAAGCGGCCGTCGTCGCTCGGGCTCGCCGCCGCGTCGCTGCCGGCCGGCGCGGCGCCTTGCTCGACGACCTCCAAGCGGACGTCGGACGGCTCGACGCCGCTGGGGAGCGCGAGCTCGCCCTCGATCCAAGCCGGCGGTTCCAGCCGCAGGACGACGTCGGTGCGGCCGCGCTCGAACGCCGTCCACCGCGAGAGCCCGGCGTCCGTGCTCACCGCGCGTACCTGCAGCTCGGGCTGGACGCCGATCATGCGGCTCTCGTACCTCAGCACCTCGAAGCGACCGCTCGCGAAGCTCGTGATGCCCGGGTCGTGCAGCACGCGAGCGGTCGGAGCGATCTCGGCGAGCTCGATCCGCGCGCCCGCGACCGGCGCGTGCTCGGCATCGACCACGCGGCCGGCGACGATCCCCGGTAGGCGCGCGAAGCGCACGGCGCCGAGCTCGACGATCCCGTTCTGCGGCAGCGTCTCGATGCGCAGCTCGGCCTGGAGCCCGCGCCGATCCGACCGCGTGAGCACGAGGCGGCCCTCGATCGGCGCCGTCGGGCTCCCGTTTGCGGTCCCGATCACGTGCTGGAACCGGCCCTCGGCGTCCGTCTGCAACGGCAGGCGGCCCCAGGTCTCGGCCCACGCGAGCTCGATCTCGAGCTCCTCCCCCGCGAGCGGCCGTCCGTCGGGATCGAGCGCGCGCCCCGCCAGCAGGATCTCGCCCGTGCCGAGCGTCGGCTGTTGCGCGCGCGGCGACCGCACGACGATCGACGCCACGACCTCCTCGGCCGGCTCGCTCGGCCCGACGACGTGCGTGGGCTCGCTCGGCCCCAGCTCGCCGTACAGCGTCACGACGAGCGTGGTGCCGAGCGCGACGTGCCCCAGCCGAAGGTCGGGCCCCGGCTCGTCGATCCACCGCGGTGCGCGCGAGAGACCACTCGAAGAGACCTCGACGGAAGCGTCCGGCGCGCGCGGAGCTCCGCCCTCTTCGACGAAGCACAAGCGGACCGAGCCCAGCGGCGGCGTCTCGAGCACGAGCGGCGTGCTCGGCGGCGGATCGGGTCGGTAAGCGACGCCGATGCGCGTGGGCACGAACGCGTCGGCGAGGACGACGCTCCAATCCACGACGCCCGTCGAGCGCAGCCAAGGCGCGAACTGCCGCACTTCCGCGCGCCCTTCGCCGTCGGTGCGCCCCGCCGGCTGCGCGACGAGCGGGAAGCCGCCGCTCCACGCTTCGAGCGCGACGAGCGCGTCCGCGATCGGTCGGCCCTCGACGTCGCGCACCTCGACGACGAACCTCGGAGCGAGCGCGAGACGCAGCCCGACCGCCTCGTCCGCGCGGCTCGTCACCCACACCGAGCCGCGGAGCTCGCCGTCGGACGCGACGCAGAGCAGCGGCCGCGCCGAATCCGGCAGCGCGACGCGGCCGTTCTCGTCGCTCCACGCGTCGATCTCACGCTCGGCGAGCCAGCGGTCCGCCGCGACGGCGGGGCGCTCGACCATCCAGCCGCCGACTGCGCCCTCGTCCAGGATCCACACCGGCGTGCCGGCGCGCGGCTCGCCGTCGGGGTCGAGCACGACGAGCTCGTCCGGCGACGGCGCGAGCGCGAGAGCGAGTAGCGCGGCGACGTGCACGGTCGACCCTTCCTACTCGCCGTCGTCCTCGGCCGGCTCCACGCGCACCGGCTCCGCGAGCTTCCCCGGCGACTCGCCGAACGCGTCCTCGTGCTCGTCGAACCAGTCCTCCCACGCCGCGAGCGACGTGGGCGCCGGGCCGAGGTTGCGCCGATTCGCGAGGGCCGAGAGCTCCTCCGCGATCGCGGCGAGATGGTGGTGGTCCGGCTCCTTCGACATCGCCGGCCAGATGTCCATCGCCAGCATCGGACCCTCGCGCGGATAGCGCACGGACACCTTGCCCTCCTCCAGCGCCTCGCCCAGACGCTGCTGGAAGTCGACGAGCGCGCCGACGCTCTTGCGCGTGCCCAACGTGCACGCGGCCTTCGCGGCGGCCACGCCGAGCACGCCCGGTAGGTCGTTCGGCGAGCTCTTCAGCACGCGCACGAGCGCCGTCTCGATCCGGCCGTCCGGCAGGTGCCCCATCGCCTCGAGCAAGCGGGCCGTGTACGACGGCTGGAACGTGAACGTGCGGACCCGCTCGCCCGACAGCGGGTCGTTCCGCTCGAACTTCCCGCGCCCCTCGTTCATCTCCGTCAACCGCGCGTGGAGCCGCTTCCACTCCTTCTCCGCGCGCTTCCACGCGGCGAGCACCGCGCGCACGGTCTCCTCGGGATCCTGGCCGTCGAGCAGGAGCCGCAGCACCGCCGTTCGCACCTCGTAGGCATCGTCGTCGAGGACGTCGAACGGATCGTCCGCGCGGATGAGCGGCGCGGACAGACACGACAGCAAGATCGAGAGCCGGATCGCGACCAGGGCGCGCATGGGCGCCCGAGTCTAGCAGGCTCCGCTACGGGCGTCCCGCCGGCACCACGTCGATCACGACGAGCTGCGGGCGGCACAAGAAGCGCAGCGGCGGCGCGTAGCCGCGTTCGACGCCGATGCCGCGCGAGACCGAGAGCCACGTGCCCGGCCGGATCTCGTGCAGGCCGTCGGTCCATTTGCGCGGGATCGCCGACAGCTTGATCGGCGGGCCGAGGAACGGGATGCGCACCTGGCCGCCATGGCAATGGCCGGCGATCAGGACGTCGGCCTCGACCTGGTCGGAGAGCGCGAAGTCGGGGCCGTGGCCGAAGACGACGTGCAGATCGCGCGTCGGCGGGACGACGAGCTCGGCGTCGAACGAGTCGCCGAAGTCGAGCGCCGTCACCTGCACCGCGCCGCGCGAGACGCTGCGCGTCGTCTCGTAGGCGCTGACCGCGGTGCCGGCGAAGATCCGCGGCCAGCCCGGGGGGTCGACGTTGCCGCCGACCGCGAGCACGCCGAGCGGGGCCTCGAGCAGGCCGCTCTCGTCGAGCAGCGCGCGCAGCTCCGCCTCGAGCGCGAGACGCTCGGGCGTCGGCTCGTCCTTCCCCTCGCGCAGTTGCACGTAGTCGCCCGGCAGGAGCACGAGGTCGGGGCGCAACTCGGCCGCGCGCGCGAGGACGCTGCGCTCCCACTCGCCCGGGTCGTCGGTCTGCAGGTCGGCGAGCACGACGATGCGCACGCGCTCGCGCACCTTCTCGCTCTCGATCCGGTGCTCGGTCACCTCGAGCCAACGCGGCTCGACGAAGAACGCGTCGACGCCGACGAGGACGAGCCCGAGCGCCGTCAGCCCCGGGATCCACGCGCCGCGGTCGAGCGTCTGCGCGCCCGCTACCGCGAGCAAGAGGCCGTGGCCGAAGAAGGCGTGCGCGTACAGCCCGAACATGTCGAGCCGCGACCAGTCCGCCGCCTGGGCGAGCCCGCCCGCGAGCACGAGCGCGACCGCGCCGATCACGGTGCAGCCGGTCAACCACGCGAACAGGCTCGGCATCCTGCGCCAGGCGACGATCGCGGCGAGGTCGCAGAGCAGGAGCGCTGCGTGGAAGGCGACGTAGACGAAGGACATGGCGCTGTGACGATATCAGGGTCCGCTCATCCCGCGACGTCGCACGAGCGGCCGGTGCCGGCGGCGGGAGAGCCCGAGTAGGAAGCGACGGCGCGGCGGGAGTGCCGCGCCGCGTCGAGCGTGGCGGCGAGGCTCGCGAGCTCGCGCCGCGCAACGGCGGTCGCGATCGCGTTGAGCCGCAGCGCCTCGGTCCAGTCCGGGCGCAGCGCGGCGCGCTCGTCCTCGCCGAGCGCCTCGGCGAGCTCGCCGGCGCGCTCGAGCTCGGCACCGGCGGCGGCGAGCGCCTTGGCGGCGCCGCGCGCGGCAGGATCCTCGTCGTCGAGGCGCGCGAGCACCGAGCGCAGAGCGGCGCACGCGCGCTCCAGCGCTGCGCGCGCTCCGCCGGCCTCGGCGCGCTCGCTCATCGGACGAGATGCTCCGAGCCGAGCTCGATCTGCTTCCAGCCGTCGAGCAGCTTCGCCAGCACGACGCGCGCCTCGCGCACCGGCTGCGCGTCGCGCGCCTGGAACGCGTCGTCGATGCGCTTCTCGACGAACAGGTAGAGCGACTCGAGCTGGTCGCACAGCTCGGGCGCGTGATCGCGCGCGAGGCTGCAGCGCAACTCGCACACGATCGCGTCGGCGCGGCCGAGCTTCTCGTTGAAGTGCGCGGCGTCCGCGGCCGGATCGAGCTCGATCGCCTGGTCGATGAAGCGGATCGCGCCCTGGTAGAGCATGCGCAGGATCTTGAGCGGCGGCGCGTTCTCGAAGGACGATTCGCGGTACGCGCTGGCTGCGTCGGGGACTTGGCTCATGGGGAGTCTCTAGTTCTTGTTCAGGGAACCGAGGTTCGCGAGGTTCTGGGTGAGGAAGCTGCCCTGGGCGTTCAGCCCCGAGACCAGCTCCTCGAGCGCGGCGAACTTCTGCACGAGGAACAGCTCCTTCTGACCGAGCTGGTACTCGAGCGTCGAGATCCGGTTGTCGATCGTCTTGTTGTTCGTCTTGAGCGCGTCCGTGCGCGCGTCGAGCAGGCCGGGGAGCGTGTCCCCGTTCACCGACTGCGACGAGTCGAGCAGCGAGTCGATCGCGTCGGCGATCGTGCCTGCGATGCCCGTGTCCTCGCCGCTCGTGCCGTCGACGTCCGCGAACAGGTCGAGGAACGCGTCGAGGTCCTCGGTCATCTTCTCGTCGACCTTCGTCTCGTCGAGCATGAGCGTCCCGTCGTCCTGCACCTCGATGCCGACGAGACCGAGCGTCGAGAAGCCCGCCGTGTCGGCCTGCACCGCGGCGATGTCGACGTCGAAGAGCGCGGTGTTCAGACGCGCGCGGACCGTCGACAGGATCGAGTCGCCGAACAGCGGTCCGCCGGTCGCGTCCTCGCCCTCCTCGGCCTCGGAGTCGAACGCGTTCTGGTCGTTGACGAACTTCGCGACCGCGTTGAACGCGTCGACGAACGCCTGCAGCTTCTCCTTGATCCCGTCCGTGTCGACGGACACGGTGAACGACGTCGACTCGCCCGCGGAGAGCGCCTGGATCGACACCCCCGCGAGCACGTCGTCGAAGTCGTTCGTCGAGCGCTGGATCGTGATGCCGTCGAGCACGATCTGGGCATTCGACGCCGCGCTGACGTTGGAGATCGTGTCGAGCTCCGCGACGTCCGTCGCGAGCCCGGTGATCGCGTTCGCCGTGCCGGTCTCCTTCGACGACAGGACGAGCTGGTAGCTCGGGCTCTCCTGTGCGCCGACGTTGATGACGCTGGCCGTCACGTCCTCGCCTGCGGCGGCGTTGATCTTGCTGGCGACGTCGGCGAGCGTGTCGCCCGCCGCGACGGTCACCTGGTAGCTCGCCCCGCCGACGTCGAACGACAGATCGCCGTCGGACAGAGCGGCGTCGGGGTCGCCGATCCCCGCCGCGGCCGAGATCGTGTGCACGTCGGCGGACGCGAGCGCGTTCACCGTCAGGCTGTGCCCGCCCGGCGTCGCCGACGAGCCGGTGATCTCGACGCCCGCGACCGTCTCGTCCGCGACCTCGACCTTCTGGCTCGTGATGCCCGCGAGCGTCGCGATGTCCTGCGCCTGATCGGACAGCTTCTTCAGGAGGCCCTCGAGCGTCCCGAGCAGGCTGATCTTCTGCTGGTTCGCGCTCTTCTGCGACTGGAGCTGTTGGATCGGCAGCGACTCGACCTGCAGCAGCGCGCTGATGATCGCGTTGGTGTCGAGGCCGGTGGCGAGCCCACCGAATTGGATCGGTCCGATACCCATGAACGGTCTTCTTCCCCTGGAGCGGTTCTCCCTCGGTTATCGGCCGGACCCGGCTTCCGCGTGAGCCGGATCCCAACGCGGAGACTGGCCAGGCTTGTGCGGCGCGCCAGGGACGCCGCCCCGCTCCGACGACGTATGCCCGGCTCTCGCTTCCGATCGGCTGGCATGACATGGCAGAGGCACGTACCCTTCCCACAGATGAGCCCCACCGTGGGCCGATCGGTACCGTCCCAGATCGCCCTCACCAGGGCTCCGAAGAGCCGTACAAGGCCGTGGCCATGGCCGAAGCACTCCCTGAGTTCGAACGACCGCCGCTCATCGAGACGGTCATTGGCTTCCAGTTCCACCCACTTCGGCTCCTGACCGCGGCCCATCTGGGCCTGTTCTGGCAGGCGATCCGTGGAGAATGGCCGCACGCCGCTGAAACGGAGGCGATGGGCCAGATCGCAGAGCAGTTGGAGCCGGCTTCGAGTTGGGTTCAGCCCGGCCTGGAAGTCAAGCTGACGCCGTCGGTACGGCTGCGATTCACGAACGACACCGGGGACAGGATGATCCAGGTCGAGAACGGCTGGCTCGTCCTGAACTGGCGACGAAACGCCAGCTCGACCGAATATCCGCGGTTCGAGCGCATCCGCGAGTGTTTCGAGGAAGTGCGCCGCCAGTTCGACCACTTCCTGAGCGAGCAAGACATGGGGTCCGTGGAGCCGAACCTCTGGGAGGTGAACTACATCAATGCCATCCCGCGGACCAGTCTCTGGGAGAGGCCGGCTGATTGGCCTCGCCTACTGCCACGATTGCTGGCACCCGCATCGCTGTCCTCGGTAGAGGAGCTACAGACCGCGACCGCAAGTTGGAGCTTCACGCTAGCCGGGGCGCAGGGCCGTCTCCGCATCACCAGCGAACATGGGCAGATCGACGAGCAGCAAGAGGCCCTGCTCTTGAGCCTGGTTGCCCGTGGACCTGCCCGCTCGGCACAGGAAGTCGTTGAGGGGCTAGAACGAGGGCATGTCGCTATCGTTCGCTCCTTCGAAGAGATCACCTCCGCTGAGGCGCACGCGCATTGGGGCAAGCACCAGTGAGTACCGCCCGCACGAACGACACGCTGGGTGATCGATTTCTTGGTATTCGCCGACTTCCGCGGCCGGTCGCCACCACATGGCGCTCACCGACGATGGCCGAATCCCAGCCGGGAGAAGGCTGGAAAGACACAGTGGACACGCTACTGCATTGGCTCCACCGGCCGAGCGATATCCACGACGACGATATTGGCCCGCCGCCGTCACGTATGTCGTTGCTCGCAGCGCTCACGGTCGCCACCCTTCTTCAGAGGCGGGGAGCGGCGCCGCCAAAACGCATACTTCCGAATTCGGAGGGTGGGGTTTCCTTCGAGCGCTGGGCTGGTGCGTCCCATCACCTCGTCGAGACCGACGACGCTGGAGTCATCGAGATCTTCCATTTCGAGGACGAGCGCGTCGTCGACCGCGTGAAGTATATCTTGCAAGAAGATCGCCTTGCACCAGTGGTCTGATGCCGCGACCACGCCCAATCATCGGTCGGGATGGGCAAGCATGACTCTGTAGACGACGACGAGATCGTCTACCGTCGTATCCCGAGAGCCTGGTTCGACCCACAGAAGGCGCCGTTTCCGGCGATCGAGTCCTTCAAGCCCACTCCGCGGGACCACGATGGCCTGTCGCTCGACAGAGCCCGGGACGTCTCGATGAACGTAGCGGCACGCGGCCAACCGGGCAAATCGTACTACTTGGCCTGTCTGAGCGTCAGGGCTGTTCGCGAGCTCGGCCTCGACGTCGTTTGCGACCGGCCGGGACATTGCCTGATACCGCAGCTCATTCACGAGACGCGGCGGACGCCCCAATCGCGCGAGTGGCAGTTGCAGCTCACCAAGCGCTGCAGTATCGACGGGCCGTTCGAGCCGCCGCCCATGGAATGAAGCATCGGAAAAAGGCAAGGAGAGCCACGCCGATCGCGGCGCGGCTCTCCTTTCGCTCTCAGAAGCGTTCGATCAGCCGAGGAGGCTGAGCGCCAGCTGCGGCTGGACGTTGGCCTGCGACAGGACCGACACGGCGGCTTGCTGCAGGATCGAGTTGCGGGTGAGGTCCGCCGTCTCGGACGCGATGTCGACGTCACGGATGCGGCTCTCGGCGGCCGAGAGGTTCTCGCGGGCGTTCGAGATCGAGCGCGTCGCGCTCTGGAGGCGGTTCTGCTTGGCGCCGAAGTCGCTGCGCGTGGACGCGACCGACTGGATCGCCGCGTCGAGGTCCGCCAGGACGCTAGCCGCATTCGCCTCGGTCGAGACGTCGCCGGTCAGGCCCAGCGCCGCCGCTTGCATGTCGGCGAAGGTGATGTCGATCGTGTCGCCGCTGTCCGTACCGACCTGGATCGACACCGAGCTGGTGTTGTCCAGCAGCGAGGTGCCGTTGAAGTCGGTCTCGGTCGCGATGCGGTCGATCTCGGTGATCAGCTCCTGGAACTCCTCGTCGAGGGCCGCGCGGTCCTCGGTGTTGAGCGTTCCGTTCGCCGCCTGGACCGCGAGCTCACGCATGCGGACCAGGTTGTTGCTCACCTCGGCCAGCGCGCCTTCGGCGGTCTGGGCGAGGCTGACACCGTCCTGGGCGTTGCGGCCGGCCGCACCCAGCGAGCGGATCTCGGAGCGCATGCGCTCGGAGATGCCGAGACCGGCGGCATCGTCCGCCGCGGTCGTGATTCGCAGGCCCGAGGACAGGCGCGCGAAGTTGGTGCCCAGGCGCTCCGTCACGTTCGACAGGTTGCGCTGCGCGTTGATGGAGAAGAGGTTCGTATTGACTCGAAGTCCCATGTTCACTCCCTGATCCCTGCGAGGATGTTCTGTTGCAGGGTGTCGTCGATCGGAATCGAAACCGGGGCTTCGACGGCAACACGTTGCGTACGGCGTGCGCGAGCGCGTTCCGCTCCGACGCCGCAGAGCGGCGCGCGGAGTGCACGGTGGAAGCGATCGGACGCCGGCGTGTCGACGCGAGCCCGACGCCCGCCGTCCGCCGCGCACCCCGTGGGCACGCACCGGCGACGGGCTGCCGCGCGTGCGTCGCCGACCCCACGGTCGGCCCGCGCGCGTGGCGGGGATCCGGAGCACGCGGCGCGTCCCGTCCGTCGCCGGACGGGCCGCCGCGCGAGCGGAGGCCTGGACGCGGGAAGCCGGCCACGTCCGAGCGGTCCTGCGGACCGCCGCGCGTCGCCGGCTTCGCGAACCGGCCGACGGAACGCAGCCGCGCGGGCCGCCTCCGCTCCGCTCTCGCGAGAGCGGCGCGCGCGCCGAGCGTCACCCGCGTGCGGGCACTGCTGTTCCGTCGGTGTCAATCCGGTGTCTCCGCGTTGCTCGAGTCGGCTCCTGGTCGGGGTTCTGGTGTTTCCGATCGCTGGGTGAGTCGCTCCTCGTGCTCCGATCGCCGCGGTGTGAATGGGGAGGCCGTTGCGCAACGGCCTCCCCCCTCAGCGATCGGCCCCAGAGGAGCCGCTTACGTTTACTGCAGGAGCGAGAGCGCGATCTGCGGCTGCTGGTTCGCCTGGGCGAGCACCGAGACCGCGGCTTGCTGCAGGATCGAGTTGCGCGTCAGGTCGGCCGTCTCGGACGCCACGTCGACGTCGCGGATGCGGCTCTCGGCCGCCGAGAGGTTCTCGCGCGCGTTCGAGATGGTGCGGGACGCGCTCTCGAGGCGGTTCTGCTTCGCGCCGAAGTCGCTGCGCGCCGTCGCGACCGACTGGATCGCGGCGTCGAGATCGGCGAGCGCGCTCGCGGCGTTCGCCTCGGAGCTGACGTCGCCCGTCAGGCCGAGCGTGGCGGCCTGCATGTCGACGAAGCTGATCGTGATCGTGTCGCCGCTGTCGGGACCGATCTGGATGTTCACCGAGTTCGTGTTGTCGAGGAGGCTGGTCCCGTTGAAGTCGGTCTCGCCCGAGATGCGATCGATCTCCTCGATCAGCTCCTGGAACTCCTCGTCGAGCGCGGCGCGGTCCTCCGTCGAGAGCGTGCCGTTCGCCGCCTGGATCGCGAGCTCGCGCATCCGCACGAGGTTGTTGCTCACCTCGGCGAGCGCGCCCTCGGCGGTCTGCGCGAGGCTGACGCCGTCCTGGGCGTTGCGACCGGCGGCGCCGAGCGAGCGGATCTTGGCGCGCATGCGCTCGGAGATCCCGAGGCCCGCGGCGTCGTCCGCGGCTGTCGTGATGCGCAGCCCCGACGAGAGGCGTGCGAAGTTGGTGCCCAGACGCTCGCTCACCATGGTGAGATTGCGCTGAGCGTTGATGGAGAAGAGGTTCGTGTTGACTCGGAGGCCCATGACCTACCTCGTTGGCTTCTTGGGAATCGCTGGGGCCGTCGGCTCGCGCCTTCGGCACTGCGGTTCTCGACGGCCCTGGGGTCCGCCTTAGCGGCGCGACGAGAAAACCCGCCCTCGGCGGGCGTGCATCGGGGCCCCGTCCTGCGCGATACTGAGCCTCGATGGCGCTCTACGTGCTCGTGGCGGACGAGGAACCGGCCCGCGCGGCCGCGCTCGCGCGCCTCGTCGAGGCGGCGGGCCACGTCGCCGAGCTCGCGGCCGCCGCCGAGCTGCGCGCGCTCGAGCGGAAACGCTTTCCGGACGTCGCGCTGGTCGACGCGGCCCTCGCGGACGAGGCCGGCGAGCTCGGCGCGAGCGTCGTTCTCGTCCACGACGCGGCGGACGCCGAGACGGCCGCCTCTCGGGACGCCGCCGACCTCCTCGCGCGCCCGGTCGGCGCCGCCGCTCTCGCCGCCTGCCTCGCGCGCGTCCGGCGCCTGCGCGCCGCCCTCGCCGAGCGCGACCGGCTGCGCGCGTCCGGCGCGGCCGACGCGGCCCTCGTCGCCGCCTCGCCCACGCTCGCGCGCCTCGTCGAGCGCGTCGCCGGCGCGTCCGCGGGCAGCGCCGCGACCGTGCTCGTCACCGGCGAGCGCGGCGCCGAGGCCGAGTCCCTCGCGCGCGCGATCCACATGTCCGGCGCGATGTCCGGCGCGCTGTCCGGCGGGACGTCCGGCGGGACGTCCGGCGCGATGTCCGGCGCGACGTCCGGCGAGCGCGCCGCCGCGCCCTTCGTCGCGCTCCCGCCCGCCGCGGACGCCGGCGAGCTCGCCGACGGCCTCGTCGCCGCGGACGGCGGAACGCTCTTCCTCCCCGCGCTCGACGAGCTCGACGACGCGGCCCAGGCGGCGCTCGCGCGCTTTCTCGAGCTGCGCCGCGCGCGCCGCGGCGCCGGCCCCGAGCGCGCGCTCGACGTGCGCGTCGTCGCCGCGACCGCCGCCGACCTCGCCGCGCGCGCGGCCGCGGGCGCGTTCTCCGAAGATCTCCTCTACCGCGTCAACGTGCTCGCGGTGCGCGTTCCGCCCCTGCGCGAGCGGCGCGCCGAGGTCGCAGCGCTCGTCCAGGCGCTGCTCGACGCCGAGCCCGGCCCGCGGCGCCGCCTGCACCCGGACGCGGCCGCGCGGCTCG
>CAZGTQ010000096.1:0-22031 GCA_964528575.1 uncultured Planctomycetaceae bacterium | reverse complement strand
GTATCGACCCCCGTATCGACCCGTATCGACCGGTGGCAGGTCTCCTCGACGACGTGTAGGTCCGTGCGCACGCCGCACGCGGGATGACTCCGACAGCCGGCTACGGGCGTGCTTCGCGCGCCGCGCGGTCGGAGCGCTCGTTGCGGCCGTCCTCGCTCGCGCGCCGCGCCTTGCCGCCCTTCTTGCGCGAGCGCACGCCCGCGGCTCGGCCGCCCTCGAGCGCGTGCTCCAGCACGTCCGCGACGTCGTCGAGCAACACGAACCGCAGCTTCGTGCGCACGCTCTCCGGCACGTCCTCGAGGTCCTTCTCGTTGCGCCGCGGCAGCAGCACCGTGCGGATGCCGCCGCGGTACGCCGCGAGCACCTTCTCCTTGATCCCGCCGACCGGCAGCACGAGCCCGCGCAGGCTGATCTCGCCGGTCATCGCGACCGAGCTCTTCACGCGCCGGCGCACGAGCAGCGAGACGAGCGCGGCGTACAGCGCGACGCCCGCGCTCGGGCCGTCCTTGGGGATCGCGCCCGAGGGGATGTGCACGTGCACGTCGCTCTTGCGCAGGCGCTCGGCGTCGATGCCGAGCTCGTCGCTGCGCGAGCGCACGAGGCTCATCGCCGCCTGCGCGCTCTCGCGCATCACGTCGCCGAGCTGGCCCGTGAGCTGCATCGAGCCCCGGCCGGGCATCGCCGTCGCCTCGACGAAGAGCAGGTCCCCGCCGACCGGCGTCCACGCGAGCCCGGTCGCGACGCCGGCGACGGTCGTGCGCTGCGCGATCTCGCGCTCGTAGCGGCGCGCGCCGAGGATCTCGTGGATCTCGTCGACGCCGATCTTCACCGACTCGACCTCGCCCGTCGCGACGCGCGTCGCGACGTGACGCGCGACCGCGCCGATCTCGCGCTCGAGGTTGCGGCAGCCGGCCTCGTGCGTGTAGTGGCGCACCATCTCCCGCAGCGCCGCCTTCGAGATGCGCAGCGCCTTGCGCGTGAGCCCGTTGTTCTCGGTCTGACGCTTGACGAGATAGCGGCGCGCGATCTCGAGCTTCTCCTCTTCGGTGTAGCTCGAGAGCTGGATCACCTCGCAGCGGTCGCGCAGCGGGCCCGGGATGTGGTACAGCACGTTCGCCGTGCCGATGAACATGCAGCGCGACAGGTCGAACGGCACGCCCAGGTAGTGATCGACGAACGCGCGGTTCTGCTCGGGATCGAGCACCTCGAGCAGCGCCGAAGACGGGTCGCCGTGGAAGCTCGAGCCGAGCTTGTCCATCTCGTCGAGCATGAACACCGGGTTGTTCGTGCCCGCGCGCCGCAGGTTCTGGATGATCCTGCCCGGCATCGCGCCGACGTACGTGCGCCTGTGGCCGCGGATCTCCGCCTCGTCGTGCACGCCGCCGAGGCTGATGCGCACGAACTCGCGTCCCATCGCGCGCGCGATGCTCTGGCCGAGCGAGGTCTTGCCGACGCCGGGCGGGCCGACCAGGCACAGGATCGGGCTCTTGCCGTTCGGGTTGAGCTTGCGCACCGCGAGGAACTCGAGGATGCGGCGCTTGACCTTCTCGAGGCCGAAGTGGTCCTCGTCGAGCACGCGGCGCGCGCGCTCGAGGTCGAGCGCCTCCTCGGACGCGCGCGACCACGGGAGGTCGACGAGCCAGTCGAGGTACGTGCGCACCATGCCGTGCTCGGCGGACGCCTCGGGCATGCTCTCGAGTCGCGCCAGCTCCTTGCGCGCCTCGCGCTCGACCTCCTCTGGCATCCGCGCGTCGCCGATCCGCCGTGCGAGCTCCTGGAGCTCGACCGAATGGCCCTCGCCGAGCTCCTTCTGGATCGTCTTGAGCTGCTCGCGCAGCAGGTACTCCCGCTGCGCGCGATCCATCTTGCCCGCGGTCCGCTGGCGCATCTCGTTCGACAGCGACAGGACCTGGATCAGGTGCGCGAGCTTGTCGGACACCTTCTGCATGCGCGCGGTCAAGTCGATCGTCTCGAGCAGGTCCTGCTTCTCCTCCGCCGGCAGGTCGATGAACGTCGCGACCATGTCGGTGAGCATCGAGGGCGAGCGCGCGTTCGAGATCGCCGCGTCGAGGTCCTCGGGCTTCTCCGGGAGGAGCTCGAGCACATCGTGCGCCTGCTGCTTGAGCGTGAGGAAGCGCGCCTCGACGGTGGTGTCCGGCGCCTCGGGATCGCCCTGCTCCTCGATCAGCTCGACCCGCGCGACGAGGTACGGCTCGGTCTGGACGAACGAGAGCACGCGGAAGCGCTGCTGGCCCTGGACGATCAGGTGGTGGGTCTCGTCGGGCGCGGTGATGTAGCGCGCGATCTCGGCGGCGGTGCCCACGGTGTACAGGTCGTCGGGCCCCGGCTCCTCGGTCTGGTTGTCGCGCTGCAGCAGGACGCCGATCCGCTGCTGCGCGCGCACCGCCGCCTGCACCGCGCGCACCGACCGTTCGCGCGCGACGGCGATCGGGAGCACGACGCCGGGAAAGAGCGCCATCCCGCGCACCGCGACGACGATCATCGTCGGCCCCTCGGGCGCCGCCGGCTGCTCGTCCTTCTTCTTGCGCGCCTTGCTCATGCTCGCTTCTTCAGGCCGAGGACCAGGCAGCCGTACGCCGCCTCGCGGCGCATGATCTCGACGCACGGGAGCGGGAGCTCCACGCGCCGCGCGAAGCGGCCCTGCGGGATCTCCAGCCGATGGACGTCGGACTCGCAGCACGCCTCGGGCAGGCGCCGCTCGCCCGTGACGAACAGCGTCGCTCCGTCGAACACGATCTCGATGCGCGCGGGGTCCACGCCGGGCACGGCGAGCACGACCCAGACCTCCGTCGGCGTCTCGAAGACGTCGATCGGAGGCTCCCAGGTCGCGGCGCGGCTGCTCGGGGAGCCGAGCTGGAAGAAGTGGCGGTGGAGACGGTCGGCTTGCTCGAGGAGCTCGCGCGCGCGCTCCCACATCCACGTGTCGGGATCGCGTTTCGGCATCGACCCCGGATCATAGCCCAGGCGGGAGCATAGCCCACCCGGGCGGCCGCCTCGATCAGCGCCACTCCGCCAGGAACAGGTTGGTCTCCGTGTCGACCTCGCCGCCGCGGTTGCTGGCGAACACGAGCCAGCGCCCGTCGGAGCTGAACATCGGGAAGCTGTCGAAGCCCTCGTAGGTCGTGATCCGCTCGAGGCCCTCGCCGTCGACGCCGATCGCGAAGAGGTCGAAGTTCGGCCGGCGGCGGTTCGACGTGTCGTGGTGGTTCGACGCGAAGATCACGCTCTCGTCGTCGGGGAAGAAGAAGGGAGCGAAGTTCGCGCCGCCCAGGTGCGTGAGCTGCGCGCGGTTCGAGCCGTCGGGGTCGACGAGCATCAGCTCCATCGCGCTCGGCCGCACGAGCGAGTCCTCGAGCAGCGCGGCGAACTCCGCCTGCTCGCTGGCTTCCTTGCCCGGCGTGAACGCGGTCGCGCGGAACACCAGCCGCTCGCCGTCGTGGCTGAAGAACGCGCCGCCGTCGTAGCCGGGCGCGTCCGTGACGCGGACGAGGTCGGAGCCGTCGAGCGCGCACGTCCACAGCTCCGGGTCGCCGGTGCGCATCGACGTGAACACGATCCGGTCGCCGCGCGGCGACACGGTCGCCTCGGCGTCGTAGCCGGGCTCGTCCGTCAGCCGCGTCAGCGCGCCCGTCGCGATGTCCTGGCGCCACAGCTCGTACTCGGGATAGAGCTTCCACACGTAGCCGCGGCTGTGGTCGGGGCGCGGCGGGCACGCCTCCTGCTCCGCGCGCGTCGACGCGTAGACGATCGCCTCGTCGCCCGGCAGGAAGTACGCGCACGTCGTTACGCCGACGCCGTCGCTCACCTGGACGCGCTCGCCGGTCTGGGGATCCGAGACGTAGATGCGGTCGCACTCGACGCCCTCGTCGGCGCTGCGCCGCTGCCACACGAGCCGGTCGCCGGAGAACGAGAAGTAGCCTTCGGCGTTCTCGCCGCCCGAGGTCAGCTTCCACAGGCGGGCGAAGTGCTCCTCGCCGGGCTGGATCAGGTCGTCGGCGGCCTGGGCGCCGGCGATGAGCGACTGCGGCGGGTGCTCCGCGACGGCCGCGCTCGTCTTCGCGCACGAGGCGAGGGCAGCGGCGCAGGCCAGGCCGGCGAGCAGCGCCGAGCGGCCGGTCGAGGGGGCGCGGTGGGGGTGGCTCATGGATCCTCTCGCATTCGCTCTTCGGGAAACGGGCCGAAGAGGCTACCGGGGCCGCCCCGGCGCGTCACGTCCGATCGCGGGGCGGGGGCACCGGGTCGTGACCTCCTTCGCAGAACGGCTGGCAGCGCAGGATCCGCCAGAGCGCGAGTCCCAGGCCGCGCACGACGCCGTGGATCTCGATCGCCTCGACCGCGTAGGCGCTACACGTGGGCGAGAAGCGGCAGGTCGCGGGCTTGAGCGGCGAGAGGAAGCGCCGGTAGAGGCGGATCGGGAGGGTCGCGAGCCGCCGCAGGAGCGCGAGCGCGCTCACGGTCCGTCCTCGGCGCTCGCCCCGCCGCGCTTCTCGCGCCAGCGCCGCAGCGCCTTGGGCACGAGCCGCACGAGCTCGCGCCGCGCGTCCTCGAGCCGCGGCTCGATGCGCGGCTGCGATCCGACGATGATCACGTCGACGCCGCGCGGCAGCTCGCCGTAGCTCAGCCGGAACGCCTCGCGGAACACGCGTCGCACGCGGTTGCGCCGCACGGCGCGCTTCCAGACGCGCTTGCCGATCGAGAGGCCCAGCCGCGTGTGCTCCAGCTCGTTCGGCACGACGACGACGGTGACGAGCTCGCCGCGCGCGCGCGAGCCCTCGCGGAACGCGCGCGCGAAGTCGCGCGCCAGCACGACCCGCATGCGGCGCAGGAAGCGGTGCTCGCGCGCGCCCATCGTCGAGGGCGTCAACCGAACAGCCACGACGTGTGGAACACCGAGTCGGCGAAGCGGTGCTCGCGGCCGTCCTCGCGGACCGCGATCGTGCGCTTGACGACGAAGTCGAACAGGAGCGGGTTCGCGTCGAACACGAGGTTGCAGAGCCGGCGCTCCTCTGCCGTGAGGTAGCCGTGGCGCTCGAGGAACCGCGTGCTCATCAGCGGATCGAGTGCGGGGAGCGGGTAGTCCGACGCGTAGACGAGCCGCTCCTGCTCCTGCTCGTCGAACATCAGCGTCTCGCGCAGCGGCCGGCCGCAGCGGTTGACGAACGTCATCGCGGAGACGTCGGCGAAGAGGGTCTCGCGGTAGCGCGCCTCGCGGAACAGGCGCACGAACAGGTCGTAGCAGGGCACCTTCGTCCGCACGGTCCCCTGCTGGTCGAGGTCCGTCGACTCGCCCAGGCTCGCGCAGTGGGCGACGACGACCTTCACCCCCATGTCGAGCGGCACGCGCAGGTGCAGCGGGTTGCCGAAGTCCTGGTCGCCGTGGACCTCGACGCTCTGCTCCTCGCCCGCGTGCGTGATCAGCGGCAGCCCGAGCCGCGCGAGGCGCTCGTAGAACGGCTCGCAGCGCGGCGACGACGGCAGGATGCCCATCGCGGACGGCAGCCACTTGACCGCGCGCGCGCCCGCGTCGAACGCCTCGTCCAGCGCGTCGAGCGCGTCGACGCGGTAGGGGTGGATCGACGCGCACGGGACGAGCTCCTCGTGGCGCGCGGCGACCTCGAGCACCCACGAATTCGGCACGTAGAACGGCGTGCGCGCGTCGTCGGGCGCTCCGCTCTCGTCGTAGCGACGGTCGAACGCGAGCAGCACGAGCTTGCCCTCGGGATTGGCGAGGCGGTGCAGGCGCAGGAGCCGCTCGACGTACTGCTCGTCCCAGTCGGGACCTTCGGGGATGCCCGCCGCGCCGAGGTAGAGCTCGTACTGGAACCGCTTCCACGGGTGCAGGTGGCTCTGCCAATCGGGGTCGAAGTCGCAGCCGCTGCCGTTCGTCCCCATGCCGATCACGTGGACGTGGCCGTCCCAGAGCTTCGCGCGATCGAGGCCCTCGAAGCAGCGCTCGACGAACGCTCGCGCCTCGCCCTCGACCGGACGCGCGGGGCCGACGCGCCACAGCCGCGGGAGCCCGAAGCGGGCGCCCACGGCCGAGAGCCCGCCGATGCCGAGGACGGCGAGCAGACGGCGGCGCGTCAGGAGGGGCATGCGCAGAGCATCGGGTGTCCGGCGCGCGTTTTCCACATCGGCCGCCCGCGCCGGACCGGCTCCGCCGCGCCTTGCGCGCGCGGGTGCGATCACGAGCGCGGGCGCGGCGCCCTCGTCGGCCGCCGCGTCTGGTGCTACCGTAGTGCCCCGATGCGCGCGGAGCCGCCCGATGCGGCGCCGACCCGGCCGGGCGGTGGCGTCGCCGCGGCGCGTCCCGCAGCGACGCGAGGACAAAGGCCAGGAGCACGGCCAGCGACGGGGATGGCGTTGAGCGAAGGGCTGCGCGGAAATCGGCTCGGCGGAGAGGATCGAACGGCGATCGGCGGCGCGACGTTCACGCTGCGTCAGGGCAGCGCTCCGTTCGAGTCGTTCGGCGCCTGGCCGCGCTCGGACGAGCCCGACGTCGCGCTCGCGCTCGAGCTGGCGCGCGCAGGCGCGGAGCAATGGGGGACCTGGTCGCCCGACGAGCGGCGGCGCGGCCTGGAGCTCGCGCTCGACGAGCTCGAGCGGCGCGCGCGCGGCGACGACGGGCTGGGTCGCTTCCTGGGGCTCGAGCGCGGCGAGCGCGAGCCGTGGCTGCGCGCCGGGCTCGCGCGCCTGCACCAGACGCTCGCGCGCGGCACGCAGGAGCCGCGCCCGCCGGGCATCGCGATCGTCGCGCCGCGCTGGACGACGTTCCTCACCGGCATCGGCAACCTGCTCGTCCCGCAGCTCCTCGCCGGCCGCCCCGTCGTCTGCTTCGCCGACCGCCGCTTCCCGCTGGCCGCCGACCTGTGGGTGCGCGTCCTCGACGAGTGCGGCCTGCCCCCCGGGCTCGTCGGCCTGCTGCACGGCGCCGGACCGTCCGCGCACGAGGCCGCGGCGCTCGCGCCCGACACGGTCGCGCTCGTCGCGGAGGGGACGAGCGACGAGCTCGCGCTCTGGCGCCGCCTCGCGCGCGAGCGCGGCGACGGGCTCGAGCTCGACCTCGAGCTCGCGACGAACAGCGAGTACGTCGTCTCGGCCGGCCGCGACCCCGCCGACGAGGCGCGCACGGTCGTGCGGCGCGCGTTCGGGCGCGCGACCACGCTCTCGGGCCAGCTCCCGGGACACGTCGGGCGCGTGCTGTGCCCGCAGCGCGCGTTCTCGGCCTTCACCGAGGAGCTCCTCGCCGAGCTCGAGCGCAGCCCCGACGTCGCCGAGCCGCTTGCGCTGATCGACGAGGACGCGGTCGCGGGCGTGCGCGGGCTGCGCGAGCTGGGCCTCGACGAGGGGGCGACGCTGATCCGGGGCGGCGAGCCGGACCGGCCCCTGCGGCGCAGCGAGGGCCGCGTCGTCGAGCCGACCGTGTTCACGAACGTCGAGCCGGACTCGCGGCTCGCCCGCAGCCACGACCCGGCGCCCGTCCTGAGCCTGATCCGCGTCCACCGGGCGCGCGAGGGCGGCGGGGACGACGAGGTGGCGGCAGGGGGCGCTAGGGGCGCCTAGGTGGCGGGGGGGCGCCTAGGCGGCTGCTTGTGGAAGCGCGGCGGCCGGCCGATAGACTGTCTGGCTCGCCGACGCCGGCCGCAACCGGCCGGGCCGCCGTCGCGCGGGCGCTCGCCTCGGCCCCGCGGGTCGAGGACGAGGGCAACCGGCTCTCGTCGGGCAACGCCGACGACGCGCCGCAACCCCACGGCCACGACGGCCGCGCTCGCCCGCCCGACGAGCCGAGCGGCTGCGCCCGCCGGTCGCGAGAGGAGCCTCCCCATGATCGAATCGAAGCAAGTCCACGAGGTCCTGCGCCGTCACCAGCTCGTCGACGGCTTTCCGTTCGTGCTCGACCTCGAGCGGTCCCACGGCGCCTGGCTGCACGACGCGTCGACCGGGGAGGAGTACCTCGACGCGTTCACGTGCTTCGCGTCGTGGCCCATCGGCTACAACCACCCGCGCTGCGAGGACCCGGCGTACCGCGCCGAGCTCCTGCGCGCGGCGCTGACCAAGCCTGCGAACTCGGACCTGTACACGAAGGAGATGGCCGCGTTCGTCGACGCGTTCGGCACGCGCGTCACGCCGGCGGGCTTCCCGCACCACTTCTGGGTGTCGGGCGGCGCGCTCGCGATCGAGAACGCGCTCAAGGCCGCGTTCGACTGGAAGGCGCGCAAGCTCGGGCGCACGAAGCTCGACGACGTCGCGAACGACCTCGTGATCCTGCACTTCCGCGAGGCGTTCCACGGGCGCTCGGGCTACACGATGAGCCTGACGAACACGGAGCCGGCCAAGGTCGCGCTCTTCCCGAAGTTCGACTGGCCGCGCGTGCACAACCCCAAGATCGTCTTCGATCTCGACGGCGGGATCGCGAACGACGTCGAGGCACAGGAGCGGCGCGCGTACGAGGAGATCGAGCAGGCGTTCGCGCGCCACAAGAAGAAGATCGCGGCGATCATCATCGAGCCGATCCAGGGCGAGGGTGGCGACAACCACTTCCGCACCGAGTTCATGCGCAAGCTGCGCGAGTACGCGGATGCCGAGGAAGCGCTCCTGATCTTCGACGAGGTGCAGACGGGCTTCTTCGGGACCGGCAAGGCGTGGATGTGGCAGCACCACGGCGTCGCGCCCGACGTCTGCGCGTTCGGCAAGAAGACGCAGGTGTGCGGCATCTACGCGAGCGAGCGCGTCGACGAGGTCGCCGACAACGTCTTCCGGCTCCCGGGCCGCATCAACTCGACGTGGGGCGGGAATCTCACGGACATGGTGCGCTGCCGCAAGTTCATCGAGATCATCCTCGAGGAGAAGCTCGCCGAGAACGTCGCGGCGCGCGGCGAGCAGCTCATCCGCGGCTTGCGCGAGCTCGCGCGCGAGCGCGGCGGCTTCTCCAACGTCCGCGGGCTCGGCTCGCTCGTCGCGATGACGCTCGAGAGTCGCGAGGCGCGCGACCGGATGCGCAAGGACATGCTCGCGCACAAGCTGCTCGCGCTGTCCTCGGGCCCGGAGTCGATCCGCTTCCGCCTGCCGCTCGTCGTGGCCGAGCGCGAGATCGAGCAGATCCTCGAGCGCGTCGCCGCGAGCCTGCCGGCCGGCGCGCGCGCCTGAGAGCTCCGGCTCCGCTTCCCGAGAAGCGCGCCGTGCTCTGCAACGCGCCGAGAGCGGAGGGAGGGGTCCATGGCGGAGTCGTCCGGAGAGCGCAGCCCGTGGAGGCGCGTGCGCGGGCCGCTCGCCGCGCTGCTGGCCGGCGTCGTCGCGCTGTCGGCGTGGATCGCGTACGCGAGCGACCCGACGCCGCTCCAGCGCGCCCAGGCGCTCGAGTGGCGCTACCGGTCGCGCCCGACGTCCGACCTGCAAACGACGATCGTCGACGCCGCGAGCGCGCCCGAGCAGCGGCTCGCCGCGCTGCGCGTCCTGCGCGGTCGCGCGACGGGCGCGGTCGATCCGCGCGACGTCCCGGCGCTGGTCGCAGCGCTCGCCGGGCTCGCGCGGACGTCGCCGGACGCGGACGTGCGCGCGGACGTCCTGCGTCAGCTCGACGGCGTACGTGACCCCGCGCTGCGCGACCCGCTGCTCGAGGCGCTCGAGCACGACACGAGCTGGGGCGTGCGCAGCGAAGCCGCGGAGACGCTCGCGGGCTACCTCGACGATCCGGACGTGCGCGCGGCGCTCGAGCGGGCGGCGGCGCAGGACGTGAATGCGAGCGTGCGCCACGAGGCGGCGCGGTCGCTCGGAGAGGCGCCGGCGTTCTCAGACGGTCGATGAGCGCGCGCGGATGCGGAGCTGCCCGCAGGCAGCGTCCGCTTCGACGCCGCGGGACCAGCGCACGGTCGCGACGACGCCGGCGCGCTCGAGCGCGGCGCGGAAGCGCTCGACGGCGGCGGGTTGCGGCCGGCGCCACGGCTCGCCCGCGACCGGGTTGTACGGGATCAGGTTCACCGTCGCGCGCCGGCCGCGCAGGCGCTCGGCGAGGCGCGCGGCGTGGGCGGGCCCGTCGTTCTCGTCGCCGAGCAGCACGTACTCGTACGTCACCTCGCGGCCGGTCGCGCTGAACCAGTCGTCGCCGGCGCGCAGCACGTCCTCGACCGGCGTGCCGGCCATCGCGGGGACGAGCTGCGCGCGCTGCTCGTCGTCGGGCGAGTGGAGCGAGATCGCGAGCTGGAAGCCGGGGCGACCGCCCGATTCCTGCGCGACGCGCGCCAGGCGCTCGGGAAAGCCGACGGTCGAGACCGTGATCTTGCGCGCGCCGAGGCCGAGCTCCTCGCGCACGGTCGCGAGCGCGCGCGCGAGGTTCGCCCAGTTGAGGAGCGGCTCGCCGATGCCCATGACGACCGCCCGGCCGAGGGGCCCGAGCGCGCGGGCGCGGACGAACTGCTCGACGATCTCGTGCGCGGCCAGGTTGCGCTCGAGGCCGGCCTTGCCCGACGCGCAGAACGGGCAACCGACCGGGCAGCCGACCTGCGTCGAGACGCACACCGTTGCGCCGCGGCCCGCTCGCATCGAGGGGATGTGCACCGTCTCGACCGTCGCGCCGCCCGCGAACCGCAGCAGCAGCTTCGTCGTGCCGTCGGGCGTCGCGCGGCGCGCGAGCTCGGTTCCGACGAGGATCGGCAGCTCGTGCGCGAGGCGCGCGCGCAGCTCCTTCGAGAGCGAGCTCAGCTCGGCGTAGTCGAGCACGCCGCGCTCGAAGACCGCGCGGCGCAGCTCGCGGGCGTGGAAGGCGCGGCCGCCGAGCGCGACGACGCGCTCCTCGGTCTCGGCGGGCGTCAGCTCGAACAGCGGGTTGCTCACGGCTCCTTCCGTCACTCGGCGGTCACGTGTCGGGCGCGCCGTCTCGGCGTCACGCGCCGTCCGTCATGTCTCGGCCGTCACGTCTCGGCCGTCACGTCTCGGCCGTCACGTCTCGGCCGTCACGTCTCAGCCGCCACGCGCCAGCCGCCACGTTCGTTCGTCACGCGCCGCTCGCGCAGGCTGCGCGGATCCGCTCGGCCACCTCGCGCGCGACGCGGCGCGTCTCGTCGAGCGACGGCGGGTTCGCGCCGCCGACGGTGCGGTGGCCGCCGCCGCCGTACGTCTCCATGATCTCGCCGATGTGCACGTCGTGGTCGGGCGCGTTCCACGGGTTCACGCCCGCGGTGACGTGGTAGCCCGCGCGCGTGGGGATCACGCCGACCGAGTAGCGGATCTCGGGATGGTGGAAGAACGCGGCGAAGCGCTCGCGGCGGATCTTGTTGCTCGAGGCGTCGTAGAGCAGCACGCCGTTCTCGACCGAGCGCACGGTGGGGGGGAACTGCTCCAGCGCGCGGTCGCGGTTGCGCGCCGCGCGCTGGTACGCGCGCTCGACGTCGGGCCGCGAGGCGACGTCGGCGAGGTTCGCGTCGATCAGGGCTCGCACGAGCTCGTCGGTCCAGTCGCGGTCGGGCGCGACCGACAGCGAACGCGAGATGCGCAGCGCGGGATCGTCGCCGAACAGCGCCTGGTCGACGCTGACGAACTGCGCGGCATCGACGAGGTTCGACCACTCGGCCATCTCGACGAAGCGCGGCTCCGGCTCGTAGGACCAGTGCTCCTTCGCGTGCGCGAGGATGATCGGCGGGCACGACGGAGCGGTCTCGTCCCAGCGCCAGCGCTCCGACGGCTCGTACATCGCGCGCAGCGACGGGTCGAGGAACGTCGTCGGGTGGTGGTCGAACCAGTACTCGGCGCGCGGGTGGAAATGGAAGTCGACGATCGCGAAGCGCGTCCCCTCGCCGAACGAGCCCCAGTCCCGGCGCTGGTCGTAGTTGACGCTCTGGACCTCGATCGTCTCGCCGCGGAGGTCGCGCAACACCTTCGCCAGGATGGCGGCGGCGCACATCCCGTCGAAGTCGCGGTGGTAGTGGATGGCGAGCGGCGAGCGAGGCGACATGGCAGCAGGATAGTCCAGGTGGCCGGCGATCTCCGCGGGGTCCGGCGGAAACCGGGCCGCGCAGCCCCGCGCCGCTTACGCGCGGTCCTCGATCGGCAGGTACGAGCGCTCGGTCGCGCCCTGGTAGACCTGGCGCGGGCGGCCGATGCGGAACGCGGGGTCGTGGCGCATCTCGAGCCATTGCGCGATCCAGCCGGGGAGGCGGCCCATCGCGAACAGCACGGTGAACATGTTCACCGGGATCCCGATCGTCTGGTAGATGACGCCGGAGTAGAAGTCGACGTTCGGGTAGAGGTTGCGCTCGACGAAGTACGAGTCGCGCAGCGCGACCTCCTCGAGCCGCATCGCGACCTCGAGCTGGCGGCTTCCCGCGCCGAGCCGCTCGAGCAGGTCGTGGCACGTCTGCTTCAGGATCTTCGCGCGCGGGTCGTAGCTCTTGTACACGCGGTGCCCGAATCCCATCAGGCGCGTCTGGTCGTCGCGGTCCTTCGCGCGCTCCATGAAGCGGTCGGCGTTGCCCCCCTCGGCGGTGATCTGGTTGAGCATCTCGATCACCTTCTGGTTCGCGCCGCCGTGCAGCGATCCCCACAGTGCGCTGATGCCCGACGAGATCGTCGCGTACAGGTGCGCCATCGAGCTGCCGACGAGGCGCACCGTGCTGGTCGAGCAGTTCTGCTCGTGGTCCGCGTGCAGGATGAGGAGCATCTGCACCGCGCGCGAGACGATCGGGTCGACCTCGTAGTCCTCGCACGGCGTCGCGAACATCATGCGCAGGAAGTTCGACGCGTAGTCCAGGTCGTTCATCGGGTACATGAACGGCTGGCCGATCGAGTGCTTGAACGAGTACGCCGCGATCGTCGGCATCTTCGCCAGGAGCCGCGTCACCGAGTCGGAGATGTCCTGCTCGGTCTCCGGCTCGGGGTAGAACGTCGTGAGCGCGCCGACCGCCGCCGCGCACAGCGGCATCGGGTGCGCAGTGCGCGGGATCGCGCGGAAGAACTGGCGGTAGGCCTCGTGCAGCATCGTGTGCCGCCGGATGTCCACGCGGAAGCCCTCGAGCTCCTCGCGCGTCGGCAGCTCGCCGTGGATCAAGAGCCAGGCGACCTCGAGGAACGTGCTGCGCTCGGCGAGCTCCTCGATCGGGTAGCCGCGGTAGCGCAGGATGCCGTTCTCGCCGTCGATGAACGTGATCGCGCTCTGGCACGCGCCCGTGTTCGCGTAGCCGGGGTCGAGCGTGATCAGCCCCGTGTCACGCCGCAGCTTCGTGATGTCGATGGCGGTCTCGCCCTCCGTGCCGCGCACGACGGGCAGGTCGATCGTCTTGCCTTCGAACGTGAGACGGGCGGTCCGCGCTTCTTCTTGGGGCATGGTCTCTCCGACGGCGCCCCCCGAGTGGAGGCAGCGGGCGACCATCGTAGTGAGGCGGCGGGGCGCCCTCAACGGGCGTGGCATGCGCTCCTACGGACCAGACCGATCGTCCAGACCGACCGTCCAGACCGGCGGCCGAGTCCGGCGGCCGCGTGTGGAGCTGGAAGCCGGTGCGACTCTCGGCGGGGGGGAGCGGCCCGCGCTCAGGCGCTTTCGCGCTCGACGGCCGCCTCGTCCGAGCGGTCGTCGGATCCGCGGTCCTTCGAGCGGTCGGCCGCGCGGTCGTGCTCGGCCGGGTCCGCGACGAGGCCGCGGGCGAGCTGCGTCCGGCCGCGGACGACGTCCTCGTCGACGAGGAACTCGCGCGTGTCGGTGCGGTTCGGCAGCTCGTAGAGCAGGTCGAGCAGCAGCTCCTCGACGATCGAACGGAGCGCGCGCACGCCGGTCTCGCGCTCGATCGCGATGTCCGCGATCGACTGGAGGCCGCCGCGCGTGAAGTCGAGCGTTGCGTCCTCCATCGTGAACAGGCTCTGGTACTGGCGCACCAGGGCGTTGCGCGGCTCGGTGAGGATGCGCACGAGGTCGTCGCGCTCGAGCGTGTCGAGCGTCGTGATCACCGGGAGGCGGCCGACGAACTCGGGGATCATGCCGAACTCGATCAGATCCTTCGGCGTGAGGTGGCGCATCAGCTCGTCGCGCGAGGTCGTCGCGCCCACCCGCCGCGGGACGTGCCGCGCGCTGTGCGTCTCCGGCTCGTCGGTGTCCATGTAGCGCGAGAAGCCGATCACCTCGCGGCCGATGCGCCGCGCGACGAGCTGCTCCATGCCGCTGAACGTCCCGCCGCAGATGAACAGGATGTTCGACGTGTCGACCTGGATGTACGCCTGCTCGGGATGCTTGCGCCCGCCCTGCGGCGGGACGTTCGCGATCGTGCCCTCGAGGATCTTGAGCAGCGCCTGCTGGACGCCCTCGCCCGACACGTCGCGCGTGATCGACACGTTCGACGTCGTGCGGCCGATCTTGTCGATCTCGTCGACGTAGATGATGCCCTGCTGCGCGCGCTCCTTGTCGAAGTCGGCGGCCTGCAGGAGCTTGAGCAGGATGTTCTCGACGTCCTCGCCGACGTAGCCCGCCTCCGTCAGCGTCGTCGCGTCCGCCATCGCGAACGGGACGTCGAGCATGCGGGCGAGCGTGCGTGCGAGCAGCGTCTTGCCCGAGCCGGTCGGCCCGACGAGCAGGACGTTCGACTTCTCGATCTCGACGTCGGCGAGCGCGCCGCCCTGGCCGCCGACCGCGCGGTGCTGCTGGCGCAGGCGCTTGTAGTGGTTGTAGACCGCGACCGAGAGGACCTTCTTCGCGCGCATCTGTCCGATGACGTACTCGTCGAGCCGGCGCGCGATCTCGATCGGCGTGGGCAGGCGTTTCGTCTCCGCGAGCGGTCCGCGCGCACCCGTCGCCTCGGAAGCGGACGCACCGGAGGTGGCGAACCCGCCGTCCGGCGCGCGACGCTGCTCCTCCTGCAGGATCGAGTTGCAGATCTCGATGCACTCGTTGCAGATGTAGACGCCGGGCGGCCCCGCGATGAGCGAGGACACGTGGTCCCGCCGTTTCTCGCAGAACGTGCAGCGTTCCACGTGGCGTCCGCGGCCGGAGGAGCGGGTCATCGGCGCTATTGTACCGGCTACTTGGCGTTCTCGTCGAGGCGCGCGACCACGTGGTCGATCAGACCGAAGTCGCGAGCCTCCTCGGCGCTCATGAAATGGTCGCGATCGGTCGCCTTGGCGAGCTCCTCGACGTCTTTCCCGGAGTGCCTGGAAAGGATTTCCTCGAGCCGCTTCTTCATCTTCAGGATCTCGCCCACCTGGATCTCCATGTCCCGGGCGGTGCCCTGCGCGCCGCCCCAGGGCTGGTGGATCATCACCCGCGAGTTGGGGAGCGAGTAACGCTTGCCCTTCGTGCCGCCCGCGAGGAGCACAGCGCCCATCGACGCCGCCTGGCCCAGGCAGTACGTCGCGACGTCCGGCTGCACGAACTGCATCGTGTCGTAGATCGCGAGGCCCGCGGTGACGGAGCCGCCGGGCGAGTTGATGTAGATGTTGATGTCCTGCGAGCGGTTGGAGCGGTCCAGGAACAGGAGTTGCGCCATCACCGCGTTCGCGACGGTGTCGTCGATCTGCGTTCCGATGAAGATGATGCGGTCTTCGAGCAGGCGCGAGTAGATGTCGTAGGTCCGCTCACCGCGGCCCGTCTTCTCGATGACGTACGGAATGATGGTCATGGGGCGATCTGCTCCGGTCGTGAAGAGCTACGGGTCGTATCGGGGGCGCCTGCGCGCGGAACCAACTCCATCGTCGGCACGGTCCTGGTCGGCAGGGCCCTCGTCGGCAGAGTCATCGTCGGCAGAGTCATCGTCGGCAGAATCATCGGGCGGATTGAGATCGGGACGGGCGGGGAAAACGGTTCCTCCCCGCACGTCGTCGCTCGCGCTTGGAGGGGGCTCACGGGGAGGACGCGAGCTGCGCGTTCTCGCGCAGGAAACCACGGACTTTCCGCTCGAGCAGCTCGACGGCGAGCTGGTCGAACAGCCCTTCCTTGCGGTAGTAGTCGCGCACCTCGTCGAAGGACGCGTCGTTGCGGACGGCGATCTGGTGCAGCTCGCCGAGCATGTCCTCCTCCTGGACCAGGAGTCGCTCCGCCTTCGCGATCTCCTCGATCAAGAAGAAGGCCGTCATCGCGCGCTTCGACGCCTCATAGGCCGCCGTACGCTGGTCTCCAAGCTGGCGCTCGATGTCCTCGGGCGCCATTCCCTGCTGCTCGTACGGCTCGCGCGCCGTGCGCATCCGCGCCTCGACCTGCTGCTCCACGAGCGAGTCCGGAAGCTCCATCGGGTGCATCTCGATGAGCTGCTCGAGCAGCTCGTTCTCGATCCGCGAGCTCTCGCGCTCGGCCTTCATGCGCCCGATCTCCTCGGCGACCTTCGCCTTCAGCGCGCCCTCTTCCTCCACGCCGAACAGCTTGAAGAGGTCCGCGTCGCTCGCCGGGACGATCCGCATCGCCTGCTTGACCTCGAGCCGCAGCGTGCCCTGCTGGCCGCGCAGCTCCTCGCGCTCGACGTCGTCCGGCAGCGCGGCCTCGAGCTCGCGGACGTCGCCCCCCTGCGCGCCCCCGAGGGCCTCGCGGAAGCGCTCCGGGTCGACCCCGGCGACCGGCATCGACGGCGACAGACGCACGCCCTCGCGCGCGAGCACCTCCTCGCCCTCGTGCACGAACGCGACGCGGCAGATCGCCATCCCGTCGTCCGGCAGCCCCTCGTCGCCGACCGGCTGCGGCGTCGCGCGCTGGCGGCGCAGGTCCTCGATCGTCTGCTCGACCTCGTCGTCGTTCACCTCGGTGCTCGGGCCGCGCACCTCGAGCCCCTTGTAGTCGCCGAGCTCGAAGTCGGGCCGGAGCTGCACCGCGAACTCGTGGCCGAGCGCGCCCCCGTCGTCCGCCTCGACCGCATCGATGTCGATGCGCGGGTGCGCCGCGGGACGCAGCTCGTTGTCCTCGACCGCCTTGCGGTAGGCGAGGTTGACGAAGTGCTCCCGCGCGTCGCGGCGCACGCGGTCGCCGAAGTGCTTCTCCAGCATGTGCGCGGGCACCTTGCCGGGGCGGAAGCCCTTCATGCGGACGTGCTTCGCCGCGTGCTGGAGCCCCTTGCGCACCTGCGCCTCGAACTCCTCGCGGGGAACGGTGAACTGGACCAGGGCCTCGCAGGGCCCCTTCCTCTCGACGGTGACTTCCAAGGGCGGACTCCGGCGCGACCTTCGCGGACGTGGGAGCGGACGCGGAATCGAGGACTCTATCCGGCGCGGGGGCGGCGAGTCCAGCGCCGGCGCCGGGCGCGCGTCCCGGCGCGCCCGCGCCGTGTTGGCTGGGCGCGCCCGCGCGCCGTGTTGGCCCGGCGTGCCCGCTCGCCGTGTTAGCCTGCGGCGCGATGAACCTCTCGCTGCGCGTGATCGACTCCCGCGAGGAGGCTCTGGGGCTCGCCGAGCGGCTCGCCCACCTGGCCGAGGAGGCCATGGCGGAGTACCGCGCGGAGCCGCTCCCGCCCGACGCGGGGCGGCGCTTCGTCGAGCGGCACTTCGGCGCCGACGAGCTCCTCGTACTGGCCGCGGAGGAGTCCGGCACCGGCGCGTCGTGCGGCCTGTGCGTCACCGCGCCCTTCGAGGAGCCGTTCACCGGCGAGGTCCATCCGCTCGTCGTCGTGCTGCACGTGCGGCCCGAGCTGCGCCACCGCGGCATCGCCCGCGCGCTGGTCGCGGAGGCGCGCCGCGTGCTGCGCCGCCGCGGCACGCGCTCCCTCGCCGTACGCGCCGCGTACAACGACGACGCGCTGATCTCGATGGGGGAGCGCTGGGGCTTCGTGCGCGCCTGGGAGCTGATGATCGGGGATTGATGGCGTCTGCGGCGCGCTTTTCGCGCCACGCTCTTCGAGCCAGAGACGATCGAGCCAGAGACGAGCCAGAGACGCGCCAGAGGCTAGTGCCCGGGTGCCCGCGCGCCCGATGAAGGTCCGGAGGGTACGAGCGTCCGCCCGAGCGGACTACACTCGTTCGGAGTCTCATTCGGAGCCGCTCCCCGCGCGGGCGCACGGGCGTCTCGAGCAAACACCAACGCGAATCACCAGATGATGCGAATCACCAGCGCGCTGCTCCTGCTCGGCGCGGCGCTCGGACTGCCCTACGGCGCGACGGACGGCGACGGCTTCGACCGCGAGGGCTCCGGCGCGGCCCGCGCGGAGAAGGACGCGCTCGAGGGCAAGGCGCCGCCGCCGCTCGAGGTCGGCGGCTGGATGAACGCCGACGCTCCGCTCGTCCTGTCCGAGCTGCGCGGCAAGGTCGTCCTGCTCAAGTTCTGGGGCGTGTGGTGACCCCCCTGCCGTAGCTCGATGCCCGAGATGAACGAGCTGCATCGAGCCTACGCGGACCAGGGGCTGGTCCTGATCGGAGTGCACACGAAGGGCTCGGCGGACAGGATGGCCGCGTACGTCGAGGAGAACGACGTCGCGTTCCCGGTGTGCGTCGACGCCGAGGAGCGCACGGTCGGCGCGTACCGCGTCGACTCGTTTCCCGACTACTACCTGATCGACCGCTGGGGCCGGCTGCGCGTCGCGGACCTCGCGAACGATGCAGTCGTGCCCGCGGTCGAGGCGTTGCTCGCCGAGCGCGTGGTCGTCGGTCCCCAGCTCGCCGACTGGCGCGGCGACTCCTACGCCTACGTGCACGAGGGGGAGCGCACGGGGTCGTGGACGCTGGCGAACGCGCTCGTCGAGCACGAGGGCGAGCCGGCGTTCCGCTTCGTCGACGAGCTCGCGCTCGACTTCCTCGGCGACCGGATCGAGGCGCGCTACGAGGTCCTGTGCGCGATCGACGAGGACCTCACCCCGCTGCGCATCCGCGGGCGCTTCGCGTCGGGCGGCGAGACGGCGGCGACCCAGGTCGCGCGCGTCGTCGCGCCCGACGGCACCGCGGTGCTCGTCGGAGAGCACGAGGGCGAGCGCGTCGAGCTCCGGCTGCCGGCGCGAACGGTGCCGGACTACGCGCTCTTCCGGCTCGTGACGCGCATGCCGTTCGAGGAGGGCGTCGGGCGCGGCCTCGACGTGCTCGAGGTCTCCGAGCTGCGGCTGCGGCGCGGCGAGGAGATCGTGTGCGCGGGCGAGGAGGAGCTCGTGGTCGGCGGCGCGCCGCAGCGCGTCTGGCGCTTCGACCACACCGGACCCGCGATCCGGCCGATCCGCTACTGGGTCGACGGCGAGCGCAGGCTCGTGCGCGTCGACCTCGGCGGCAAGGAGCTGCGATTGGCGACGGACGCGCGCTGAGCGCCGGCGCGAGCGGATCGACGTGCGACCGGATGGATGTGCGACCGGATGGATGTGCGAGCTGGATCGATGTGTGGGCTCGGTCGATGTGAGGGCTCGGTCGATGTGTACGGTGACGTGGGTCGAGACGCCGGACGGCTACGAGCTGTTCCACGGGCGTGACGAGCGGCGCGCGCGGGGCCGCGGCGTGCCGCCGCGCGAGCGCGACGCGGGCGGCCTGCGCGCGCTCGCGCCGCGCGACGCGGACGCCGGCGGGACGTGGGTCGGAGCGAACGAGCGCGCCGTCGCGCTCGCGGTGCTCAACGGCTGGCCCGAGCCGGGGTCCGGCGCGGAGCGTTTCGCGAGCCGCGGCCTGCTCGTCGACGAGCTCCTCGCCTGCTCCTCGCTCGCCGACGTCGCCCGCCGCCTGGCCGCGGCCGAGCTCGCCGCGTACCGCCCGTTCCGCCTGCTCGCGCTCGCCCCCGACGGCGCGGCGCTCCACGCCTGGGACGGCGCGGCGCTCGCGTCGCGGCCCGCCCGCGCCGCGGACGCGCCGCTCGTCTCCGCGCCCGCCGACCCGCGCGGACCGGCCGCCGCCGAGCGGGCGCGCGCGCGGCTGCTCGCGCAGCTCGAGCGCGAGCGCGACGGCGCGCGCGACGCGGACCTGCTCGCCCGCTTCCACGCCAGCCACGCCGGCCCGGTCTGCACGCACGGCACCGAGTCGAGCACCGTCAGCCTGACCCGGGTCCGCGTCGACCGCGCGCACGTCGCGCTCGCCTACGCCGACGGCCCGCCGTGCCGCACGGCTCTGCGCCCGGCGGGCGCGCTCGAGCGCCGTGGCTGAGCGAGCCGCACCGCTCTCGCCGCCGGCTGCCGCCGGCGAGCCGGCCCGCCGCGGCCGCCGCGCGCGCCGACTCGCCGTCGCCGCGCTCGCCCTGGTCGCCGCGCTCGGCGTGCTCGAGCTCGGTCTGCGCGCGATCGGCTACCGGCCGGTGCGCGTGCCTCCGCCCGGCAAGGACTTCTTCCTCGCGCCGTCGAAGTATCCCGGGCTCGGGTACGAGCTCGTCCCCGGCGCCGCCGGCAAGGGCTGGGGGACCGACGTGCGCGTCAATTCGCTCGGCTTGCGCGGGGCCGAGATCGCGCCGCGCAAGCCCGCGGGCGTCGCGCGCATCGCCGTGCTCGGCGACTCGATCCCGTTCGGCAACGAGCTGAGCGAGGAGGCGACGTTCCCGCGCCTGCTCGAGACGCTGCTCGGTGCCGGCGCGGGCGCGCCCGCGGTCGAGGTCGCCAACCTCGCCGTCGGCGGCTACGACGTCGTCGACGCGGTCGCGATGCTCGAGCACCGCGGCCTCGCGCTCGACCCCGACGTCGTCGTCCTGTCGCTGTGCCTCAACGACGCCGGGGTCATGTCGGCGAACCTCGACTACGTGGAGAGGCTGCGCCGCTACCGCCGGCCGATGTACCGCTCGCGCGTCGTGCAGCTCGTCTCGGTGCGGCTCGACGAGGTCTTCCTGCGGCGCTCGATGTACTACGCGAACGACGAGCAGGCGTTCGCCGCGCGCTACCGCGACCGCATCGCCGATCTGTCGGGCGACGAGCGTGCGCTCGAGCGCGTCGGCGCGGTCCGCGATGCGATCCCCCCGGAGTGGGGGGTGTATCACGCGACGCTCCAGTGGTGGAGCTCGCCGGTGCGCGTCGGCCGCGTGCGCTGGGCGTTCGAGCGGCTCGCGACGCTGGCGGACGAGCACGGCTTCGACGTCGTCGTCGCGCCGCTGCCGTACCTCGAAGAGCAGCCGGACGTCGCGGTGCAGGACCGGATCGACGAGCTGATCGCGTACGAGAGCGAGCGCGTCGGCTTCGAGCTCGTACCGCTGCGCGACGCGTTCCGCGCGGCCGGGCTCGAGGCGCTGCGGATCCGCGCGGACGACGTGATCCACCCGAACGAGCGCGGGCACGCGATCGTCGCGGAGCGGCTCGCGGAGCACTTCGTCGAGCGGCTGCTCCCGCTCGACGAAGCGCGGTAGGAGCGTTCCGCGGGCGCGGCCGCTCGCGCGCGGGTTCGTCGGGCTCACGCTCTACCACCCCGGTCCTCTTCGCGGATCCAGGCCTGCCGGCCGCGTCACTTCGGCCGCGGGCCCTTCGGCATCGACGCCTTCGGCAGCTCGACGCCGAGCGACTCGAGCTCGCCGGAGAGCGCGCGGCGCGCGTCCGCGAACGCGTGGCGCAGGCGGGCGTTGTTCTCCCGGGCTGCGGCGTCCATGCCCTTGTCGATCGCGCGGATCGCGGAGAGGCCCGCCTTCACCGCGTTCGACTCCACGAGCTTCTTCGCCTGCGCGCGCTCGCGCACGCGTTGGATCTCGGCCTGGAGTTCCTGGATGATCTCCTCGGGCGAGCGACGCTTGCGGCGCCGGGCCGCCGCGGCCGCTGCGTGCCGGGACTTCTTCGCCATCTGCCTTCCTCCTTCGTCTGCGCCGCCGACTCGCGCGGCGGCGTCACGCTCCGCCGAGCCCGAGCTCGTCCGCCCACGGGCGGAGCGCGTCGATCACGAATCCGATATGCTCGTCGAGCTCGACGCCCAGCAGCTCCGCGCCCGCCTGCACCTCGGCGCGCTCGACCTTGGCCGCGAACGACTTGTCCTTCAGCTTCTTCTTCACGCTCTTCGGCTCGAGCGTGCGGATGCCGCCCGGCCGCACGAGGCAGCACGCGCCGACGAAGCCGGTGAGCTCGTCGCAGGCGAGCAGCGCTTCGTCGAGCCGCGTCTCGTACGGCACGCCCCACTTCGTGTAGTGCGCCGAGACCGCGTGCGCGATCTCCTCCTCGCCGCGCTCGCGCAGCCACGCGACGATGCGCTGGGGG
>CAZGTQ010000095.1:0-12056 GCA_964528575.1 uncultured Planctomycetaceae bacterium | reverse complement strand
GGCGGCCGCGCTCGCGGCGGCGGCCGGCGTCGCGCGCGGCGGTTGGCCGGCCGCGGATCCGGCGACCGACGGCGCGTGGCCGCCGCGCTCGCCGCGCGCGGTGCAGGACGCGGCGGGGGCGCTGCTCCGCCTGCGCGCGTCCGCCGGCGAGCGGGAGCGCGTCGAGGCGCTCCTCGCCACGCTCGCGCAGCGCGGCGACGAAGCCGCGCTCGAGCGCCTGCGGCTGCTCGCGGGCCTGCTCCCGAGCGAGCGGCACGCGGACGTCCTCGCGCGCCTCGCGACGGCGGTGCCGGCCGACCCGGTCGCGCTCGGTGCGCTCGTCGCGTCCGCAGCGCTGCTCGCCGACGGCGGCGGCGGCGACGGGCCACGGGACGCGGCGGCGACGGTGGGCGAGCGTGCGACCGACCTCTTGCTCGCGGGCCTCGAGTCGGCGCTGGCCGGCGAGCCGGGCGCCCCGGAGGCGACCGCGCTGCTCGTGGGCCTGCGCCGCGGCCGCGACGACCTGTACGCGCTGCGCGAGCTCGAAGGGACGCGGTCGGCGTCGCGCCGCCTCGACCTGCGCGCGCAGACGCTCGTGTACCGCGCGCTGCAGCTCGCGTCGAAGCCCGAGCACGCCCGCTCGCCGCTCGCGACGCCGCTCGTGACCCTCTACTTCGAGCCCCCGGGGCTGGACGACCGCCCGCTCGAGCTCGACGACCCGCGCCTCGACGAGTCGCTGCCGCGCCGCCCGTAGCCGAGCCCGCGCCAGGATTCGTCCCACGCCGCGCGACCCGGCGTCGCGCGAACACTACATTGCTGCCGCGGCCCCTCGAGCGCGAGCCGCATCGCATGGCCATCTGGAACCCCCTCGACCCGGACCTGGTGCCCGCCGAGCCCGGCGAAGCGGCCGAGGTGCCGATCGAGCGCGAGGAGCTCGTGCTCGCGTCCGCGCCGCGCGGCCAGATCGCCGAGCAGTACCGGCGGCTGCGCAACTCGATCCACGCGCTCAACCCCGACGGCGCGCCGCGCACGATCGTGGTGACGAGCGCGGTGCGCGGCGAGGGCAAGACGGTCGCGTCGCTCAACCTCGCGCTCGCGATGGCGGAGATGCCGCGCACGAAGGTGCTCGTCGTCGACGCCGACCTGCACCATCCGAGCGTCGAGGGCTACCTCGGCCTGCCGCGCCGCCAGGGCCTGACCGAGCTCCTGCGCGGGCGCCTGCACATCGACCAGGCGATCCGCCCGACGTCGGCCGAAGGGCTCGCGATCATCGGCTCGGGCGCGCGCCCGCAGAACCCGTCCGAGTTGCTCGGCTCCGACCGCATCAAGACGGTGCTGCACTCGTTCAAGCAGCGCTACGACTACGTCCTGATCGACACGCCGCCCGCGCTCGCGATCAACGACGCGAGCCTGCTCGGCGCCGTCGCCGACGGCGTGCTGCTCGTCGTGCGCATGGGCACGACGCCGCGCCACTACGTCGAGCAGACGCACAACCTGATCGAGAACCTCGGCGGCAACATCCTAGGCACGTGCCTCACCGGCGCGGGCGAAGAGGACCAGGCGTACGCGACCTGACGCGGCCGCGCGCGCCGTTCAGTCGGGGAAGAGGAGCCGCTGGATCGCGCCGCGGCGGCTCTTCGGCGCGGGCGTCTTCGCGTCGAGCGCGGCGGGCTGCTGCGCTTGCACGCGGCGCGTCGCCGCCGCGCGCTGCTTCGCCGGTACCCGCTGGTTCGCGGGAACGCGCATCGGAACGCCCGTGCGTGCGGAGCGGATCAGCGCGCGCAGGTTCGAGTCCTGCCACGCGAGCGCGCGGTCGTAGTCGGCGTAGGCGCGCTCGCGGCGGCGGAACTCGGGCCCGTGGTGGATCGTGCGGCCGCCGGGGCCGGGACGCGGCGGGAGCACGGCGTGCAGCAGCTCGTGGAACAGGATGTAGCGCACGAACCAGCGCGGCACCGCGGCCTGGTCGAGCACCGGGTTCACGCGCACGAGCGAGGTGTCGGGCTCGAAGCTGCCCAGGCGCAGCGAGTGGCGCGCGCGGCGGCGGCCGCGACGGCCCCAGGTGAGCGCGGGCCAGCGCTCGGGCTCGAGCACGGTGGGGGGGAAGCACGTCGCGCGCAGCTCGGAGGAGAGCTCGGCGAGGTCGTGGACGGCGCCGGCCGCGACGCACTGCTCCGCGCGCGGGCGCGCGGACGGCAGCGCGGCGGTCGCGGCGTCGATCCAGGCGTCGAGCGTGCGGCACGCGGCGCGCGCGCGGCGGCCGGAGCGGAGCCACGCGGCGACCGAGTCGCGCACCTCGGGCGGGGCGGAGGCGAAGAGCGCGCTCATGCGCACCGTCATCGCGCCGCCGCGCTCGGACCGCGCCTCGAGCACGCGCACGCGGGCGCGGCCGAAGCGCACGCGCACGTGCCGCCCGAGCGCGAGCGTGAGGTACGCGCTCCAGCGCTCGGCGCAGAACGGCTCGTCGTGCGGCTGCATGCGACGAGCATACGCCGCATCGGCGGGCGGATCAGTTGCCGCCGAGGTAGAGATCCTGGACCTGCGTCGTCCCGTCGACGAGCGTGATCGTCGTCTTCGAGTTGTTCATGTCGAGGATCTTGTCGAACGGGTTGCCGGTGAGCTGCGCGCTGCGCGTCGCGGACACGCTGTACGTGCCCTCGACGACGTGCGGGAGCAGATAGCGGCCGTCCGAGCCGGTGCGGCGCGTGTAGTTCGTCCCCAGCGCCATGCCCTGGCCGGTCGGCGCCGGAGCGACGCTGACCTCGGCGCCCGCGAGCGGCTGGCCCGCGGCGTCGTACACCGTGCCTCGCAGCGTCGCGCCCGGGCTCAGCACGATCGTGCCCAGGTCGTCGATCGCGCCGTCGACGATGCGGCGGTCGTGGATCGTGCGCTGCGCGTGGGTCTGGCTCGTGATCTGGAGCTGGTAGATCTGCGAGTTGAGCCCCTTCAGCTCGAACTCCCCGTTCTCGTCGGACGTCGCCTGGCGCTCCGCCGTCATGCGCGGGATCACCGGAGCGAGCAACTGCGTGAACGCGTTGTCCTGGAACTCGTTGTCGAACGTCACGACCCGCGCTCCCTGGATGGGCTCGCGCGACACCGCGTCGACGACCCGGCCGACGATGCGGCCGCCGCCGGTCATGCTCACGACGACGTCGGGGGTGATCAGGCCCTGCGAGACCGTCACGGGAGCGGAGAAGCTCGGCGCGAACTCGCCGGCGTTCGCCTCGACGACGTACGTGCCCTGCTCGAGGCCCTTGAACTCGAAGCGGCCGTTCGTGCCCCGGAACGCCTGGTCGCGGAACGCGCGGCCGAAGACCGTCGAGCTCGGCGTCACCGTGCGCACGCTGACGCGGAAATCGGAGAGGGGCGCTCCGCTGCGTCCGTCGACGACCATGCCGCTGATGCCGCCCTGCTCGGAGAGCTCGATCTCGAGCGTGGCGATCCCGCACTCGATGCGCGGCTCGCGGTGCTCGGAGTAGCCCGGCGCGCGCACGATCAGCGTGTACTGGCCCGGCGCGAGGTTCTCGATCAGGAACTGCCCCTCGGCGACCGACTTGGTCGTGCCGCGCGAGCTCGTGGCGGTCGCGGAGCTGATCGCCTCGATCGTCGCGCCGAGGATTCCGCGCCGGTCGGGGCCGAACACGCGACCGCCGACCTGACAGCCCTGCTCGAGCCGGAAATCGGGGCACTTCGGCGGCGAGGTGAATTCGTAGGTCAGGTTCGGCCGCGTCTGGGTGCCGTAGCCGGGCGCGCTGCACGTGAGGCTGCGGTTGCCCGGCGCGACGTTCTTGAACGTGTAGAGCCCGGTGTGGTCGGTGACCGTCTCGAGCCGGTCGGAGTGCTCCCACTCGGCGCCCGGCAGCGCGGCCTCGAGCTGCGACATGAGCACGAGCCTGGCGCCCTCGACCGCGGCGCCGCTCATGTTGGTCACGTAGCCGACGCACGTGATGCCCTCGGCCAGCACGACGTCGTGGCGGTTCTCGACGCCGGCGCGCACCTCGACGTTCTGCGACTCGTGCCGCGCGTACGCCGGGTGCTCGACGATGACCGTGTAGTCGTTCGCGGCCTCCGCGAGGTGCAACGAGTAGTCGCCGTTCGCGTCGGTCTTGACCTCGAGCGCGTCGACCTTCGGCCGCCGCTGGTCGATCGCGAGCTGGAGCATCGCGATGTGCATCGGGACGCGGTTGCGGAACACGACGACGCGCGCCGCGGGGACTGCCTCGCCCTTGCGGTTCGAGACGCGGCCGATGAGCCGCGTGATCACGTCGCCCGCCGCGGTCGCGAGCGCCGTGCGCGGGTCGGCCGGCTCGGCCTCGACCGGCTCGCCCTCGACGCGGCCGCCGGGTTCTTCCGGCGCGCGCACCAGGTCGACGGGACGCGCGTCGGTCGGCCCCGCGCTCGGGGCGACGGGGGTGGGCCCGTTGCGTTGCTCACCGTCGGGCGCGAGGATGCTGAACAGCGCGACGAGCAGCGCTGCCAGGGCGACGAGGACGAGGCCGAGGACGACGACGGGTCTCATGGCTCAGGGGATCGGAAACGGCGCCCGCGGGCGCGATCGCCGCGCGGATGGGCCGCTCGGCGGGGCAGGGGATGGGATCGGCGCGAGGGGGAATCGTACCCGCGCGAGCCGGCCGGGCCCGCGACGGGCTCCGGCGGAATCGCCAGGCAGGCTCTGAACCTCTCTGGGACGCCGAGGCGCGGCTTACCTTCCAGGAGAGCCGGAAAATGCCGCGGGGGCGCGGGCGCGGGCCCGGCTCAGACCGCCGAGCTCTCCGCGAGCTGCTTCGCGCGCTCGAGCGTGGGGCCGGGGAAGATCGACTCGGGGTAGACCTGGCAGCCGAGGAAGTACGTGAACACGAGGAGCGGGAACTCGAGCTTGCGCAGCACCTCGAGGCGCGCGCCGCGGCCGAGGAGCGGGACCTCGATGCGGATCGCGGCCTCGCCGGTCTTGGGCGCGTAGAGCGTCCAACCGCGTCCGAGGCCGGGGCTCGGCAGCAGCCGATAGGGCCGCCCGCCGGCGTGGACGAGGATCTCGCGCTTGACGTAGCTGCGTCGCTCCGCGGAGCCGAGCCATTCGCGCGTGTCCGTCCACATCGTGAACTGGCTGCGCACGAGGCCGGGGTTGCGCTCGAGCTCGTACACCTCGCCCTTCTCGGGCTGGAACGAGCCGGCGACGACCATGCCCCAGCCGTTGCGGCGCACTGCGAGCACGCCGATCCGCCCCTCGTCGTTCGCGATCTCGTGGCGGGTGTTCCAGAAACCGGACACGCGGCTCGTGTAGACCTGGTTCGTTTCGGCCATGACGGGCCGAGCAGTCTACGGGCGCCGCCGCCGACTGGCCAGGCACAGTCCGGCCGGACCGCCTCGGCCGGGAGCTCCTCGGCCGGGAGACTCCTCGGCCGGGACTTCCTCGGCCCGCGCGCTCAGTACAGCGCGCTGATGTCCTCGGGGAGCGGGTCCCCGGTCTGGACGCAGGGCTCGCAGAAGTTGTTCTCGGCCGACGGCGAGTGCCGGCAGTCCTCGCAGTGGGCGACCTTGTCCACCGCCGCCCGCAGCTTCAGGCGCTGCTCTCCGAGCGAGGCGATCTTCGCCTCGAGCAGCACGTCCTGCTCGTTCAGCGCCGCCCGCACGCGCGCGAGCAGCTCGCCGCGGTCGCCGGCGTTCGCGCGCACCGCCATCAGCTCCTGGATCCGGTCGAGGTGCAGGCCGAGCTCCTGCAGGCTGCGGATCATGTTGAGCCGGTTGACGTCGGTCGCGCGGTAGTAGCGGAAACCGCCCTTGCTGCGCGTGGCGGGCGTCATCAGCCCGAGCTCTTCGTAGTACCGCAGCGTGCGCAGGTTGGTGCCGGCGAGACGGGCGAAGTCTCCGATCTTGAGGAGCGCTGCGTTGCCCATGAGTGCTTCCAGGATAGCGCGTCGACCACCGCGGCGGAGCGATGGACCGATCTAGAACCTAGTCCGCGTCGGCCGCGCGTTCCAGCGTTACGCTGCCTCGCTCTTTGCCGACCGCCTCTCGAGGAGTGCCATGAGCCGCATCCGCATCGACTACACCAACGTCCTGACGGACGCCGTCGGCCCCGAGCACGGCCTGGCTCCGTCCGACCTCGCCGGCCTCGCCCGCCCCTCGCGGGCCGCTCTCGAAGCCGTCCAGGCCCGCCGGGCAAAGGACTTGCGCTGGCTCGACCTGCCCTACCAGCACGAGGTCCGCGACGACGTCGTCGAGTACGCCGAGAGCGTCCGCGGCCGGTTCGAGAACGTCGTCGTGCTGGGCATCGGCGGCTCGGCGCTCGGCAACCGCGCGCTGCACAGCGCCCTCAGCCACCCCTACCACGACCTGGCGCCGCCGGCCGGGGCGCCGCGGCTGTTCGTGCTCGACAACGTCGACCCCGAGCTGATCGCGGCGTTCCTCGAGACCGTCGACCCGCGCACGACGCTCTTCAATGCGATCTCGAAGTCCGGCGGCACCGCGGAGACGATGAGCCAGTTCCTGATCGCGCGGCAGGCGCTGCGCGACGCGCTGGGACCCGAGCAGGCGCGCGAGCACCTCGTCGTCACGACGGACGAGCGCAAGGGCGTGCTGCGCGAGATCGTCGAGCACGAGGGCTACCGCTCGTTCGTCGTTCCCGACGGCGTCGGCGGGCGGTTCAGCGTGCTGTCGGCGGTCGGCCTCGTGTCGTCTGCGCTCGTCGGCATCGACGTCACGGCGCTGCTCGCGGGCGCGGCGGAGATGGACGCGCGCTGCCGCGACGGCGAGCTCGAGAAGAATCCCGCGCTCGTGCACGCCGCGATCGGCTGGCTGCTCCACGCGCAGCGCGGCAAGTCGATCAACGTGACGTTCGCGTACAGCCACGCCCTGCGCGACGTGGCGGCGTGGTACGCGCAGCTCTTGGGCGAGTCGCTCGGCAAGCGCCGCTCGCGCTCGGGCGCCGACGTGTTCGTCGGCCCGACGCCGGTGAGCGCGATCGGCGTCACCGACCAGCACAGCCAGGTGCAGCTCTACGTCGAGGGCCCGTTCGACAAGTGGTTCACGTTGCTCGCGGTCGACGAGCCGCGCCGCGACGTGAAGATCCCGCCCGCGTTCGACGACCTCGAGGGCGTGCGTTACCTCGGCGACCGCACGCTGGGCGAGCTCTTCGCCGCCGAGCGCGACGGCACGCGCATCGCGCTGACCGAGGCGCGCCGTCCGAACCTGACGATCGCGCTCGAACGCGTCGACGCGCACGCGCTCGGCCAGTTGATCTATCTGCTCGAGCTCTCGGTCGCGATCCAGGGCGAGCACTACGACGTCGACGCGTTCGACCAGCCGGGCGTCGAGGCGGGCAAGGTCGCCGCGTACGCCCTGATGGGCCGCGCGGGCTACGAGGAGCGCCGCGCCGAGATCGAGCGCAGCGGCGCGGGAGCCGAGCGGGTGGTCTGAGCACGAGCGGGCGCCGCCGCCCGCGATCCGGCTCCCACGTCGTCTTTTCGCGGCATGTCGGTTGCGGCGAGCGGAGCATGAAGCACGCTCTCGCCGCGCTGATCGCGCTTTCGACCGCGGCGCCGCTCGCCGCGCAGGAAGACGGGCCCGACGGCGCGTCGGCCGGCGGATCGAAGGGCGCGCCGGCCGGGGCGCCCGAGACGCTCCCGCTGCGCTGGCGCCGCTCGTTCGAGCTGCCCGCGCGTGCGTGCGACGTCGCGGTCCACGAAGACCTCGTGCTCGTCGGCACGGGCTCGCCGGAGGGCGAGTTGCTCGTGTACCCGCTCGGGCCGGACGACGGAGAGCTGCTCGAGGGCAGCTTCGCGGCGACCGTCGCGGGCGAGTTCGATCCCGCCGGCGCGCTCGTGCTGCGCATCGCAGCGGACGTCGACGGCGACGGCGCGCGCGACGTGTTCGCGTTCGAGCACGTGCCCGACCTCGGGGCCGAGAGCGAGACCAAGGAGCGCTACGCGCTGCTCTCGGGCGCGGACGGCGCGCGCCTGGCGAGCTTCGCCGCTCCGGAGGGCGCGCGCGCCGGCGCGCTCGACGCGGCGTTCGTCGACGCCGACGAACCGTATGTCGCGATCGGCTGGCCGATGCTCGGCGTGCCCGGCCGCGTGACGATCCACGACCCCCAGAGCGGCGCGCTCGAGAGCTCGCTGATCGCGCGCGACGTCGCGCCCGCATGGGACTGCGCGCTCTTCGGCCGCGCGCTCGCGGCGCTCGGAGGCGGCGACGCAGAGCTCGTCGTCGGCATCCCGTCCGCGACGGTCGACGAGCGCAACGGCTGCGGCGGCGTGGTCGCGCTCGCCCGCGGCGCCGACGGCTTCGACGTCGCGTGGCGGCGCGCGGGCGAGAGCGCGGGCGCGTCGTACGGCCTGGGCGTCGTCGCGGTGGCGGACGTCGACGGCGACGGCGCGCGCGACGTGGCGGTCTCGTCCCGCTCCGGCGTCGACGTGCTGTCCGGCGCGACGGGCGACGTGCTCGCCCGGATCGGCCGCGGGACCGAGGGACGATGGTTCGGGGGCCTCGTCGCCGCGGACCCGAGCGGCCGCTTCCTCGCCGTGAGCGCGACCCGCCGCGCGCCCGCCGGGGACGGCGGCGAGCTGGTCGTCGTGCACGAGCTCCTGGCCGAGGGGTTCGTCGAGCGCGCGCTCGTCCAGAACGAGCTCGGCATCCGCCGCCTGGCGGTCGGCGCGCGCGACGGGGCTCCGCTCGTCGCGACCTGCGCCGCGGCGCGCTCGAAAGGCGGCGAGGAGACGGTCGAGCTGCGGGTGTACGCCGGGGGGGACTGACGCGCGCCGCGGCCGCCGCTACCATGCGGGCCGCATGCTCCCCCCCGCGACGGCCGCGGCATGACCCGCGGCGCAGCAGCTTTCGCTCTCCTCGTCCTGTTCTGCGCGAGCGCTTGCTCGGGCGCGCCGCCGGTGCGCTCGGACGGCCCGCACGGCCGCGTGCTCGCGTGGTCGCACGGGGACGCGCGCGTGGCGCAGGAGCTGGGCGGCGAGCTCGGCGCGCGCGTCGCCGAGCTCCTCGGCGTCGAGCCGCAGCCGTACGTGCTGTGGTTCGAGCGCGAGGTCGCGAGCGGCGCCGGCGTGCGCGTCTGGCGTGACCGCGCGGGCCGCATCGTCGACCGGCGGATCGAGCTCGGCGCGGACGCGCGCGAGGTGCTCCCGTATGCGCTCGCGCACGAGCTCGTCCACTGGCACATGGGCGGCACGCTGTGGGACGCGCTCCCGCAGACGCTCGAGGAGGGCCTCGCGGACCATCTCGGCGTGCTGCTCGTCCCCGAGGCGCGCGCCGAGCGCGAAGCGTGGCTGCGCGAGCACGTCCGCGCGGCGCACGCCTTCGACTGGGACGCACTGTTCGCGCTGACCGAGCGCGACTGGGCCCAGACGCCGCGCGCGACGAAGGACGCGACGTACGTGCTCGGCCGTTTTCTCGTCGAGCGCATCGGTCTCGCCGAGCTGCGCGCCCTGTGCGAGCGCGCGGTCGCAGCGGACCTCGCGCGCGTCCCGCAGCCGTGGGTGCTCGCGGCTGCGGGCCTCGATTGCGGCGCGGCGGAGCGCACAGCGGCGCTCGTGCGCTGGGGCGGCGACGGCGCGCGCGAGCGCGAGCTCGTCGCGGAGCCGTCGCACGCCGCAGCGCGCCCGGCCGCGCCCCACGAGCGGCTCGACGGCCGCATCGAGCACGCCGCGCCGCGTTGACGCGGCGTGACGCGCCCGTGACGCGCGGTGGCGCGGCGCCGTCCGTAGCGCCGGCATGAAGCACGCGCTCCTCCTCGCGCTCGGCGTCGCGGCATCGTGCGGTGAGCCCGCTCCGCCGCCGGCGGTCATCGAGAGCGGGCTGCTCACCGGTTGCCTGCGCGGCGCGGGCCGAGACGCCGGCGGCGCAGTTCGTCCCGCGCTCCTCGTCGCCGGCGATCCGTTCGCGGAAGTCGGCGGCGCGGAGGACGCCGGGGCGATCGTCGTGCTCGACGCGGCGACGGGGGAGCGCGTACGGCACGTCACGCCCGAGCTCGGCGAACGCCACTTCGGTGGCCCCTTCGTCGTCGTGCGTCTGGACGGGGAGCTGGGAGTGGTCGACGCGAGCTCGCTCGCGCGCGGGAGCCTTGCGGTCTACGCGCTCGAGAGGCCGGGGCTCCTCGCACGCACCCCGGCTCCGCTCGAGGTCGCACAGGACGCGCGCGTGGAGCTGCTCCCCGTCCACGACGCGCGCGGGGCGCCGTCGGACGCTCTGCTCGTGCGCGTCGAGGACCGGCTCGTGCGGACGCGCGCCGATGCCTCGGAGCGGTACGAGGTCGCGTGCGCGCCCGACGCGCTCGTCGCTCCCGCGCGCGACCACGACGGCGACGGCTCGCGCGACTTCGTCGTCGCCACGTGCGAGCGCGTCGTCGTGCGCTCGAGCGTCGATCTCGCGGTGCTGCGAACGCTCGAGCCGCAGATCCACGGCTTCGGGCAGGTGACGGCGGTCGTCGACCTGAGCGACGTCGCCGCCGGCGAGGCGCGGGTGCTCGTCGCGGCGCACAGTCGCACGGGCGCGTCCGGTCGCGACCTCGGCGGTTGGATCAACGAGCGCGCCGGGCTCTTCGTCGTCCGCGCGAGCGGGGGGCCGACGACCGCGCCGCGGCTCTCGCTCTTCGACGACGTGCGGGCGACGTGGGCGGATCGATACGACGGCGGCGCCGACCTGGGCGACGTCGTCGCGCTGTGGACCAGCAGCGGCTTCCTCGTCCTTCTCGACGCGCAGTCGCTCTCGCTGCTCCGCGCCGAGCACTACGAAGATCTGTTCGCCTCGACGCTCGGTTGTCCCCGCGACGTGGTCGTCGTCGAGCGCGGCGGGCGTCGGCTGCTGATGGCGGTCACGGGGCCGGAGAGGGGCTTCGATCAGCCGTGCGTCCTCTGGGCGCTCGACCTCGCGACGCGCGCGGTGGTCGCTCCGTTCGGTGACGGGTAGGCTGGCGCGCCGTCTACCGGCGCTCGTACATCGATGCGCGACCTCGTGCTCTTCATCGACTCGCTCCCGCCGGCGCGGACTGCGCGCGCTCGATGACGCCATGGGCTCGAAGCGCGAGAATCGGTTCCGCGTCCTCGCGTGGGTCGGCTCGTTCAGCGGCGGCGTCGTCGTCGGTGCGATCGTTCTCGCCGTCTTGGGCTGCGGCGGGCTCCTGCTCCTGCTCGCCGTCGGCACGTTCGTCGAAGTGCCGGTCGCGCAGCGGCCGTTCGACGCGGCCGCGTGGCGTGCCGCGGACGCCTTCGAGAGCGGGAGCGCGCGGCAGGCCATGCTCGACGACCTTCGGCGCAACCACCTCCGGCCGGGGATGGCGTGGGACGAGGTGCGCACGCTCGTCGTCGACTTGCCCGAGGTCGCGCGGGCGGGGGAGCTCGACGTTCCGGTCGGGCCGAGCCGAGCGCCGCTCGAGCTGTTCGCGATGCAACTGCTCGTCCTGACGTTCGACGAGGGGGGTCTCCTCGTCGCCACGCGCGTCGAGACGCGCGAGTGATCAGCGCGGGCGCAGCTGCGCGATCGGCCAGGCGTCGTGCGGGTGGTGCTCCAGCGCGAAGCGTGCCGCGAGGCCCTCGTCGAGCGCCGTGAGGTACGGACCCAGGCGCGCGTCGTCGGCGTAGCGGGCGTAGCTGCGGTCGAACGCGACGGGGACGCCGCTCGCGACCAGGGCGGTCGCGACGGCGAGCACGTTGTCGCGGAACGTCTCGGGCGACATGCCCGCGTCCGCCGCCTGCTGCACCACGCCGTCGAGCTTGTGCTCCATTACGCCGGGCAGGCGCGCGTAGACCGCCTGGTCGCCCGGGACGAACGAGAAGAGCACGCCCTCGCTGCCCAGCGCCGCCTCGACGCGCGCGGCCCGCTCGGTCTGCACCGCGCCCCAGGTCCCGTCGTCCCACGCGCGGATCGCGGTCCGGCTCAGCGTCGCCTGGAACGCGAGCGCGGGGACGACGACGAGCGCGCGCGCGAGCGCTCCCGACGGCCACGGCGCGAGCGCCGCGAGCACCGCGACGAACGGCGCCGTCGAGAGGTGGTAGCCGCCGCGCTCGGCCATGCCCCACGCGACGAAGAACACGGTCGAGGGGACGACGAGCACCGCGAGCGCGGCGAGGCGCGCCCGG
>CAZGTQ010000094.1:0-15115 GCA_964528575.1 uncultured Planctomycetaceae bacterium | reverse complement strand
GCGGCGGCGAGCTCCTCGAGCATCGCGAAGTGCTCGGGCGCCTTGAGGCCGCGGCCGCCCGACACGACGACCGGGGCCTCGCTCACGTCGAGCTTGCCCTCCGGCTTCGCCGCGATCGCGGTGAGCAGCGCCTTGTAGTCGGTCTCCGGCGTCCCGGCGATCACCTCGGCGCCGCCGGCGGGCTCCACGGCGTCGAATGCGTTGCGGCGCAGCGTCGCGCACGTGACCGGCGCGCTCGGGCGCAGCGTCGCGAGGAGCTTGCCCGCGAGCCACGGGCGCACGAGCTCGTAGCCGTCGCCCGCGGCCTTCAGCCCGACGCAGTCGGAGTAGAGCGTGCTGTCGAGCAGCGCGGCGACGCGCGGCGCGACGTCGCGGCCGGTCGAGGTCGCGGCCGCGAAGAACGCGTTCGCTCCGTGCTCGCGCACGAGCCGGGCGATGTCCTTGGCGAGCGCGTCGGGGGCGTGCTTCTCGCGCGCGAGCGTCACCGCTTTCGCGGCGGGCGTCCTGGCGGCGGCGGCGGCCGCGCCCGGACCCCAGAGGACGGCGACGACGCTGGCGCCGGCCGCGCGCGCGGCGCCGAGTGCTTCCAGGCTGGCGCGGCGGGGGGCCCCGTCGGCGTGCTCGACGAAGACGACGATCGTGCTCATGAGGTGCTCTCCGGTCGGTCTACAGCACGCGCGCTTCGTTGCGCAGCGCGTCGATCAGCGATGCGACGGCGTCGGGACCCTTGCCGACGATCCGACCCGCGGCGCGCGCCGGCGGGAGCGCGACTGCGACGACCTGCGTCTGGCTCTGCGCGCGCGCGACCTCGACCTCCTCGAGCGGCTTCTTCTTCGCCGCCATGATCCCCTTGAGCCCGGCGTAGCGCGGCGCGTTCAGGTCCTTCTGGCACGTGACCACGGCCGGCAGCGAGAACTCGAACGCCTCGATTCCGCCGTCCGCCTCGCGCTTGGCGGTGCACTTGCCGGCCGCGCCGATCTCGACCTCGATCGCGTCGGTGACGCAGGCCCAGTCGAGCATCGTCGCGATCATCGGGCCCACCGCCGCGTTGTCGCGGTCGGTCGCGAGGCGGCCGGTGAACACGAGCTCGACCTCGAGCTCGCGCAGCTTGTCCGCGAGCACCGTCGCCGTCGCGCGGCAGTCGTTGGACGCCCAGTCCTCGTCGCGCAGGACGACACCCTTGTCGGCGCCCTTGGCGAGGCACTCGCGCACCTCCTTCGTGGCGGCCGCGGGGCCGAGCGTGAGCACGGTCACCTCGCCGCCGTGCTGCTCCTTCGTGCGGATCGCCTGCTCGACGGCGATGTCGTCGTAGAAGGAGAGCATGTACTCGACGCCCGACGGCTCGAGACTCGTGCCGCCGGCCGCGATCTTGGCCTGGGTCTCGGTCGCGGGGACGCGCTTGATGCACACGGCGATCTTCATGGGCAGCGGAGCGGGGTTCGGGCGGCGCGTCGGCCGGCAAGGAGGGGGGAACAGGGTAGCGGCTCGCGCCGGCGATGCCAGGTGTCCGGCGCCCCGGAGCGCTGCGCTCCCGCGCCGAGCCTACGTGCCCGCGATCTCGCGCAGGCGGCGGCCGATCTCGGCGGGATCTTGCGTCTGGGCGATCGTCGCCTCGACGTGCGTGCGGAACGCGGCCCAGTCGACGCGCTCGGGGTCGGTGTCGCGCAGGATCCGCTCGAGCTCTTGCACCATGCAAAAGCGCGTCTCCGAGGGGAACTCGTCCAGCTTCTCGAGCACGGGCAGCACGTGCTCGGCGGCCGGGCCGCGCTCGACGTACGCGCGCAGTCGCTTCAGGTAGTGCTCGTAGTAGTCCACGCTCACGCTCCCGCGGGCTTCTCGGCGACCGCGATCAGGAAGTGGTCCCATTGGATGTTGGGGACGACGTAGCCGTACTCCTGCTCGACCAGCCCGAGCTGCGAGCGCCGCTCGTCGATGCGCAGGCCGGCGAGCTCGACGTAGTGCCGCAGCTCCGGCGACGTGAGGAAGTGCACGCGCCCGCGATCGGCCTGCCCGACGCGGGCGACCTCGTCGGCGACGCCGATGAAGCACGCGGTGCCGCCGCGCTGCAGGAGGTTGTTCGTCTGGAACCACGCGCGCCCGCCGGGCTTGAGCACTCGGTACGCCTCGCGCATGTAGTTGAACACGTCCTCGCGGTCGAGGTGGATGAGCACGATCTGCGCGTAGACGCGGTCGAACGTCTCGCTCGGGAAGCACGCGAGGTCGCTGCGCTCGAGCGTGCGCAGGTGGACGTTGCCCTGGCCGGCGAGCCGCTGCTGCGCGACGTCGATCATGCCGGAGGCGATGTCGACGCCGAAGAAGCGCTTGCAGCGCGGCGCGAGGTGCTCGGCGATGCGGCCGACGCCGACGCCGATCTCGAGCACGTCGTGGTGCGGCTCGATCTCGAGCTCGCGCGCGAGGATGTCTGCGACGGCCCTGCCCTCGAACGACATGTCCTCGTCGTCGTAGGGGCGGTCGAAGAGCATCCCCGCGACGCCGAGGTAGGCGCCTTCCTTGTCCGCTGCGACGGTCGACCAGAACTCCTTGTAGGTGCGGCCGGTCTCGGGCCGGAAGAGGTCCTCGGGCCGGCGGAAGGTCTGGTCGATGTCACTCACGAGCGCGTTCCTCGTCGCGGTTCCGGGGGGGGGCGGGGAGCACCCAAGTTACCCCACCCGCGGCGGGCACGGCGCTCGGCTCTCGCGTCACAGCGCGGAGAGGTCCTGCTCCTCCGCGGCGGTCACCCCGCGCGTGATCTGGTCGAAGTTGCGGCCGAGGTACACCTCGCGGACGACGGGGTCGGACACGAGCTCGCTCGCGGTCCCTTCGCGCAGGATCCGGCCCTGGTGGATGATGTACGCGCGGTCGGTGCTCTCGAGCGTCTCGCGCACGTTGTGGTCGGTGATCAGGATGCCGATGTTGCGGTCGCGCAGCCGCTCGACGATGTCCTGGATCTCGTCGACCGCGATCGGGTCCACGCCCGCGAAGGGCTCGTCGAGCAGGAGCAGCTTGGGCTCGCTCGCGAGCGCGCGGCAGATCTCGAGGCGCCGCCGCTCACCGCCCGAGAGCGTGTCGGCGCGGTTCTCGGCGAGGTGCCCGAGCTCGAGCTCGTCGAGCAGCTCGTCCGCCCGCTTGCGCCGCGCCGCCCGCCCGTAGGGCATCGCCTCGAGCACCGCGAGGAGGTTGTCGCGCACCCCCATCTGGCGGAACACGCTCGGTTCCTGGGGCAGGTAGCCCATCCCCAGGCGCGCGCGCTTGAACATCGGCAGGCGCGAGCACTCCTGGCCGCGCAGGAAGACGCCGCCCGAGTCCGGCGGGAACAGGCCGACGGTCATCCGGAACGTGGTCGTCTTCCCGGCGCCGTTGGGGCCGAGCAGCCCGACGATCTCGCCCGGCCCGACGTGGAACGAGACCCCGTCGACGACCCGGCGGCGCTTGAACGACTTCGCCAGGTTGCGGGCCTCGAGCAGGTACCCGTCGCTCGTGCTCGCGGGGACGGCTGACATCGCGGCAGTCTAGCGGCGCCCCGGACGTGATTCCCGGGCGGAGCGACCCGCCGCGGGACTCGCGGGGGTTGTGGACAACGTGTGGAGTGTCACCGGCATGGCGGACTCAGGTTGACAAGTGAGGCTTCGAGCGCGCGCCGCAGCGCTTCGCGGCATGATTTCGGCTCGCCCACAAGTCGTTGCCGCCCAAGGTCTTGCGGACGCACGCGCGGCGCGCTGGTCCCAGACGCGGGATCCGCGGCAACTGTGAAGACTTGACAAGGGCTCGCGCCGCTTCCGCTGTGGAGAACTCCGCTGCGCCAGAAGGGACGGTGCGACCCGGCCCCGCCCTCGTGCGACGCGCGCGTCGGTCGATGCGGACCTCAATGGATCCAGCCGACGCGCCAGACGCCCATCACGGGCTTGATCGGCCAGAAGACCGCGACCGCGCGGCCCTGGACGAGGGAGCGGGGGACGAGGGGGAAGCTGCGCGGTGGCGACATCCGCGCCACGTCGCTGGGGATCTCGTGCCGCTCGCCCCACTGGTCGCGGAAGAATGTCAGCCGTCGGCCGCCCGCGAGGACCGGCTCGCTCGGGTTCTCGCCCTGCTCGCGGTAGTTGCCTACCGCCGCGCTCGCCGGGTCCGGCCACTCGAGCTCGACCGCCTTCCATTCGCGCCCGTCGGCCGAGTCCTGCGTGTTGTCGCCGAGCATGAAGTAGTGCCCCGGCGGGACGTAGAGCTCGGTCACGCTGCCGGGGTTCTCGACGTAATACACGTCGCGCAGGACGCGCAGATCGTCGATCTCGGCCCCGGCGCCCTCGACGTGGACCGCCAGGCGCGTCGTCGTGGGGGAGACCGCCGCCGGCACGTCGAGCCCCAGGATCCATTCGCCGTCGACGTACAGCTCGAGCCGGTCGTCGAGGTTCTGCACGCGCACGTCGACGGCGTCGCCGGCCTCGAGGCGCCAGGGCTCGTCCGCGCTCACCGCGCCGGGCACGCCGTCCGCGTTGCTGGCGAGCGCGTTGCTGGCAAGCGCGTTGCTGGCGAGCGCGTTGCTGGCGAGCGCGTTGCCGGCGCGCACGATCCGCGGCCGCGCGTCGGCCGGCGCGGCGGGTCCGGGCAGCTCGAAGCGGTACGAGCGGCCATCCTCGCCGACCTCGAGCACGACGCTCTCGCAGCCTTCGAGCGCGCTGACCTCGGCGTCGAGCCGCAGGTCCCCGACGACGTTCTGGCCCGCGTGCGGCAGGATCCGCCCGCGCAGCGCGAGCCGCAGGATCTCCGTCATCGGGTCGGGATAGCCGTCGAGGTACTCGTTCGTGACGGCGTTCTCCGCCGGCCGGAACACCGCCGTGCCCGGCCCGCTCGCCGCGATCGAGTCGCCGAGCACCGTCCAGCTCGAGCCCTCCTCGGCCTTCCAATCGGACAGGCGCGCCGAGCGCGGCGCGAGCTCCCTCCACATCGCGTCCTGGACCGCGGGCGGCCGGCGCAGGATCGTCCACGGCGCGCTCTCGTCCGGGCGCGTCCACACGTCGCCGTACGCGATGCGCAGCCACTCGTCGGGCATGCCCCAGACGCGCTTGACCATGTTGCGCGAGCGCTCGAGCGGATGGCGGAAGACGACGATCTCGTACCGCGCGGGATCGCGCCACGAGTAGGAGAGCTTGTCGACGATCACGCGGTCCATGACGCCGGTCTCGGGGCTCCCCATCAGCGTCGGCTGCATCGACCCGCTCGGGATCTTGCTCACCTCGATGACGAAGCACTTGAGGACGAGCGCCCAGATCACCGCCATCGTCAGCGCCTCGACGTTCTCACGCCAAGGGTGGCGGCTCTTCCTCGCCTTCTTCTTCCCGTGCTTGGCGTGCTTCTCGGCCATGGCTGCGGCGGCGCGAGATTAGGCGATCGCGCGCCTCAGCGCACCCACCGGATGCGGTAGATGTCGTGCGACGGGGCGATCGGCCAGAAGACGGCGAGCGCGCGTCCCAGGATCATCTCGCGCGGCACGAACGGCCAGGGCTCGGTGTCGAGCCAACGGGTCTGCGCGAGCGGGAAGGAGCGCAGCTCGCCCCACTCGTCGCGGATCCAGCGCAGCGGGCCCGCGGGGTGGCCCGCGTCGTCGTAGGGGTTCTCGCGCTGGCGGTAGTTGCCGCGGACGTGCTCGGGCCCGTCCGGTCCGCGCACCTCGTAGGTGAACATGCGCCACTCGCGGCTGTCGGCGGAGTCCTGGGTGTTGTCCCCGAGCATGAAGTAGCGGCCCTCGGGGATCGCGGTCTCGGTCACCATCGAGTCGCCGGAGGTGTAGTAGACGTCGCGCTGGACCATCAGCTCGGCGAAGTCCGCTCCCTCGCCTTCGACCGCGAGCCGCACGGACGAGCGCTGGTCCGTCGTCGCCGCGACCTCGAGGGCGAGCACGACCTCGCCGTCGACCTCGAGCTCGACCAGATCGTCGAGGTTCTGCACGCCGATGTGGACGGGCTCGTTCGCGGGCAGGCGCCAGGGCGCGCCGACCGCGAGCCGGTCGCCCTGCTCGAGCGGGTAGCTCGCGGTCTGCGACCACGCGACGAGCGGGGTCGCGTCGGGCGCGGCCGCGGGCCCCGGGAGGCTGACCGCGTACGTGCGGCCGCCCTCGGTGAGCTCGACGACGATCTCGCGGCAGCCGGGCAGCGCAGTCACCGTCCCGTCGAGCCGCAGGTCGCCGACGGCGTTCGCGCCGCTGCGCTGGCGGCCCCGCGTGCGCACGCGGCCGCGCAGCGCGTCGGCGTAGCCGTCCTGGTAGAGGTCGGTGACGTACGGGCGCGACCCGAACCGGACCAGGCCGGAGCCGCGCGCGCGCAGCGAGCGGCCGTCGATCGCCCATTCGCCGCGCTCGGGCGTCCACATCGGCTCGTCGTCCACGCCGGGCTCCTCGGGCACGAGCCGCTTCCACATCGACCGCTGTACCGGGCGCGGCCGCCGCAGGATCGTCCAGGGCTCGTCCGCGCTCGGGCGCGTCCACAGGTCGCCGTGCGCGATGCGCAGGTGCTCGCCGGGCATGCCGACGACGCGCTTCACGAACGTCTTCGAGCGGTCGAGCGGATAGCGGAAGACGACGATCTCGAAGCGCTTCGGGTCGCGCAGGTGGAACGAGATCTTGTCGACGAGGATGCGGTCCTTGACCGCCGAGAGCGGGTCCTCGGGGTCGGGACTGTCCCAGCCCATCAGCGTCGGCTGCATCGAGCCGGTCGGGATCTTGTAGGCCTCGACCAGGAAGTACTTGAGGACGAGGGCCATGATCACGGCCATCGTCATCGCCTCGATGTTGTCGCGCCAGGGCGTGCGGCGACGCGCTCGCTCGCGCGACGCGCTCACCCCTTCTCGTCCTCCGAATCGCCCAGCACGCTGAGGAAGGCCTTCTGCGGGATGTCGACGCTGCCGACGCTGCGCATGCGCCGCTTGCCCTCCTTCTGCTTCTCGAGGAGCTTGCGCTTGCGCGAGATGTCGCCGCCGTAGCACTTCGCGGTGACGTCCTTGCGCAGCGCCGCGATCGTCTCGCGCGCGATGACGCGCGATCCGACCGCCGCCTGCAGCGGGACCTCGAACAGGTGGCGGGGGATCGACTTGCGCAGCTTCTTGATGATCGCGCGGCCGCGCCTGTCCGCCTGCTCCTTGTGGCAGATGCTCGACAGCGCGTCGACGTCCTGCTTGTTGACGAGGATCCGCAGCTTGACGAGGTCCGCCGCCTCGAAGCCCTTGACGTCGTAGTTCAGCGTCCCGTAGCCGCGCGTGCTCGACTTCAGCTTGTCGTAGAAGTCGTAGATGATCTCGGCGAGCGGGACGTCGTAGACGAGCTGCACGCGCGTCTGCGACAGGTACTCCTGACGCACGTACACGCCGCGATGGTCGTTGCAGATCTGCATCATCACGCCGATGTACTCGGACGGGATGAGCACGTTGACGCGCGCGATCGGCTCGAGGATGCGCTCGAACTTGTCGGGGCTCGGGAGCTGGCCGGGCGAGTGGATCTCTTGCACCTGACCCTCCACGTCCTCGATCCGGTACGTCACCGTCGGCGCCGTCTGGATCATGTCGATGTCGTGCTCGCGCTCGATGCGCTGCTGCACGATCTCCATGTGCAGGAGGCCGAGGAAGCCGCAGCGGAAGCCGAAACCGAGCGCCTCGGACGTCACCGGCTCGAACGAGAACGACGAGTCGGAGAGCGAGAGCGTCTCGAGCGCCTCGCGCAGGTCCTCGAAGTCGCCGGAGTTCGTCGGGAAGAAGTCGGCGAACACCATGTGCCGCGGCCGGCGGTAGCCGGGCAGCATCTCGACCTTCGGCCCCTTGTACAGCGCCATCGTGTCGCCGACGCGCACGTCGCCGAGGCGCTTGATGTTCGAGATGAAGTAGCCGACCTCGCCCGCCGACAGGCCGCGGGAGCGCGTCATCTTCGGCGAGAAGCGGCCGATCTCCGTCGCCTCGTACACCTTGCCGGTGCCGAGCATCTGCATCCACTGCTTCTCCTCGATGCGCCCGCTGTCGATTCGCAGGTACACGATGACCCCGCGGAACTCGTCGTAGATCGCGTCGAAGATCAGCGCGCGGAACGGCGCGTCCGGGTCGCCGCTCGGCGGCCGGATGCGCTCGACGATCATGTCGAGCACCTCGCGCACGCCCTGCCCCGTCTTCGCGGAGACGGCGAGCGCATCGGTCGCGTCGATACCGATGCTCTGCTCGATCTCCTCGGCGACCTCCTCCGGCCGCGCGTGCGGCAGGTCGATCTTGTTGAGCACCGGGATGACCTCGAGGTCCGACTCGACCGCGAGGTACGCGTTCGCGACGCTCTGCGCCTCGACGCCCTGCGCCGCGTCGACGAGCAGGATCGCTCCCTCGCACGCCTGCAGGCTCTTCTCGACCTCGTAGCTGAAGTCGACGTGCCCGGGCGTGTCGATCAAGTTGAGCTGGTACTTGTCGCCCTTGTACTCGTGGTAGATCGTGACCGCGCGCGCCTTGATCGTGATGCCGCGCTCGCGCTCGAGCTCCATGTCGTCGAGCACTTGGTCGCGCATGTCGCGCTTCTCGATGGCGCCAGTCATCTCGAGAATGCGGTCCGCCAGCGTCGACTTGCCGTGGTCGACGTGCGCGATGATCGAGAAGTTGCGGATGTGCGCGGGGTCCACGGTGTCGTCTCAGACGCGGGCGAGGAGCGCGGGCAGCTCGGCCGCGAGCGCGCGCAGAGCGCGGCCGCGGTGGCTGACGGCGCTCTTCTGTTCGAGCGGGATCTCCGCAAAAGTCTTGCCGGTCTGCGGGAAGCCTTCCTCGGTGAACAGGAACAGCGGGTCGTAGCCGAAGTCGCGCGTGCCGCGGCGCTGGAGGAGGATGCGGCCGCGCGCGGTCCCGCTCGCCTGGAGCGCGACGGTGCCGTCGGGCCGGCAGAGCGCGAGCGCGCACGTGAAGCGCGCCGTCCGCTCGCTCTCGGGCACGCCGGCGAGCTTCTCGAGCAAGAGGTCGTTGTTGCGCTCGTCGTCCGCGCCGGGCCCGGCGAAGCGCGCCGAGTGCACGCCCGGCGCGCCGCGCAGCCGGTCGACCTCGAGCCCCGAATCGTCCGCGAGGCTCCACAGCCCCGTCGCGAGCGCCGCGCTGCGCGCCTTCTTCTTCGCGTTGCCGGCGAACGTGAGCTCGTCCTCGACGACCTCGGGCAGCCCGCCGACGTCGGCCGGCTCGACGAGCTGGGCCCCGGACGGCTCGAGCGCGGCGCGCAGCTCGCGGCTCTTCTTCGGGTGGCCGGTGGCGACGAGGATCTTCACGTGGGGCCTCCCGCTCTCACGCGAGCCCGAGCGCGGTGCGCTGGAGCTCGAAGATGCGGCGGATCGCGGCCTCGCCGACGGAGAGCATGCGGTCGAGCTCCGTGCGGTCGAACGGCGCGCCCTCGGCGGAGCCCTGGACCTCGATGAAGCGGCCTTCGCCGGTCATGACGAGGTTGAGGTCGACCGCCGCGTTCGAGTCCTCGGCGTAGGAGAGGTCGCACAGCACCTCGCCGTCGACGACGCCGACGGAGACGGCGGCGAGCTGGCTCCCGAGCGGCCAGGAGCGCAGGAGCCGCTTGCCGTCCATGTGCGTCAGGAGGTCGTGCAGGGCGACGTACGCGCCGCTGATCGCGGTCGTGCGCGTGCCGCCGTCGGCCTGGATCACGTCGCAGTCGATCCAGATCGTGCGCTCGGGCATGCGGTCGAGGTGCACGACGGCCCGCAGCGCGCGCCCGATCAAGCGCTGGATCTCGACCGAGCGCCCGTCGATCTTGCCGGCCCGGTCGCGGCTCTTGCGGGTGTTCGTCGACGAGGGGAGCATCGAGTACTCGGCGGTCAGCCAGCCCCGCCCGCGCCCCTGCAGGAACGGCGGCACCCCGTCGGTCAGCGTCGCGGTGCACAGCACCCGCGTCCCGCCGAAGCAGGCGAGCACCGAGCCCGGCGCCGAGTCGGTGAACCCGCGCTGGAACGCGATCTCGCGCAGCTCGTCGGCCGCTCTGCCCTCACGTGTGACCATGGGTAGCCGCCGCCTCTCCGATCAGCTCCGACGAAACGGCGCGGCATTATAGGTGCCGGCGACCGGGCGGGCGAGCGGCGTGCCCGCCTCCCGCCCGCTCGGCGGCGGTGCCGTGCGCGAGGGCACCGCGCGGGTCGCGGAATCGGTCGGTCGCCCGCGGGAGGAGCCGCTCCGGCGCGCGCGAGCCGCTGGCTCACCAGGCGGCGATGAGCTCCTGCATCTGCCGCCGGCCGTCGTCGAGGATGTTCCGGAGCTCCTGGAGCTGCGCACGCAGCTCGGGATCCGCCCCGAGCCACAGCCGGTAGCTCGCCGTCAGGTAGCCGTTGTCGTCCGCGAAGGCGCCCATGCTGAGGACCGGAAGCTGCTCGCCCGAGATCGGATCGGGCCTGAACGAGTCCTCGGTCTGGCCGGTCACGATCGGACCCACTTGCAGCTCGCCGACGAGCGCCTTGTCGGGCGTGACCCCTTCGAGATCCTCGCGGATGACCGCGCGGATTCGCTCTGTGATCGAGTCCAGCGCGAGCTCGGCGGTCTCGAGTGTCACCTCACCGATCGAGTCGAGCTGCTCACGGCCGCTGCCCTCGATCGACTTGCCCAGCGGGTTGAGCCGCTTCGACCGCAGTGCACTTGCACCGGGATCTCGGAGGGACATCCCGATCCCCTCGTTTCCCGGGAAGCGCAGGAGAATCGCGCGCAGCATTTCCGAACGGACCCACGCGCTCTCGAACTTCGCGAGGATCTTCTCCGCGAGCAGGGCGTAAAAGGCATCCGGGTCCGCCGATTCGAGCTTCTCGACCGAATACTCGCCCAGGTTGTCGAGCCACCCCGGCTGCATGTTCGCCTCGAACTCGGGCCAGCGAGCGCCCCAGTACGCCATGAGGTACTCGCGCCCGCCGATCGTGGGTCCCTGCGTCTTCACCACCGGAGTCTCCGCCTCCGGAGCCGACGGCTCGTCGACCGGCGGGTCGGCTCCCTCGACGCGCGCGTCCGCCCGCATTGGCGCCTGGCCCGCCACACGCGGCATTTCCTCCGGTGCTGGGGGCGAGAGGTTGACCGACTCCCCCGGTCGGTCTCCGTCCAGGACGAGAAACACCACCAGACCGCCGAGCGCGAAGCACGCCACTCCCACGAGAAGCACGAGAGCGCGATTCATGCCACTGGCCACGCTTCGATTACGCATTGGAGGACGTGGAGCACGATGGGAAGGCCCATGAGCAGACCTTGCTGCACTGGCTCGGATCGACGCAGATCGCGAAAGTCAAATCGCACCTGCACGGAAGAACCCGCTACCGTTGTAGCCCTCACCTGATGGAAGGCTCGTTCGCTCTGCGCGCAGGTTGACCGGCGTCGCTCCGCCACGAATCAGGTCGACCCGGATGCTGGCGTCGCCGCCCGTCGTCCCGACGTCGTACGACCAGGTGAAGAACACCTCGCACGGTGCCAAGGCTGCGGCCGCGGACAAGACGCATCGCAGTGTGGTCATCGTTTCTCCTCTCTCGAAACGTGTAACGCTCGTCGGCGAGGATTCTGCCGACCCGAGCGGTTACCCAACTCTGCGTGGCGGCAGCCTACCCACCCCCGAAGAAGTCGCAATGGACTGGTCGTCGGATCGTCCTCCCGGGCCGCGCCATCCCCGCTCACGCCCGTTCGAGCGCCGTCACGTGTGCCAGCGCGAGCGGCACGACGCCCGATGCGGTCTCGAGCGACAGGCCGCGCTCGAGGTCGAGCGCGGCGAGCCGGCCCGCGAGCGTGCGACCGCCCGCGACGACGCGGACGCTCGTCCCGACGAGGCCCGTCGCCGCCGCGAAGTCGCGTGCGAGCGAAGCCGAGTCGCGCCCGAGCTGCTCCAGCCGCTCGCCCAGCGCCGCGAGCACCTTCGCGCACGCGTCGTCGACCGTCGCGTCGACGCCCTCGAGCGCGAGGCTCGTCACCGCGCGCTCCGCCACGAGCTCGGCGCCGAACGCGCGCTGGCGCACGTTCAGCCCGACGCCGACGACGTAGCTCGGCCGCGCCGGGTCGAGACCGCGCGACTCGACGAGCACGCCCGCGAGCTTCGCCGCGCGCACGACGACGTCGTTGGGCCAGTCGAGCGCGAGCCCTGCGAGCTCGCCGCCCGCGAGCGAGCGCGCCGCGTCGCGCACCGCCAGGCCGCCCGCCATCGTCAGTCCCGGCGGCGCGAGCGGCACGCCCGGCGACCAGATCGCGCTGAGGAAGAGCCCCTCGCCCGCCGCGCTCTCCCAGCGCGCGCCGCGCCGGCCGCGGCCGGCGGTCTGCGCGCGCGCGACGTGCGCGTCGCGGTGGCGGCCGCTCCCGTCGGCGAGGCTCGCGAGCGCGCGCTCGTTCGTCGAGTCGACGACTTCGTGGCGCACGAGCCGGAAGCCGGAGCCGGTTCCGGTCCCGCTCCTCGCGCCCTTCGTCACTCGCCTCGCGCTCGCTTCAGCTCCGCCGTGCCAGCCGCGAACGTCTGCGGGCCGACGAGGACCGCGCGCAGCCGGCCGGGGCGGTCGACGCGGCCGCCCCAGTCGGCGCCGGCGTCGAGCGTCGCGAGCGGCTCGAAGCGGTAGGCGGCGTTCGCGCGCTCGAACGCGGCGCGGCGCTCTTCGATGCTCGCGTCGTCCGGGAGCTCGTCCTGCTTCTCGGCGCGCGCGGGCCGCAGCGACACGAAGAGCTGCGCGCCCTCGGTGCGCAGCGCCGGGTCGACGCTCCAGCGCCAGCCGCTCCCCTCGCCATCGGGCTCGACCGCGATCGCGAGCGGCCGCGGCACGCGCAGGCTGGTCAGCGGGTCGCCGAGCAGCGCGTAGATGCGCTGCTGGTCGCGGCGCAGTTGCGCGACGTCGATCTCGGGCGCCAGGCTGCCCTCGGCGTCGGCGAGCATGCGCTCGACGAGCATCGAGCGCGCCGCCGCGCCCCGGCGCTGCGCGGCGAGCCAGTACGCGCCGATGCGCGCCGTCCCGTCGCTCTCGGCGGCAGCGGCGAGCTCCTGCAGGAGCGCCAGCCCCGTGAAGTAGTTCGGCAGCGGGTGCGACTCGGTCGTCGCGCCGATCGTCGCGACGGGGCCGCCCGGGAGCGCGAACATCGTCTCCGCGAGGCACTCCTCGCCGCCGTCGAAGCGGCCGGACTCGCAGGTGAGGAACACGAGCGGCGCCGTCGGCTCGCCGTCCGCGAACGCCGCGCGCGCGTCCGACGCGTCGTACGCGATCGTCTCGGACCCGTGTCGCATCGACACGACGTGCTGCGCGTCGGCGTGCGCGACCATCGTGCACAGGAGCGCGCCGGCGTTCACCGCGTCGCTGAACGCGCTCGGATGGTCGGGCGGGTGGCCGCAGAGCGGCTCGTTCGCGGCCGCCGACAACAGCCACGGCTCGGCCCATGCGGGCGCCTGCTTCGTCACCATCCCGACGAGCATGCCGGTCGCCATCTTGTCGATCGCGCCGCCATAGCCGGGCGCTCCGCCCCACGCGACCAGGCGCAGGTCCGCGAGCGAAGGCGCGCGCTGCTCCCACGCGAGGATCTTCGCCACCGCGCGCTCGACGTCGGCGGCGGAGCGCGCGGGGATGCGTCCGACCGGCACGTCGATCGAGCCGTCGCCGTCGAGGTCGCCGAGCAGCGGATCGGACGAGAACCGCTCGCGCTGCACGGAGCGCCAGCGGTAGAGCTCCGCGCTGTGCGACGGCACGTGCCACGGCTCGTCCTCGGCGCCCGCGGCCTGGTCGCCGACGAGCAGGATCGCGTCCGGTGCGCCGGCGAGCGCGCCGAGCGCGTCGCCGAGCCCCTGCGCCGACGCGTCGGCGACGGAGCACGTCCAACCCTCGCTCTCGCGCAGCGCGACCAGCGGCTCGAGCGCCGCGTGGAACGGCTCGGGCGCGTAGACGAGCAGGCGCGATTCGTCCTGCGCGCCCCACAGCGAGCCCGCGGCGATCAACAGGAGCAACGTCGACGGTCCACCCACAGCATCCTCCTCGTCTCGAGCGCTTCGGGACGGACCATGCTACCCCGGCGGCGGGAGCACGCGCGCCGCGAGCGCGTCGAGGAGGGCGAAGCCGCCTCGCGAACCCCGCTCGGCTACTCGGCCGTGCGCTGGCGCGCGGCGAGCTCGAACAGGACGAGCGCGGCGTCGACGTCGCCCGCCTCGGCGCGTTCGGTGATCGCCGCCAGGACCCGCGACAGGGCCTCGTCGGAGACCCGCGGCGTCTTCTCGCGCTCGGCGAGGATCTCGGCGAGCCGCTGCGCCGGGCTCGTCGCGACGTGAGTCGTCGACGACACGTTCCCGCAGCCGACGGCCAGCGCGGCGGCGGCCGCGATCCAGATTCTCGCGCTCATCGTTCGCATCACTCGACCCATAGCTCGACGCGCAGGGCGCCTCCGTTCGAGAACCGGCGCGCGTACACGGTGACGGCGGCGGGGGTGCCCCGGGCGACCTGCGGCCGGGGCTGTTCGAGCGTGAAGCCGCCGACGTCGGCCGGCATCAAGTCCTGGATCAGGTGGTCCGTCCGCAGCCAGCCGGGGCCCGCGGCGGCCGCCAGCCGCGCGCTGAGCAGCACCGCGTCGTCGGGGAGGCCCTGGACCAGCACCGCGGCGACGTGATCGAGGGACACGCCCTCGTCGTCGATCGCGGACCCGATCTCGCGGGACTCGACGACCTCGCCGTCGGGCCCTTCCAGCACGACCCGGAAGCCGTGCTTCGTCGCCGGACCCTCGTAGCGGACCCGCACGCCCACGTCGACGCCGAGCAGCCGCGCCTCGACTCCGCCGAGCTCGTACGGCTCGGCACGCAGCGTGTCCGCGGCGTCGCTCACGCCGCAACCGAGCAGGGGCAGGAGCGCCGCCGCGCCGAGCAGCACGTCGCGTCGAGTCGCCATGGCGGCGACAGGTTACCCGGGACCGAGCCCGCGGGCGACGTCACGCCAGGAGCGAGTCTTCCTTCTGCTCCAACAGGCCCTTCAGGCGGCCCATGTCGTTGGAGTGGATGTGGCAGCCGCGGCTCTCGGTCAGCGCGAGCCTCTCGCCGATCTCGCGCATCGTGTGGCCGTACTGGTAGTACTGCTCGATGATGAAACGCTCTTTGTGTGTGAGCGAGCGCGTGATGTAGATCATCAGGTCGCGCTTGTTGAGCTCGTGC
>CAZGTQ010000093.1:0-10794 GCA_964528575.1 uncultured Planctomycetaceae bacterium | reverse complement strand
AACAAGGTGTGCGACACCGTCAGCCCGCGCTGTGCGCGGCGAGCTCTGCCGGCACGACGGGAGGGCGCGCGAGGCCCGTCAGGTCGATGCCGCTCTCGACCAGATGCGGCAGGTGCGAGCCGTTGCACACCAGCGTCCGGTTGTTGTGGCATGCGAGGATGCGCTTGAGCTCGTGCGTCTCGTGCGGCTGCAGGCCGCGCTCGACGAGGTACTCGCAGGACTCGCTCCGCTGGCCGAGGACGGTGACGCCGAAATCGGCCGGCCGGTGGAAGACCTCGGTGTCAGGGTGCAGCGAGTAGTCGCCGACGAACGCCGTGAGTCCGAACTGGTCGCGGCGCCCGTGCAGGAACCGGACCGTCTCCATCACGTCGTGGAGCGTCTCGGTCGGGAACCCGATGAACCACAGGAGCTCCGCCGAGATCCCCGCCTCACGCAGGTTGCGCAGCATCGCGGGGACGCTCTCGATCCGGAATCCCTTCTCCATCAGGTCGATGACACTCTGGTTCATCGTCTCCAGCCCGAGCTTGAGCGAGCGGCAGCCGCCGGCGTACAGGTCGCCGCACCAGGCCGGGTCGAGGAGCTGCGCGCTGAACTTGAAGCCACCCTCCCAGAAGAGACCGAGCTCGCCAGCGCGCACGGTCTCGGCGAGGAGGTGCGCACCGCGCGGCGGCACGCTCGAGTCCTGCATCTGTACGTAGCGCGCGCCCTGGGCCGCCAGGTGACGCGCGTGGCGCTCGATGCTCGCCGGCGAGAGCATGCGGTAGTTCTCGCGCCAGCCGATGCTGCAGAACGTGCACCGGCCCCAGTAGCAGCCGCGCGACAACATGAGCGGGTAGATCGGCAGCGGCGTGAAGAAGCGCGCGAGGTCGATCGACGCGAAGTCGGGGAGCGGCAGGTCGTCGAGCGGCTCGAGCCACGGCTCGGGATCGTTGCGCACGACCGCTCCGCCGCGCAGCCGCACGAGGTTGCGCACTTCGTCGAGGTCGCCGCGGCCCTCGAGCGCCTCGACGAGCTCGACGATCGAGAACGCGCCGTCGCCGAGCACGACGTAGTCGACCAAGTCGAACAGCCACGGCTGCAGCCAGCGCTCGGGGTGCACGTTCAGCAGCGGCCCGCCGAGGCACAGCGACACGTCCGGCCGCGCCGCGCGCACGCGACGCGCGAGACGCAGCGCCTCGACCGCCTGCTCGGGGAACGCGACGCAGATGCCGACGAGCCCCGGCTCGCCCGCGAGCACCTCGTCGAGCAAGCCCTCGTCCCAGAGGTCGCGCAGGGGGCTCCACGGGTCGCGCTCGAGATGATCGAGCACATCGGCGGCGAAGCGCTCGCGGAACGGGGAGACGATCTCGTCGAGCTGGTAGAAGATCCGCAGCGCGTCGTCCGTTCCCCAGAACGCCCGCTTGAAGAGCGGCTGGTCGTAGCAGCGCGAGCGGTCGCGCAGCACGTCCTTCATCTGCTCCGCCGCGCGCAGCAGCGGCTCCGCGCGCTCGAGCGGCGTCGGCTCGGTGTCGCCCGGCGCCCGCAGCTCGCGCTCGAGCGCGATGCCGCGCGGCAGGAACCGCTCGACGCGCTCGTCCGTCAGCAGCATGTCGGCCGCGGCGAGGTTGAGATCGATGCAGCGCGGGACGTGCCCGGCGTCCCGCAGCGCCCCCGCGAGCACGGGCAGCGCGTGGTAGACCTGGTTCGGCAGGCAGATCGACGGAGCGAAGGCGACGCTGACGTTCATGCCGCCCCCGGTTCCGAGCGCAGCGAGGCGTGCTCTGCGACCTCGCTCCACGCGTGCGGCGGGCACACGACGCCCATCTCGCGCCTGCGCGCCTCGACGACGAGCTCGTCGCGTGCGATGAACTCGTGGTGGCGGTGCGCACCGCTCTCGTCGAGCAGCCAGATCAGGACGAGGTACTCGCCAGCGAGCAGCGGGAGCGAGGGCAACGTCAGCGCGGTGCAGCCGTCCGGCCCGTCCAGGACGTGGCCGTCGAGGTGCGTCCCGAGCCCGATGCACAGGACCTCGTCCTGGCGCACCAGCCCGACGCCGAGGTTGACGCGCGCGGTCGGGTGGAGCGGGTTGCGCCAGCGCACGCGGATCTGGACCGAGTCGCCCGTGCCGATCTGCTCGACCCGCGCCCCGTCGACGGGATCGCACGCCCACGCGTCGACGACGTGCGGGACGCCGTTCGCCGGCCCCGTCTCCGCCTCGGCGGGCGCGAGCGCCGCCTCCCCCTCGCGCGTGCGCGGCGGCTCGTCGCGCGAGCGCGTCATCCAGGAGAGGTAGTCGCCCGTGACGGACACGACGTCGCCCGCTCGCCGCACGCGCCCGTCGTGGATCCACACCGCCTCGTCGCAGAGCTGGCGCAACTCGATCATCCCGTGGCCGCAGAAGACGATCGTCTTGTTGCGCCGCTTGAAATCGCGGATGCGCTCGAGGCATTTGCGCTGGAACGCGACGTCCCCCACCGCGAACGCCTCGTCGATGACGAGCACGTCCGGATCGAAGGCCGACGCGATGCTGAAACCCAGGCGCATGCCCATCCCGGTCGAGTACGTGCGCAACGGCATGTCGATGAAATCGCCGAGCTCGGAGAACTCGATGATCTCGTCGGCCCGCGCGAGGACCCCGCGTCGCGACATTCCCAGGAGCGCGCCGCTCGCGTGGATGTTGGCCCGCCCGGAGAGATCCATGTGGAAGCCGAGCCCGATCTCGAGGAGGCTCGAAACGCGGCCGCGGACCCGGTAGCGGCCCTCCGTCGGAGGCGTCACGCCCGCGAGGACCCGCTGGAGTGTCGACTTGCCGGCGCCGTTCGCACCACAGATGCCGAGCGCTGTTCCGGCCGGGAGCGCGAGGTCGACGCCACGGAGCGCCCAGTGGAGCCGGTGCCTCATGACGGGGGCGACGGCCTCGAGGATGCGGTCGAGCGGCCGGGCGTAGATGCGATACGCCTTGCCCAGCCCGCGCGCTTCTACGGCATAGCGCATGATCCGCCAGCCTATCAACCAGCTAGCGACCCGAGGGGTTCCAGCGTAGGATCCGATTCCGAGCCGCGCTCCCGACGTGCTCGACCGCTCGCGATGTTCCACGACGCCAGCGACCACGCTTTCATGCGCCGCCTGGAGGCTGCTTGCCAGGAGCTGCGCACCGAGTACGAGCGCGTGCCCCGCGATTCGTTCGTCCCCTGGCCGCTGCCGGAGGCGTACGAGGGCGAGTGGTCGGTCTTCCCGCTGTTCTGCGCCGCGACGGACTGGCTCTTCGCCGACGCGTGCGCCGTGAACGCGCCGCTCTGTCCGCGCACGCTCGAAGTCGTCCGCTCGATCCCCGGCGCACTGCTCGCCGGCTACTCGCTGCTCGCGCACGGAACGCACGTGCGTGCGCACGTCGACGAGACCGTGTGCGCCACGGTCCGCTGCCACCTCGGACTCGAGGTGCGCCCCCCGGCCGGGCTGCGCATGGGCGGGCCGTCCGGAGAGCTGCGCCACCACGCGAACGGCCGCTGCCTGGGCTTCGACAGCGACGCGGAGCACGAGGCGTTCAACTTCGGCGGTGCGGACCGCGTCGTGCTGCTCGTCGACGTCGACAAGCGCTACGTGTCGAGCTGACGCGAGCGGCTCGACGCAGGCCACCACGGCGCGTCCGGCGGCGGGCATGCGAGCTCGACGCGCTCGCGTCGTGTCGGGTGGACGACCGACAGCGCCGCGGCGTGCAGCGCGATGCTCTTGTCGGGGAGCGGGCGTGGCGCGCCGTACTTGAGGTCGCCGAGGAGCGGATGGCCGAGAGTCGAAGCCGCGACCCGCAGCTGGTGCGGCCGGCCGGTGTGCGGCACGAGCTCGAGCAGCGCCCGCCGCTCGCCGTCCTGCGCGAACCGCGCGAGCACGCGCCAGCCGGTGCGCGCCTCCCGCGCGTCGCCGCCCGGCCCCGTGCGCGCCGTCACGACGCGCCGCGCTGCGTCCTTCTCGAGCCACTGGACGAGCTCGCCGCCGTCGGACGCGGGCCAGCCGTGGCAGACCGCGAGGTACGTCTTGCGCGCCTCGCGCGAGCGGAACTGCTCGCCGAGCCGCGCCGCGGCCTTGCTCGTGCGCGCGAAGAGCACGACTCCCGACACCGGCCGGTCGAGACGGTGCACGACGCCGAGGAACGCGCGGCCGGGCTTCTCGTACGCGTGCTCGACCCAGGCGCGCGCCCGCTCGAACAGGCTCTCGTCGCCGCTCTCGTCCGGCACCGTCGGCTCGCCCGCGCGCTTGTTCACCGCGAGCAGGTGGTTGTCGGCGAAGAGCGCGTCGAGCGAGCTCATCCGTCGAGACCGCGCTCCCAGCGGGCGCAGAAGCCGCACGGGAGGAAGCGCTCGCCGTCCTCTTCGGGCACGACGAGCTCGTCCGCTGCGACGGTCCCGCGCGGCAGCTCGGCCAGCACGTTCGTGAACGCGAGCGGCGAATAGCCGATCGCGTACGACGACAGGACGAGGAACGCGCGCTCGGCGGCGAGCTCCGCGCACGCTTCGAGCAGCGGCGCGAGCCCCTCCTCGAACCGCCAGACCTCGCCCTTCGGCCCGCGCCCGTAGTGCGGCGGGTCGACGAGGATGCCCTCGTACCGCGCGCCGCGACGCAGCTCGCGCCGAGCGAACGCGAGCGCGTCGTCGAGCACGATCCGCAGCGCGCGCTCGCCCAGCCCCGACGCAGCGGCGTTCTCGCGCGCCCACGCGAGCGACGTCTTGGACGCGTCCACGTGCGTGACCGCGTAGCCCGCCTGCGCGGCGAGCACGCTCGCGGCCCCCGTGTAGCCGAACAGGTTGAGCAGCCGGGGCGCTTCGAAGCGCTGCGCGCGCTCGCCGACCCAACGCCAGTTCGCCGCCTGCTCGGGGAACACGCCGACGTGCTTGAACGGCGTCGGCCGCACGACGAGCGTCGCTTCGTCGAAGCGCACCGGCCAGGACGGATCGCGACCGAGCGCGAGCTCGTGCGCTCCGGCGCGCGCGCGCCAGCGGCCGCGGCGGTCGTCGATGCGCTCGAACGCGAGGTCCGCCGCGGCCCACGCGCGCTCGTCCTGGCGCCGGCGCCACAGCGCCTGCGGGTCGGGACGGTCGAGCACGACCGGGCCGAAACGCTCGAGCTTGCGGCCGCCGCCCGAGTCGAGCAGCGCGTGGTCGGGGAACGGGCACGGGGCGAACACGCGGCCGAGAATAGGAAGCGGAGCGCCCGGGAGCGTCCCGTATCCTCACAGACCATGCAGCCCGAGCGAGACCGTCTGCGCGTCGGCAGCGTCCCCTACCGGGTGGGGCGCCCGCTCGACGCCGGACTCGCCGCCGAGCCGGGGGTCGAGCTGGTGCTCGACGTCCCGGCGCGCCTCGTCGAGGGCCTGCGCGCGGGGCGCATCGACGTCGCGCTCGTCAGCTCGATCGAGCTGTTCCGGCGCCCGGGCTACTCGTACGTCGACGGCATCGCGGTCGCGGGCAACGGGCCGGTCTCGAGCGTCCAGTGCTTCCTGCGCGCCCCGCTCGAGCGCGTCCGGACGCTCGCGCTCGACCCGGCGAGCCGCGCGGCCGCGGCGTTGATCGCGGTCGAGCTCGCCGAGCGCGCCCCGCACATCGAGCTGGTCGCGGTCGAGCCCGGCGCCGACCCGCGCGACGCGGACGCGGACGGCTGGCTGCGGATCGGCGACGGCGCGCTGCGGGAGACGGTCGCGGGAGCGGGAGCGGAGCGCTTCAACCCGTCCGGCTCGTGGTGCGAGCGGACCGGCCAGGCGTTCGTCTTCGCACCCTGGATCGCGCGGCCGGGCGTCGACCTGGCGCCGTGGCTCGGCGCATTCCACCGCGCCTGGGCGCACGGCCGCGAGCACCTCGAACAGATCGCCCGCGACACGGCGCGCGAGCTCGAGCTGCCGGCCGACGCGGTGCGGCGCTACTTCTTCGGGGAGATCGACTACGAGCCGGGCGCGCGCCAGACGCCGGCGCTGCTCGCGTTCCGCGACGCGGCCGCGGCCGTCGGCGCGTGCGACGGGGACGCCGAGCCGACCCCGGTGCCGATCGGAGGCGCGCGTGTCTCCTAGGGTCGAGCCGCGGCGCCGCTGCCCGCGCTGCGGCGCGGAGCTCGCCCGGCCGACGCCGCGCGTCTGCGACGCGTGCGGCGCGTCGCTCCAGAAGCGCTACCTCTCGTGGGGCTGTCTCACGTCGGCGCCCCCGCTCGTGTGCATCGCCGTCGGACTCTGGCACCTGTTGCGCATTGCATTGGACGGGGCCGGTTCCTAGATACGGATCCATGCGGACGCCGACCCTGTTCGACGAGATCGAGACCGAAGCCCCCGTGGCGCGCAAGAACGAGCCGAAGAAGAAGACGACGAAGCGCGAGCCCGCGGGCGAGTCGCCGCGCAAGGCCTCCGCGCGCAAGGCGCCCGCCAAGGGCGAGCGCCGGCGCGTCGACGCCGACGCGATGGCGTCGAAGCAGCGCGAGATCTCGGTCTCCGAGTTCTTCACGAAGAACCGGCACCTGCTCGGCTTCGATTCGCCGCTCAAGGCGCTGCTCACCGCCGTCAAGGAAGCCGTCGACAACTCCCTCGACGCGTGCGAGGAGGCCGGCATCCTGCCCGAGGTCGTCGTCGAGCTGACGCAGACGGGCGAGAACCGCTTCCGCATGGCGGTCGAGGACAACGGTCCGGGCGTCGTCGAGGACCAGATCGGCAAGATCTTCGGCAAGCTGCTCTACGGGTCGAAGTTCCACAAGCTGTCGCAGAGCCGCGGCCAGCAGGGCATCGGCATCTCGGCGGCGGGCATGTACGGTCAGCTCACGACCGGCAAGCCGATGCGCATCGTCTCGCGCACGGGCAAGCGCAAGCCGGCGCACCAGTTCACGCTGACGATCGACACCGCGCGCAACAAGCCCGAGATCCACGAGTCGGGCACGATCGAGTGGGAGCGCGAGCACGGCACGCGCGTCGAGATCGAGATGGAGGCCCGCTACCAGAAGGGCCAGCGCTCGGTCGACATGTACCTCAAGCAGACGGCGATCGCGAACCCGCACCTGACGATCCGCTACAAGGACCCGGCGGGCGAGGAGGTCGTCTACGAGCGATCGACCAAGGAGCTTCCGCCGGAGACGGTCGAGATCAAGCCGCACCCGCACGGCATCGAGCTCGGCGTGCTGATCGCGATGCTCAAGGACACGGGCGCGCGCTCGCTCTCCGGCTTCCTCCAGGAGGAGTTCAGCCGGGTCGGGCCGACCGTCGCGAAGAAGATCATCGAGACGGCGGGCACCGGCCTCAGCGAGAAGTCGTACCCGACGCGCATCGCGCGCCAGGAGGCGAGCGCGCTGCACGAGGCGATCGGCAAGACGAAGATCTCGGCGCCGTCGACCGACTGCATCGCCCCGATCGGCGAGGAGCTGATCCTCGCGGGCCTGAAGAAGGAGCTCGAGGCGGACTTCTACGTCGCGACGACGCGCCCGGCGGCGGTGTACCGCGGCAACCCGTTCCAGATCGAGGTCGGCATCGCGTACGGCAAGCCGGGCGGCGTCGGCCTCGAGCTGACCGACGGCGGCCGCATCACGAAGAAGGACGCGGCGAAGGCGGCGACGGAGGACCTCGTCGGCAACGCGGACGAGCCGATCCGCGTCCTGCGCTTCGCGAACCGCGTCCCGCTGCTCTACCAGCAGTCCGCGTGCTCGATCACGAAGGGCGTGATCCAGACGAATTGGCGCCAGTACGGTCTCCAGCAGCCGCGCGGCGGCCTGCCGATCGGCCCGATGGCGGTGCTCGTCCACATCGCCTCGGTCTGGGTCCCGTTCACGTCGGAGTCGAAGGAAGCGATCGCCGCGTACGAGGAGATCCTCAAGGAGATCAAGCTCGGCCTCCAGGTCTGCGGCCGCAAGCTCGGCACGCACATCCGCAAGGGCAAGCGCCTCAAGCGCGAGTACGAGAAGCGCAGCTACATCGAGCTCTACATCCCCCACATCGGCGTCGCGCTCCAGGAGATCCTCGGCATCGACGACACCAAGCGCGAGGAAGCGGAGGACACGCTCAAGGACGTGCTCCACAAGAGCCGCAAGTTCTAGCGCTCGCCGACGGGCGACTACCGCGCGACTACCGCGCGCCGACGACGCGCCAGACGCCGCCCGGCCCCGGCTCGAGCTCGAGCGCGTGCTCCCACGGCTCGGGCTCGACGAGGTACACCGGACGCGCGGTCGCGGCGGCGGCGAGCTGCGCGGGGTCGAGCGCGCCGCTCAGCGCGATCTCGACGCCCGCTCCGCGGCCCTCGATGCTCTGCAGGTAGTGCAGCGTCGTGTTGCGCGTCCAGCCCGCGACGACGATCGAGCCGGGCTCGAGGCGCGCGAGCAGCGCGCGGCCCCAACGGCCGAGCTCGACGTCGTCGGAGCGGTCGGCCGCCGCGTGGTTGCGCAGGACCAGGGCGAGCGGGAGCGCGACGCACAGCGCGGACGCGACCGCAGCGAGCCGCGCGCCGCGCCGGCCGGCGAAGCGCACGAGGCGATCCGCGCCCAGGCCGAGCAGCACCGCCGCGACGAGGTGCGCGGGGAGCAGGTACAGCTCCGCGTCCGGCGTGCGCAGGTTCATCGCGACGACGCCGGCGACGACGAACGTCGCGGCCAGCAGGAGGCGCCGCGCGAGCTCGAGCCGCGCGAAGAGGCCCACGGCGACGAGCCCCGCGCCCGCGACCGTGTACTGCCCGACGAGCTCCCGGCCCCAGAACGCGAGCCGCGCCGGCTGGTCGGCGAGGCCGTAGGCGAGCACGCTCTCCTGGTACTGGCGCGCCGTGACGCGGTCCAGGATCGCGCTCCACACCCGTGGGCTCGCGATGCCCGACAGCCGCAGCTCGTCGATCGCGAGCCACGCGAGCACGAAGTAGAGCAGCGCACCGAGCGCGAGCGTCGTCGCCGCGGCCCCCGCCGCGAGCGCCGGCCGGCGCGCTCCGCCGCGGACGAGCACGAACGCCGCGAGCACCGGCAGCAGCACGACCGTCGTCATGTGGCAGCCGAGCGCGAGCGCGGCGACGAGCGCGAGGTCGACGAGGGCGCGCGTGCTCCGCTCGCGGTCCCAGCGCAGAACGAGCGCCAGGAGCCCCGCCAGGAGCAGCTCGTTCAACCCGTGCACCTCGGCGATCACCGCCTGGGACCAGAACGCGCGGCCGACGGCGAGGCAGCCGGCGCCGACGAACGCGCCTGTCGCGCCGCTCCCGAGCTCGCGCAGGACGCGGAAGACGAGCGCGACCGCGAACGCGCTGCACAGCGCGGAGAACAGGTTGATGCGCCAGGCGAGCTCGCCGACCGGGACGACGGCGAACGGGCGCGTCGCGAGGACGTACGTCGGGTAGCTCGTCGGGTGCGGGATGCCCCACAGGCGGGCAACGTACTGGAGCTCCGCGCTGTCGCCGCCGAGGACGCCGGGCGCGAGCGTGCGGACGTAGAGCACGAGGACCGCGCCGAGCAGCATGCCGCCCCCGAAGCGCAGCGCGCGGGACGGCGCTCGTTCGTCGGGCGCGAGCACGGTCGGCGCAGGATAGCCGCGCGCCGCCGCCGTTGCATTCGGCTCGCGCAGCATCTAGATAGGTCGCATGGCCGCGCGCAAGAAGAAGACGACGAAGAAGACCGGCACGTCCGGCAAGACGGGGCCCTCGAAGAAGGCGAGCAAGGGGACCGCCAAGGCGGGCGCCGGGAAGTCGGCGGCGATCGGGCGGACGACGCCGATGACCGACCTCGACAAGAAGACGCTGAAGCTGATCGAAGGCACCGCCGATCGCGTCCACCGCAGCGTCTTCAAGCGCGTGCTGCCCGAGCTGCGCATGCCCGTCCGCTCGCTCTCCAACGTGAACTACGACACGAAGGTCGGCTACTTCCAGCTCGGCAAGGGCGTGAAGACGCGCCACCTGTCGGTCAACACGGTGAAGAACTTCGCGCAGACGCTGCGGCTGATGGCCGTCTCGAAGCAGATGGTCGAGGACGACGACTTCGCCACGAAGCGGGAGGCGTACTACGTCTCGAAGAACTGGGCGGAGTGCAAGTTCAACGAGCAGGCGGAATCGGACGCCGTGATGGACGACATCGAGGCGCTCGCCTCGCTGGATGGCCTGGCGCGCGAGCAGCTCCGCTACTACCCCGAGGAGCACGGCGGCGCCGTCGCGGGCAACCTCGTCGTCATCGACCGCGACCGCCGCTCGAACGACACGCTGCGCATCGACTGCGCGCGCATGGGCACCGGCGCATACAGGATCCCGCACTCGGTCGAGCATTTGAAGTTCGAGACGAAAGCGAAGTTCATCATCGTCGTCGAGACGGGCGGCATGTTCCAGCGCCTGAACGAGCACGAGTACTGGGAGGCAGCGAACTGCGTGCTGATCGAGAGCGGTGGCGTCCCCACTCGCGCGACGCGCCGCTTCGTCCGCCGCCTCTCCGAGTCGCGCTCGCCGAAGATCCCGGTCTACGCGTTCGTCGACTGCGACCCGTACGGCATCGCGAACATCTACCGCACGCTCAAGGTCGGCTCGGGCAACGCGGCGCACATCAACCAGTTCTTCTGCGTCCCGAACGCGCAGTACCTCGGCGTCACGCCGCAGGACATCCTCGACTTCGAGCTGATGGACGCGACGCACGAGCTCCAGCCCGTCGACGTCAAGCGCGCGAAGGACGCGCTCAAGAACGACCCGTTCTTCAAGGCGCACAAGCCGTGGGTCAAGGCGATCACGCAACTCCTGAAGATGGGCGTGCGCGCCGAGCAGCAAGCGCTCGCGAAGTGGGGCCTCAACTTCGTGATCGAGGAGTACCTGCCCCGCAAGCTCGCCGACAAGAAGGGCTTCTTGCCGTAGG